>CAKROK010000063.1 GCA_934373295.1 uncultured Christensenellaceae bacterium | reverse complement strand
CGTTTCATGCTTGAAAGCTGCGCCGCGCGCACATATAATGGAGCTTTGCGTAAGCAAAGCAACCTAATTATTCACAACTTACGTGACTATTCTTTCTTTTTAAATTAAGCGCACAAATATAAAGCTCTAACCCCAAAACTATTTTCGCAAACATAATGCATACGGTCTGTAAAACTGCCGCGAAGAGCAGTTTTAAGACCGTCACAAGCTGCGCGAAAGAAAAGCCAACAACAAGCTAATGTAGTTATGCCAACGTTTCTGTAATCGAGCGGGAGTCACAAACAAAACTATTTACTCTAAGTAATGTATGCGGTCTGTAAAATCGCTTGCGATTTTAAGACCGCCACCGTCGGGAACCGAGATATAGTCGAAAACTAATTTAAGCACCTATGCTGACATATCAACTTAAACAGATTAGCGGGGAAGGATGTTCGGAGGCGCAGCCCCCTTCAGGCTTCCAAAATGCACTGTCCTTCTGCCTTTTTTCTGCAACAGCCCTTGTCGGCGTACTGATTGTACAGCCGACTGCGGGCTGCTTGAAAAATGACAGAAATCCAGCACATTTTGATTGCCTGTTCATGGGAAAGTTAAGAAAACCACGGTTTTCAGAAAAAACTGCAAAGTTAAGTTTTCAATTTGAATAATGCCTTTAAAAACCTATTAATGTCTTGAACAAATTTTAAACACAGCTCGGGCAACCCCCGAAACCCCCGAGCTTTTGCGTTACTTCTTTATCTTTGGATCGAAGATCAGCGCGGCTAAAAAGCCAAAGACTATCGCGGCGCATATCCCCGCGGCGGCTGCGCTCACGGCGCCTGTCAAAATGCCTATCGCGCCATAGCTGTCTATCGCGTCAAATACGCCCTGGCAGAGCGTGTGACCGAATCCCAAAAGAGGGACGCTCGCGCCCGCACCGGCGAAATCCTTTAACGGACCGTATAGACCTAACGCGGAGAGCACCGCGCCGCCCACCACGAACAAGACGAGTATCCTCGCGGGGGTGAGCCGCGTGAGCGACAGCAAAAGCTGACCTATTACGCAGATAAGCCCGCCCACCCAAAAGGCGTTTATGAAATCCATGAGCATTAAGCGTTTCTCCTTTCTATGGCGACGGCGTGGGCTATTCCGGGTATGCTTTCGCCCTGTTGAACGATGGTGGGGGACAAAAGCGCGCCCGTCGCGACGAATAATATGCGCTTTAATTCGCCGTCCAGCAGCTTTTTTAAAAAATATCCGTTCAGCGTTATCCCCGAGCAGCCGCAGCCGCTCCCGCCGCAATGCGCCTTATCCATATTTGCAAATATCATCGCGCCGCAGTCCTCGTGCTGTTTTGTTATGTCACAGCCGAAGTTTTTAAGCATATCGGTTAAGATTTGTGAACCAAATGTGCCTAAATCGCCTGTGATTATCTTGTCGTAGTGATCGGGGCTTATCTGAAGGTCGTTTAGGTGGTTGTATATCGTCTCACATGCCGCGGGAGCCATCGCCGCGCCCATGTTCTCGGAGTCCTTTATGCCAAGGTCGACCACTCTTCCGACGGTCCCGCCCGTTATGACGAGCTTTGATGCCGTGTCCGCCGATAAAACGGTCGCCGCCGCGCCGATTACCGTGTTTTGGGAGGTGGGCGTGCGCGGAGTTCCCTGCTCGAGGGGGACGCGGAACTGCCGTTCGGCCGTCGCGAAGTGGCTGGAGGCGCAGCATACCGCGCTGTCCGTCATGCCGCCGTCAATGAGCATGGATGCGACGAGAAGGGACTCGGACATCGTTGAGCAAGCGCCGTACAATCCCAAAAAGGGAATGCCCAGCTCTCTTGCGGAATACCCCGCCGCGACTATCTGATTCAAAAGATCGCCGCCCAAAAGCAGGCGGATGTCCTTCTCCCTCTTTCCGGCGGAGGCTATAGCCCTTTTGACCGCCTCGCGATACATCTTCTGTTCGCACTTTTCAAAGCTGTCCTCGCCCCATAGCGCATCCGGGACGATCCCATCAAAATATTCGCCTATAGGCCCCTGACCCTCGCTCTTTCCGGCTATGGAGGATCGTCCGATTATGTACACCGGATTTGTAAATATCACGCTCTGTGCGCCCGTGTATTTCGCCATAGCTTCCTCCTTAAATCACGCTTATAGCGCCTAAAATGAAGTATATGAGCCCTATAAATGTGGATGATGCTATGCCGTAGACGAGCACTGGGCCGGCTATCACGAACATCTTTGCGCCCAGGCCCGTTATCAGCCCCTCGCGCTTAAACTCCATCGCGGGGGAGACTATCGAGTTCGCGAAGCCCGTTATGGGGACGATCGAGCCCGCTCCCGCGAAATTGCCTATTACGTCATATACGCCGAGACCGGTCAAAAGTGCGCCTAAAAAAATCATCGCGGCGGATGTGAACGCGCCCGCGTCCTTTTCGCCCAGCATGAGGACCTCTGACGCGAGCACGATTATAGCTTGCCCGACGCAGCATATTGCCCCGCCCACGAAAAACGCCTTGACGCAGTCCGTGAACGTCTTGCTCTTGGGCATTTTGTCGGAGACGTATTTTTGATAATCCTCTTTTTTGACGCGCTTACTTACTTCCATGCTCTTTGTCCTCCGTGATATTATCCTCTGCATCCTCCCGACGGCTTTCCGTTATGCGCTGAAAATCGCCCTCGGGGTCTATTCTTTTTATCTTTCTCATATTATTCTCCTTAACCTGCTATGTGAGAAATGTGTATGAATGTCGCGTTCCCGTCGGGGAGTCCGCCGCCGCGATAAAACAGCATGAAATATGCCAGCACAAGCACGGCGACTATCGCTGTAATTATAAATATTTTTTTCATGATGCTTATCACCTCTCAAATGTATTTTTAGCGCGATAAAGCCGTTTATGCCTGACATTTTTTTGAAAAAACAGCAAAAAAAGAAGCCCTTGCGGGCTGCCTTAAATGGTTTGCAAAAGAGAGGGGAGGTCGTATAGGCTTTCTATGCAGTGGTCGGGAGATGCGGGAGCGCCGTCCTTTGCTGGCATATCTCCTATGAGTATTGTGGTTATACCCGCGTTTTTTCCGCCTAAAATATCGGAGGAAAGGCTGTCGCCCACCATAACAGCGGCGCTTTTTTCAAAATCGTGTATGGCAGAAAAGCAGTGTTCAAAAAAGCGCACATCCGGCTTGGGGTAGCCGATTTCTTCGGATATGAACACGTTTTCGAAGTATTTATCCAGTCCCGAGCCCTTGAGACGGCTGTATTGCGTGCGCGCGATGCCGTTTGACGCGACGTGCAGACGGTATTTTCTAAATAGCTCGTCCAACACCTCTACCGCGCCCTGCTTTAGAAAATATCCCTCGCCCAGCCTATCGCCGTAATAGAGCATTGCCATGCGCGCGTCCGCATCTATGCCCAGCGCGTCGAACAACAGCCCAAATCGGCGCACACGCAGGCGCTCGAGAGTTATCTCGCCCTTTTCAAAGAGCTTCCATTGAGATAGGTTTATTCGGCTGTAAAGCGAAATGTTCTGTTCGCTGTCCTGCGCGCCGACGTGCTTTAAGGTCAGCGCGATAGCCCTCTTTTCGGATAGGTCAAAGTCGAGCAGCGTGTTGTCAAGGTCAAAAAATATGTCCCGTATCATTATCGTCTCCTTTTAAAGCCTTGCGCCGCATTTTGGGCAAAAGTCAAAGTCGTTATCCTGCGGAATATAGCCGCATTTTGAGCAGCGGCGTGTCTTTTTAAAGCCGTATCGCGTCAGGTCGATGTGCGCAATTTGTCCCTTTCTTATGGCGTCGCCCGTCTCCTTGTCCATCTCGCAGACCGCGCCGCAGCAGCTCATCTTTATGTAATATCGGCGGGAAAATGCGAACAGGGGGATGAAAAAGAGCGTGAAGCGCGAAAATGTGCAAAAGACCTCTGCTCGGCCGAAACCGCCGCAGGACGGGCAAATCGCCGTCTCATAAAAATCCAGCTTTTCCTCCTCGCTGTTTATGCCCATTATGAAAAACATTTTTACTCTTTTTCCTCCAAAAACGGTATTCCGTATATCCATGCGTATTCGCGCGCATAGGAATCGCGCTTGCCGTATATGCGCACGAGGCGGCAGTCGCTGAATACCATCGGGTCGATCTGCGTTATCTCGGGCGGGATGTGTATCTCCTTTAGGGCATAGCACTCGCTGAAGGCGTATGATTCGATATGCCTTATACTGCGCGGCAGGCGGACACTTTCCAGCGTCTGACAGTTTGAAAATGCGCCCCATTCTATCGACTCGATGCCCTCAGAAAGCGTCAAATCGGTGAGCGCGACGCAGTAGTAAAACGAGAGGTTGCCGATTTCCTTGACGCTCCCCGGGATGACGAGACGCTTTATTCCCGAGCAGCCGGAGAAACTCTGCCAGTCTATCCGCCTTACGCCGGGCGCAAAGGAGATATCCTCAAGTGCGGTACATTCAAAAAAACTGCGCTTTCCCGTGGATATTATCCCGTCGGGGAAGTGTATGTTCTTTAACCCAGAACAGCGCGCGAAGCAAAGCTCGGGCAATGTCGATTCGGTGGGGAGGGCGATATCGCTTAAATCCGAGCAGCCGTAAAACGCCCATTCGCCCATTTCGGTTACGTTTGAAAGACACGCGCTTTTGAGGGATGTGCAGTTTTCAAACGCATGTGCGCCAATGCTGTCTATTTGCGAAAAATCAAAGCTCCTTAGCGACGAGCAGCCTAAAAAGCAGCTTTCCGGGATGCTTTTGACGTTGGGCGCGCTCACTGCTTCAAGCGACGAGCATCCCGAAAAGCAGCCCGCGCCTATCTCATCCACGCCGCCCAGCTCCACGCTTTTAAGCTCGTCATATATCGGGCGCGCGCCCTTGCCCTTTTTTGGTGAAAACGCCCGTGCGCAAAGCGAGGTTATGGGCCGCTTGCCCATGCGCTCGGGGATGAATATGTCCCTATCGCCGCCCAAATATCCGCTCACGGCGCAGGTTTCTCCCTGAACCTTTATTGAAAAGCGCTTTTTTATCTGCGCGGGGGAGAATGGGTCGGCGGTAAACTCGCGTGAGAGTGCGGAGAACACGTCCGAAAATCCGAAGTGCTTTTCCTTATAATCCAGCAGCATCGCGAGCGCCTCGCCTGCGTTCGCGTCCTTTGCCGCGTCTATCAGGCGGTCTGTCTGCTTTAGCGTAAACGGCTTTATGCCTTGCGCAGCGCTCAAAGCGGCCGCATCGTCCTGCGCCGCGGCGTACTCAAGCACGTATACCGTTCGATGATTATAGTATTGCTCCATGCACTGCATGGGAAAGGGCGTATCAATGCCTTTTAGCCATTTTATAGTGCAGATTATCTTATCTTCTGGTGTTAAAAGCAGGGAAAACGTCCGCTGACCGCCCGTTATGGCTATCGTGCGTTCGCCTATCGCCGTCTTTAATGAGCGGTAAAAGCGCTCGCCGCCGCCATTTTCGGTTATGCGTAGCTTTCTTAGCGAATAGCAGCCGGAAAGTAGAGACGGACTCACGCTTGCTATGCTGTCCGGCAGGGTGAGCGAGACTGCGCCCGTGCCCCAAAGCAGGCCGCTCCCGAGGTGCGCCACGGGCAGACCGACTATTTCGGGCGGGACGACCGCCTCGCCCGAGGTATTCACGGGGCAGGACTTGAGCGTGACCATTCCCTTGTGTATTTCGTATTTACAGCCGGATTTTTCTCTCATATCAAAGTGATTCCAGGTCTATGCCGTCAAGCTCGCTCGAAAGCGTTTTTCCGCGCTCATAGAACATGAGGGACTTGTTGTATTTAAAATACTGCTCACAGCCGAATTGCTTTATGAACGAGGATGTATCGGCGTTTACCGTAAGCTCTGTTAAGAGGATGAGCAGCTCCTGCCCCTCGCCGAACGCCGCCGCGGCGAATATAAAGGCGTTGTTCATGTTCTCCTTTATCTGTACAGTGCGCTTTTTGAGCGCCCGCGTCCTTGCGTCAAAGCTCTTTTTGACTGCGGTCAAAATGTCCTGAATTTCAGTCTTGCCCACGGCGGCTTCAAACGTCCTTATTACGCCGTTTATCGCGGCCTCCTCGGTGCGGGAGAGCGTCGAGCCGGCCTTTTTTGAGGCGATTGTCTCGCGCAGGCGGGTGATGTGCGCCGAAAGTGCGTCGGATGGCAGAACATTCGGGCGGGTCATCTCGAGCTGAAGCTCCTTAAAGCTGTCCGTACATAATTTTAAAGACGTTTCTTTTATAGTGACCTCGCGTGCGCGGGATGTGAGCGCGTCTGTGAGCATGCTCACGAGGGACAGCCGCTCGTCAAAACGTGCCGCGGCGGCGCGTTTTAATACGTCCTCGTCCGCCTGTCCGCTCAAAATCGCGTCTATCTTATAGTCGGCGCGGTACTTGTTGAACAGGTCGTAGTATATCGCAAAGTCCTTGGCAATGCGCTTGTTTTGAAGATACTGACCGATGAGCCTTTCATCCACGCTCATGCCGTTTTCCTCATAGAGCTTTATCATCTGCGAAAGGTCATCCCAGCCGCGCGCCGTGACGAAGCTCTTGCCCTCGACGGTGGTCTCTATGCTGTAAAAATCCGTCTTTTTTATCGCGAGATAGGATATTATCGCGGGATGCTCGCCCTGCTCCACGGCGAAGGCGTGCCACGCGTCGTAATCCGGCTCGACGTCTATGCGCTTGAGTCTGTCCCATGTGACGATGTCAAACTCGCGCACGGAGCGGTTGTATTCGGGCGGGTTGCCCGCCGTGACGACTATCCAGCCCTCGGGAACGGTGTATGTGCCGAAAATTTTATATTGAAGGAATTGCAGCATCGCGGGCGCGAGCGTCTCGGAGACGCAGTTTATCTCGTCCAAAAACAAAATCCCCTCCTTGACGCCGCTCTTTTCCATCGTCTCATATACGTTCGCGATAATCTCGCTCATGGTGTATTTTGAAATGGAGACGCTCTGCCCGTCATATGTCTTTTCCACTATAAAGGGCAGGCCGAGAGCGGATTGCCGCGTATGGTGCGTCATGGAGTATGAGACTAAACCGATGTTAAGCTCCTGGGCGATCTGCGCCATTATGGCGGTCTTGCCTATGCCGGGCGCGCCCATGAGGAACACGGGGCGTTGGCGCTCCACGGGTATCTTGTAATTGCCGAATTCGTCCTTGGTGAGATATGCCCTCACTGCGTTTTTGATTTGTTGTTTTGCCTCTCTGATGTTCATATGTATCACCTCTGCGTTTCCTCAGCGGGAAATTGCCTTTCAAATTCATCCTCATCCAGCACGAGCTTAATCGCCCATGACGGCACGGCGGGGGGTATATCCTTATCCACGAACACGAACGCCGCGGGATAATCCGGCATCTTTTGGGGATAAATGCCCTCGCCGTCCGTGAAGTATATTAGCCCCTTAAAGTCCGTAAATTCGCGGTTTTCTATGAGCTCGTCAATGTGCTTGAACGCCGCGCGGAAGTCAGTCCCGCCGAAGCCCGTGAGCTTCATTTGGGAGATGTACGCCTCAAGCTCCTCGGAGCAGGTTATCTTGACATCCTCCTTGACCTCGGCGTCCGCCTGTATGATATGCACATTCACACGGGAGAAGAAGCTGTCCGACTGCTTTAATATGTTATACGTCTTTTGCACGAAGCGCGCGACCTTTTCACCCTCGACCGAGCCGGAGGTGTCTATGACCACGGCGAACTCGCGTATGCGCTTTTCCTCACGGTATTCGAGCGGCTCTATGAGCGGCATGTTATGGTATAGCTTCATGCCGTAGGAGTAGAATATGTAGTCAAACTCGTCGTCGCTTATGCGCATGGCCTCGCCCATGGAGGAAAATCTGCGCAGAAAGTCGGAATAGTCGTAGTGTTCGCGGTTTATCGCGCCCAGCGTCTGGGTGAGGCTGTCCGTCTTGTCGCCCCATTCTTTGGAGGTCGTCTCAAGATCGACCTGCGCGCGCCTCGATATCTCGCTCCACATGTCGGACAGCTTATCTCTTGAGGGAATATTGCCGTTGGAGCTGTTTTTGCCGTCGTCATTGCTGCTTTCGCCGCTGTTTTGGGAGCTTTGGGATTCGTCTTTGGAATCCTCGCTGCTGTCATCTCGCTGCTCATTGTTTCCGTCCGAGCCGCCCTCGGAATTCTGCTCCTCGGGGGGAAGATACCATAGATCGTGGTCATCGGCGAAAAACGCCGTGCGCAGCTCCTCAAACTGGCGCCTGCTCAGGTTATACTGCGTCAACAGCCGATATATCTTTTCCGCGGACATCAGGCGCACATTGCCCTTTAGCATGTCGTATATTTTCTGCTGCTCGGGCACTCTTTCACATTCGAGTCCCTTTAAGTCAAGCTCGTTTATGGCGTTTTCCACCGCGATGTCACAGGCAAGGTTCCAGCGCTCGGGGTTGACGGCAGGGCCGACGAACGAATGGTGAAACACGCAGTGCAGCACGGTGTGCAGATAGTCGCGCGCGATCGCGTTCGGCTCATGCTTGTAGGTGAGGAGGATGTGCTTGGGGTAGTAGTGGAAGAAATATCCCTCCGTGCTCACGCTCCCGCCCTCGCGGGCCTGCGGCTTTAGGGCGCATAACGCCGTATCCAAAAAACGCAGCTTTAGTATAAGGCTGTTTTTCGCGTTATCTATGATCTGTCCGGCGAGCTTTTGCGCGCGTGCGGCGTTTTCATCCATTTTCCTCACCCCTTTCTACGTTAAATTATACACCTCCCGCGCCGCTTTGTGAAGTATCGGGCGAGCCTAAAAAGGGATATCGAAGGGCGTATTGACGAGGATTTTTGCATTTTGACGAGTAAAAATAATCGATTTTATGCTGCAAGAGGGCGAAGTAACGGCAAATTTTATACATGACGAAGTTTAATGGAAAAGCATGATGAGTATGATGATTTTATTCGATAAAGCGCATTATTACGGCGTTTTTTGCAGTTTTGCTTCAAATGAAAGCCAAACGACCGTAATGCGCAAAATGCTCAAATTTTCTATCATTATGCGATAAATTGTTGAACAAATAGGTTTTAAATAAAAAACCACAAAAATGAAAAAAGATGTTGCAAATAATTCTGCTATCGCTTATAATGCAAGTACAAAAGAATACCGCATAAATTCAGTTCACAAGGGATCGCCAACGTTTCGCGGCGGTCCTTTGTCGTTAAAAAAGGATTACGTATAATACACCGCCTTTCAAATGTCCTTTAAAATATACTGCATGTGGACAAGCTGCGCCGACTGTGCTATAATCCGTAATTAGGTTATAAGGAAACGGAGTAAATTTTAATGAATGAGTCATTTAGACCGATTTTTAAAGAAACCGTGATAAAACTACGCGATGTTTTCGTATTATGCGCGGCGGCGGTCGTCGTGGGCGCGGCGGCGGGCGCGATAGATGCGCTTTTCGGCGGAGTCCTCGGCAAAATAACGGAGTTCAGAGAGGCGCATACCGCGATACTTCTGCCCTTTTTGCCCGTGGCGGGGCTGGTCGTGCTGTGGGTATACCGCAAAATAGGTGGGGACAGCATAAAGGGCATGGGCGTCGTCTTTGAGGCAAAAGACGAAAAGCGCGGGAACGTCCCCTTCAGGATAATCCCGCTCGCGATGGGCAGCACGTGGCTTACTCACCTCACGGGGGGTAGCGTGGGCAGAGAGGGCGTCGCGGTGCAGATGAGCTGTGTCGTTTCATACAACGCCGCGCGGTTCATTCCCATTAAAAATGCGAAGAGAATACTGCTTGTTGCAGGCGTGGCGGCGGGCTTTGCGGGACTTTTCAGGACGCCCCTTGCTGCGGTGTTTTTCGCGCTGGAGTTGTTTTCGATAGGACTGTTGGAGATAGAATCACTTCTGCCTGCGCTGTGTGCGGCGTTTTCCGCGAGCATCGTCAGCGGGCTTTTGGGAATAGAAAAATTTTCCGCACAGGTCTCGTCGGCGTTTGATTTGGATGCGACGGGCGTACTTTGCCTGATAGCGCTGGGCGTGGCGTCCGGATTGGCCGGTCTGGCATTTTCCCGATCGATACGTGGGTTAAAAAAGCTGTTCACGAAGCTGCTGCCGAACACCTATCTGCGCATAGCAATAGTGGGCGCGGTGACAGCAGGGCTGCTAATGCTGTGCGGCATGGGGAGATACGCCGGAGCGAGCGAGGGGCTGATTTCCGCCGCAGTCGGAAAGGGCGGAGAGGTATACGCGTGGGATTTCGCCGCAAAGTTGATTTTCACCGCAATGTGCGTGGCGGCGGGCTACATGGGCGGAGAGGTCGCGCCGCTGTTCGCGATAGGCTCGACGATGGGCGCGGTTTTGGGCGCGGCTATGGGAATGCCGCCGCAGTTTGCCGCAGTGCTCTGCTATGCCGCAGTTTTCGGCGCGGGCACGAATACGCTCATCGCGCCCATGCTCGTGGGAGCGGAGATATTCGGATGGGAGTTCATGCCCTATCTCGCGATAGTCTGCGCAATAGCGTATTTCATGAACTTCGACAGGTCGATATATCCCCAGCATAAGATAGCCGAGCTGTTTAAAAAATGATTTATAAAAAGCGCAAAAGTTGATAAGAATATCCTAAAAGCGATTATGAAAGGAGATGTTTTTATGAACATTGCAGCTTTGACGCTCGTTATTGTGGGCGCGCTGAACTGGCTGCTCGTAGGGCTGTTCCAGTTTGACGTCGTCGCGGCGATATTCGGCGGCTCTGCGGCTGTCGTATCGAGGATAATCTATATTATCATCGGCATCGCGGGGCTTTGGTGCCTGGGCATTTATCCCAAGCTGAAGAGAAATAAAGAGAAATAAGTTTAAAACAGGGCTTTAAGCGTATGTGTTAAAGCCCTGTTTTTATGCCGTTTTTATTTTATATCCAGTCCCAAAAAGTCGAACGTGGCGAAGTAATCCGCTGGCGTCTCCGCGCGCCTTATCAGCTCAAACGAGCCGTCCGCTTTAAGCAGTATCTCCGCGCTTCTCAGCTTTCCGTTGTAGTTATATCCCATCGCGAAG
Organism: uncultured Christensenellaceae bacterium; assembly: GCA_934373295.1. Taxonomy (GTDB): domain Bacteria; phylum Bacillota; class Clostridia; order Christensenellales; family Christensenellaceae; genus HGM11616. Next base: position 915 of record CAKROK010000063.1, on the reverse strand, counting down.
CCGTGCGCGCCCGTGTCGTGAATGGCGAGTATGTCGCCCAGCTCGATCTCGGGGAGCATCCTGTCTATGGCGAATTTATCGTTGTTTTCGCAAAGACCGCCCGTGACGTCGTATTTATGATCGCAGGGCTCATCCTCCTTGCCCAGCACGGTTATGTGGTGATAAGCGCCGTACATCGCGGGGCGCATGAGGTTCGCCGCGCAGGCGTCCACGCCGATATAGTCCTTATAGATCTTCTTTTCATGCACCGCGGTGGTGATGAGGTGGCCGTAAGGGCCGGTCATGAAGCGCCCAAGCTCGGTGAAAATGGCGATATCGTCCATTCCCTTGGGGACGAGGACCTCTTCATAAGCCTCGCGCACGCCTTCTCCCACGAGCATAATGTCCGTGGGCTGCTGCTCGGGGCGATAGGGGATGCCCACGCCGCCCGAAAGGTTGATGAATGCGAAATGCGCGCCCGTCTCCTCGTGAAGCTCGACGGCAGTTTCAAATAAAATTTTCGCGAGCACGGGATAATACTCATTTTGAATGGTGTTTGACGCTAAAAACGAGTGTATGCCAAAGTGCTTTGCGCCCAACGACATGAGCTTTTTCACGCCCTCGGAGAGCTGCTGCCTCGTCATGCCGTATTTCGCCTCGCCGGGAGTGTCCATTATCGCGTTGTTTATGCTGAATTTTCCGCCCGGATTATAGCGCAGGCAGACCGTCTCGGGTATGCCCGTCAGCTCGTTTAATACGTCTATATCGGAAAAATCGTCAAAGTTGATTATCGCGCCCAAATCGTATGCGAGCTTGTAATCCGCCTTGGGCGTGACGTTTGAGGAAAACATTATCTCATGACCGGAAAAGCCGCACGCACGGGAGAGCATCAGCTCGGTGTAGCTGCTGCAGTCCACACCGCAGCCTTCCTCCTGC
>CAKROK010000062.1 GCA_934373295.1 uncultured Christensenellaceae bacterium | reverse complement strand
CCTTGAAATAGCCGAGGGCGAGCTGTTCTCGCTTTTGGGCATGAACGGCGCGGGCAAGAGCACGACCATAAAAATGCTGTCCTGCGTATGCGCGCCCACGTCCGGCGACGCACTCATAATTGGCAAGAGCATCGTGAATGAGCCGCAGGAGGTCAAAAAAATAATAAACGTCTCGCCGCAGGAGACTGCCGTCGCGGGCAACCTGACCGTGAGAGAAAACCTCATGCTCATAGCCGAGCTTTACGGCATAGACTCGCCCAAGGACGCGGTAAAAAGGATGATAGATGATTTCATGCTGGAGGAGGTCGCGAATAAGCAGGCGAAAAAGCTCTCCGGCGGCTGGCAAAGGCGGCTTTCCATAGCCATGGCGCTCATAACCGACCCCAAGGCGCTGTTTTTGGATGAACCCACGCTGGGGCTGGATGTCGTCGCGCGGCGCGAGCTTTGGGCGCATATCAAGCGGCTTAAAGGCAAGGTGACAATAATACTCACGACGCATTATCTTGAAGAAGCGCAGGCGCTTTCGGACAGGATCGCGATAATGAAAAAGGGCAGGATAACCGCCCTGGGCACGCCTGATGAGATAGTCGCCGCGTCGGGCAGGGATAATTTTGAGGACGCATTTATCGCCCTCTCTACGGAGGAACAGGTATGAAGTCGATGTATTTTGCACAGAGAAATTTAAAGGAGATGCTGCGTGACCCGCTCACATTGGCGTTCGGCGTGGGCTTTCCCGTGGTGCTGCTCGGGCTGCTCACGATAATCCAAAACAACATCCCCGTATCAATGTTCGAGCTTGACCATCTGACGCCGGGAATCGCGGTCTTTGGATTGTCGTTTATCTCGCTTTTTTCGGGGCTGCTGCTCGCGAAGGACAGGTCGACCTCGTTTTTGACGCGGCTGTATTCCTCCCCGCTCACTGCGGGCGGCTTCATAACGGGCTATTGCCTTCCGCTCATCCCGCTTTCCCTGTTACAGGGCGTCATCTGCTATGCGTTCGCGCTGATATTGGGCATGGGCTTTGATGCGAAGATTTTCCTGGCGATAATAGTGAATATCCCCGCAATGGTGCTGTTTATCGCGATAGGCCTGCTGGCGGGCTGCGTGTTTAACGATAAGCAGGTCGGCGGCATAGTGGGCGCGGTTTTGACGAACGTATCCGCGTGGCTTTCGGGAACGTGGTTTGACCTCTCGCTGATGGGGGACGGCTTTAAGGGCGTGGCGTACGCGCTGCCCTTTGCGAACGCGGTGGACGCGGGCCGCGCGGCGCTTTCGGGCGATTTTGCCGCATTGGGTAAGCCGCTTTTGATAGTGAGTGCCTATGCCGCAGTGGTGTTCATACTCGCCGTGCTCGCGTTCCGCAATAAAATGAAGAAAAATTGATAGAATCTAACATAAAACTCAACGCCTCCGGAAGGGGGCTATTTTATTACAAATAATTGAAACACCCATTATAATCTGAATTATCGCGTATCATTGCATATTTGGCCCCAAATAATTTGGCCAAATTATTAAAACCCTTAAATTGATATTGACATATACTGTCGATTTTTATATACTTGATTTATAAGGTGGGGGTGTACAGGAAAAGGAGGGAGAATATGAAAAAGGTAATTTCCATTATACTCATAATTTCTTTGATTTCAGTTTTTCTGATTTCCTGCGCAAGCAATCCGATGGAGGGAGTGGAGGTCACCCCCTCCCCTTCTCCCACGACGAGTGAAGAGCCTCCAAAAACCGCTGAAGTTAATTATGATGATGTTGTATTGCCCGAACCGAAAAGTCAGAAGTGGAAAAGCTATGACAGGATAATTTTTTCTCTTTTCAGGATGCAAGACCCTCAGACATTTATGGTCGAAGTGGATGAAAACGGGAATGAGATCTGGCCGGTATATAAGGATGAGATGGTCTTTGAACACGATATAAACGAGATGAACGACGTGTTCTGCGGCGCATATTCCTTTACGCAAGATGCCAACGGCTTTCTCTGTTCGTATAACGACCTCGAAAATGACGACATGGTATACGTCGAGGTCGAAATCGTAAACGAAAGACTGCGGGATAAGATCTCGTGGATATGTGACAAAAGATATAATGAAGCTCAAAAGCTAAAGACAAAGCAGAGCGATAAATATTGGGACAAGTGGCATGAATTCAGGCAGGAGAACGGTCCGAATTATATAGTGAAATTGACAAGAGATTTCTTTCGGATGAAGATAACGACTTATTTATATGCTTGACGGAAAACTACTGTTTTTCGGATAAATATACGCATGAAACAGTGGGTGATATTAATAAAGAGCTTGAGGAGGAGTTCGACAAAAAGTGGATGGAAAAGTACGGCGACCTGTCCGCGAAGGAGTACTGGGACGAGTTTGAAAGGACATGCGAATATGTATATAAGGTAATGTATGCCAACTATAGGGATGAGATAGAGTTTTATAATCAAAACGGCTGTGACCTGTATTTGTATTATGAGCCTGAATTTAATGATTATGCAGGAAATCAAAGCGCGATACTGCGCGGGTTTATGCCAGTGGGCATGATAAGAAACAGGACCTTTGAGTGTTATGACGAAAACTCATACTGCATATTGCGTTTTGCGACGGATTTCCTCACGGCATACGACGTCGCGACGGCGGATGATGTCCATGTCACGCGCAAGGATTGCGATAATTATAGTTTCCTCCAAGCGCATCGTGACAACGGCAGTTTCTACCCCAGAGCAGAGGTAAAATGGATGATTGAGCAAAATAATGAGCAATAATAAGCGATAATAAAGATACGCCCCCAAAAAGGGGGCTATTTTCATATGAACCCCGAGATGAGGTTTATGGCGATGCACAGCAATGCGCCCAAGAGGGTGGGGAGGAGGGCGGCGAGAAGGGCGTAGGAGAGCTTTCCCGTCTCCTTTTTTATGGTCATGAGCGTGGTGGAGCAGGGCCAGTGCAGGAGAGAAAAGACGATGGTGCATATCGCGGTGACGGCCGTCCAGCCGTTTTGGGAGAGTATCGAGGACAGCTCTGCCATGGACGGGTTGACGAGCGTACCCGCGGAGGTATACGCCATGACCGCTATGGGCAGAACTATCTCGTTCGCGGGTAGGGCGAGAATGAACGCCGCAAGCAGCGCGCCGTCCATGCCCAAAAAGCCGCCGATGGGCTGTAAAAAGGCGCATATATGCGATAAAACGGTGCTTCCCGATATCTCGATATTTGCGAGCAGCCACATAAAAAGCCCCGCCGGCGCCGCGACGATGACCGCGCGCTTCAGCACGAAAAGCGTCCTGTCCACGAGCGAGCGCACGAGAACCTCGCCTATCTTCGGGCGGCGAAACGGGGGCAGCTCGAGCGTGAATGATGAGGGCGTCCCCTTGAAAAACGTGCGGGAGAGGATATATGAGGATAAAAAAGTCGCGCCCACGCCCAGGACGATCACGCAGGTCAGCCCGAGCGCGCCCAACGCGCCGCTGCCCGAGGCTATAAACAGCGTGATGAGCGTTATCATCGCGGGGAAGCGCCCGTTACAGGGCATCATTGCGTTCGTGACTATAGCGATATTGCGCTCGCGAGGGGAATCGATTATACGGCAGCCCGTCACGCCCGCCGCGTTGCAGCCCAATCCCATGGCCATGGTGAGGGACTGCTTTCCGCAAGCATGACAGCACTTGAACGCGGAATCCATGTTGAACGCCACGCGCGGCAGATAGCCCGCATCCTCCAAAAGCGTGAACAGCGGGAAGAAAATCGCCATGGGCGGGAGCATCACGGACACCACCCACGCCAATACCTTATACATCCCGTCCGCTATCATCCCGATAAGCCAATCGGGCGCATTTACGAGCGAGAGCAGCTCGCGCAGTCTGTCGCCCAGCCAGAACAGACCGGACGAAAGCAGCTCGGACGGGTAATTCGCGAGCGTTATGGTGATGTAAAACACCGCCGCCAGCAGCAGGAGCATGAATGGAATGCCCGTAAACCTGCCCGTGAGCAGCTTATCCGCCTTTAGGCGCAGAGCCGAGCGCGGCTTTTTAACGGTGACGCAGCTTTTCGCGGCATTTTGCGCAGCAGCATATATGACGGCGGCGGGATCCGGCTTGACGCAGGCACGTGCGGCGCGCGCCGCGGCGTATGCGCCCTCCGGATCGGGGCAGAGGGACAATATCTTCTTACAGATATGCTCGTCGCCCTCTATCATGCGCAGCGCACACCACCTCGCGTTAAGCTCGCGGGGCATGAGAGCGATGAGCGCGGAAATCTGCTCCTCAACCTCTTTACCATAATCGAGAATGAGGGGCGGCCTATCCTCGCCGTTTTTAAGCAGGGCCATAGCCTCCTTAAGCTCATCTAAGCCAATTTTATTTCGCGCGGCGGTGAGTATGACGGGGCAGCCGAGCTTTTGAGAAAGCGCGTCCGCATCGACGGTTATTCCCGCATGAGCCGCCTCGTCAATGAGGTTGCAGCATATTACGACGTTTCCCGTGACCTCCAAAATCTGTATCGCGAGGTTGAGGTTGCGCTCGAGGCAGCCCGCGTCGCACACCACGACCACGCCGTCCGGATGTGAAAAGCAAATTATATCGGAGGCGACCTCTTCCTCATGCGAATGTGCGATGAGCGAATACGTCCCCGGGATATCCACGAGGCGAAAGTGTTCCTCGCCTATATCCAAAAAGCCCTCCGCCCCCGCGACGGTCTTTCCCGCCCAGTTTCCGGTATGCTGCTTCATGCCGGTGAGCGCATTAAAGACAGTGCTTTTACCCACGTTGGGATTTCCCGCAAGTGCTATCGTAGTCATCCGTTACCTCCAAACGCTTATTTTTCGGGCATCCTCGTCGCGTATCGCGATGACCGCGCCCTTTATGAGATATGCGCGCAGGCTATGGTTCCTGAACAGCGCGGTCGCCTGTGCGCCGTCCACCAGACCGATGTCCTTTAGCCGCCGCGTCATGTGCGCCCCGCCAGTCACGCCCGCTATCGTCGCCGTTTCACCCTCCGAGATGTGTGCCAAGCTGCATTTCTTCATATATATTCTCGCTTCCCTTCGATAATTCGCTATAATCATGCTATGCGGGAGGCGGGGATGTGTGAGGGGGGATTGGATTTTAACTGTCGGTGTTTTTGTGTATTGACTTTAGGGAATTTGAATAATATAATGAGTATAGAAAAAAGGAACGTTGCCGATAGACGGTCAACCCTTTATGCTAGAAAAATAGCCGTTCGGAGTTGTGATTTGGCGGCTATTTTTTGTTGTCTTTATCCCACTCTTTAATAAGAGCGGCAAAAGCAACTAGAAACATGAGTAATTCGATAATATCGCTAAAGCTCATATCTCATACCCCCTTTCATCATCCTTAATTTTAGGAGGAACAATGAAGTGGGGCTGACCGCCTACCGTGTTATTGGCAACGCCCAGTAATGACGAAAAACATCAATACCGTTTACATAATACAATATTTTCCAAAATAAATCAATAGAAAATGCGATTGCTATGCGAAAATTTGCGCTCGCCATTGCTTTTTCGGGAGCGTTGAGATGGTTGAAATGAGACATGTCGCTTGCAGAAAACGACGATTTTTCGACAAAAGTCAGCAAAAAACAAATTTAGAATAAGGTATCTCTTTTGGCGCGGCAAACCGCCAAAAGAGATGGATTATACGCAACTCACCCGCCTGTCCCTCCGATTATAAAGCGAGCTTGCCGACGAGGCGCGGCGCAGCTTTCCGGCGCGAAACGGCATTCGCCGTTTTGCGCCGGAAAGTGCCCGCCCGCCGAAGGCGGGCGGGCTTAGTTTTTGCGGCCGGAGGCCGCAAAAACTAAGCCGCGCGCGAACGTATGAGATGAATCTTTTTGGCGTCAGCGTGCGAACATAACGAGGAAAAATATAATGGAGCTTTGCGTTAGCAAAGCAACCTACGTCGCAGCAAGCGCCATAGTCATGCAGCCGCGTAAACGCGACTGCAACGACTAATAACGCTGCTGCTCCTTTCATCCCAAAAAGGCTCGCTCAGTTCGCCTGCTCAGTTGTAAACGCCTTCGCAACGGCTCACTGTCGCTACCACCTTTTCGGGAGCCCTGTTCTTTCTCGACTCGTTTTATTTTACTTTCAACATTTATCCACTCTTTTAAACTCAAGCCCACACTCCATTTTTCCACAAAAAAGAGCCGTTTCACGAAGAAACGACCCTTAAATTCCTTAAATCAGACGGTTTCAAGATACTTTTTCGCCTGCTCGATGTGCGCTTTGACGCACGCCGGCGCGGGGCCGCCCGCAACCTCGCGCTTGTTTACGCAGGTGACGAGCGAAATGCTGTCGTAAACGTCCTCGCCGAAAAGCTCGCTGTGTTGTTTAAGCTCCGCAAGGCTCAGGTCGGAAAGCGCAAGCCCCCTCGTCTCGCAGTATAGCACCAGCTCGCCTATCACGGCGTGCGCATCGCGGAAGGGCATTCCCTTTTTGACGAGGTAATCCGCCGCGTCCGTCGCGTTCGTGAAGCCCCTGCCCGCCGTCGCGTGCATGTTCTCCTTTTTGAAAGTGACCGTGCTTATCATGCCCGTGAACACCTTTAAACAGCTTATCACGGTGTCCGCCGCGTCAAAGGTACCCTCCTTGTCCTCCTGCATGTCCTTGTTGTATGCGAGAGGAAGTCCCTTCATGACGGTCAAAAGCCCCATAAGGTCGCCGTAGACCCTGCCCGTCTTTCCGCGGATAAGCTCCGCCATGTCCGGATTTTTCTTCTGGGGCATTATGGATGAGCCGGTGGAATATGCGTCGTCCATCGATACGAACGCGAATTCGCCTGTAGACCAGAGTATGAGCTCCTCACAGAAGCGCGAGAGGTGCATCATTATTATGCTCGCCGCGGAGAGGTATTCAATGGCAAAGTCACGGTCGGAAACTCCGTCCATGCTGTTGGGGGTTATTCCGGAAAATCCGAGCTGATCTGCGACGAACTGCCTGTCGAGCGGATAAGTCGTCGCGCAGAGTGCGCCCGAGCCTAAGGGCATACTGTCCGTGCGCTTTTTTACGTCCTTCATGCGGTCTATATCGCGTAAAAACATCTGGCAGTACGCCATCATGTAGTGCGCGAGCGTGGTGGGCTGGGCCTTTTGAAGATGCGTATATGCGGGCATTATCGTCTCGAGGTTTCCCTCCGATATCGCGATGAGCGCATTGCACAGCGCCTTCAGCGCGTCTATCGTCTCATCCGCCTCACAAAGCATGTACATCCTGAAATCGAGGGCGACCTGGTCGTTCCTGCTGCGCCCGGTATGCAGGCGCTTTCCCGCCTCGCCTATGCGCTCGGTTAAAAGGCGCTCGACGTTCATGTGGATGTCCTCATCGTGCGGCGAAAAGCTCACCTTGCCCGCCTCGATGTCCGCCAATATACCCTCAAGGCCGTTTACTATTGCCGAAACATCCTCCATGGAGAGTATGCCCTGCTTGCCCAGCATTTTCGCATGCGCCATGCTGCCCGTTATGTCCTGTTTATACATCCTCGAATCAAAGGAGATCGAGGAGTGAAAGCCCTCCGCGAAGGCGTCTGTATTTTTAGTGAAGCGTCCGCCCCAAAGTTTTGCCATGATATGTTCTCCTGTTTATTTTTCTATAATTATACATCCACCTGAATAAAAACGCAACCCATCAGGCGAATTTTTATATATTTCAGCATGATTTTTCGCCGTATGACTCATGTATATTCACTATTCCGCGATGCGTAATATAAAATGTTGCAAAACTGAAACTATTATCCCGCCGATAATATGGTATAATTGGAATATTGAAATTTTTATGCGGAAAAATGCTGACCGAAAGGATTTTATTACTATGGGAAAAACTCTTTTTTACGTATCGCCGTCTCGCGACGGTCACATGAACCTTGCGGCCGACGAATGGCTGCTCGATAACCTGCGCGAGGGGGATATGGCGCTTTACTTCTATATAAATGCGAACGCCGTGATAATCGGCAAAAATCAGAATCCCTTCCGTGAGTGCAACTTAAAGCGCATGGAGGAGGACGACGTCCAGCTCGTGCGCAGGATAACGGGCGGTGGCGCGGTCTATCATGACGAGGGCAACCTCAATTTCTCTTTTATCGCGGGAAACGACCGCTATGACGAGCATAAGCAGTTTGAGCTGATACTCACCGCCGTGCGTTCATTGGGCATACCCTGTGAGTTTTCCGGCAAAAACGACCTCAAGGCGGACGGCATGAAATTTTCGGGAAATGCCTTCTGCGCGAGGAAGCATACCCGCCAGCATCACGGCACGCTGCTCGTAAACGCGGATCTCAAAAAGCTGGCGAACTATTTAAACCCCGATCCTAAAAAGCTAAAGGCAAAGGGCGTGACGTCCGTGCGTCAAAAGGTATGCAATTTGAGCGACTTTGTCCCCGGTTTAACTACAGACGACGTCCTCGCCGCGGTCAAGGACGCATATCAAAAGGTCTACGGCGACTATGAGGTGTTCGTCCCCACGCAGGAGGACCTCGCGGGGATAGACGAATACTATAAGAAGCAGTCGTCCTGGGAATGGGCTATGGGAAATACCCCCGATTTCGAGATACAGCTGAACGAGCGCTTTGACTGGGGCAGCGTTCAGATGTACATAGACGCGCAAAAGGGCATTATAACGGGGATAAAGGTCTATTCGGATGCGAACGACGCCGACCTACCCGCGCTCATAGAAAGCGGCCTGTTAAACGTGCGCTTTGATAAAAAGAGCATGTGCGCCGCGCTTAAAGAACGAAACAAGCCCCAGCTCGACGAGCTTGCGGACTGGCTCATGACGCAGGATATATGATATGATAAGAAGAGCTATTGAAAAGGACAGACAGGCGGTCATTGAGATGATGCGGGATTTCTACTCATCCGACGCCGTAATGGCGCCCGTGCCGGAGGAGAATTTCACGCTCACGTTTGACGAATGCCTTAAAAGCGACGTATATGCCGACCTGCTCATTTGCGAAGATGCAGGCGAGGTCTTGGGATATGCGCTCACGGCAAAGACGTTTTCAAACGAGGCGGGCGGCATGGTCACGTGGATAGAGGAGCTGTATATAAGGCCGCAAAGCCGGGGAAAGGGCGCGGGGCATGAGCTGCTAAACGCGCTTTTATCCCAAAAACGCGCGCGCTTCCGCCTGGAGGTCGAGCTTGAGAACACGGGCGCGGTCAGATTATATGAAAGCTATGGATTCAAATTCTTTGAATATGATCAAATGATATTGGAGGAAATGTAATGAATATTTTTGAGGCTCTTATAATGGGCATTGTCCAGGGATTAACGGAGTTTCTGCCCGTATCCTCGAGCGGACATCTGCTCATTTTGGAAAAGCTCACCGGGCTTAGCGAATCGGACGGCGGCGCGTTCTTCACCACTATGGTACATATCGCCACACTGGTAGCGGTAATAATCGTCTACCGCAAGACGATCTGGGGGATAATCCGCCATCCCATCAACAAGACATTGCTCTATCTCATAATAGCGACCATCCCCACCGTGATAATCGCGCTGCTGTATAAGACGGTATTAAAGAGCTTTGACGAGATGGCAAGCTCGGGCGGCATATTGGGCATCAGCTTTATAATCACAGCGATACTGCTCACGCTTTGCGACTATGTCTCCACCCGCGGGAAAAAGCGCGATATGGAGAAGATGACGGTCAAGGACGCGCTCATAATAGGCGGTATGCAGTGCATAGGCACTCTGCCCGGCGTGTCGCGCTCCGGCTCGACGATATCGGGCGCGCTGTTCTCCGGCCTTAATAAATCCGCCGCGGCTGATTTTTCATTTTTGATGTCCATCCCCGCGATATTGGGAAGCGCCGTGCTCGAGGGCAAGGACGCTATAGACGCGGGCACCATCGGCGTACCTGTATTGAGCCTGATAGTGGGCATGATCGCCGCGGGCGTGACGGGATATTTCGCCGTCAAGTTCATGATAAAGCTCATCAAAAACAAAAAACTCTACGGCTTTGCGATATATACGGCGGCTTTGGGCATAATCATAATGATAGATCAGTACGTCACGCACCTTGTTTTCTAATCAGACGGTTGAAAAGACCAACCTGAATAAATGGGCATGTTTACAAAACAGATACAACATTCATGCTTAGTTCATAATAAATAAAACCTGAGTTCACAAAACTACTGTATATTATGAACCGTAGAGAGGAAGTAATGCACCCTCACTACATAATTGTACTCCCCTTATAAATTTACAAAATCTGCGAAGGCTCGGCGCGTTACACGTCGAGCCTTTGTAGGTATATGAGAAAAAAGGAGATTATTTATGATAACGCGGCTCGCAGAGGAAAATGACATAAAAACACTTAAAACGCTGTGGAAAGAGGGCTTTTCGGACAGCGACGGATTTATCGACTGGTATTTTTCACGGCGCTTTCCCGCAGGCGGGGCGAGCGTCGTTGACGATGGCGGGAGGATAGTCTCCATGGCGTTTTATCAGCCCATGAAGCTTGCGCTGCGCGGCAAGGTCTTTGACGCGGCGATGTTAAACGGAGTATACACCATACCCGAATACCGCAAAAGGGGGCTGATGCACAAATGCGTGCTGTTTTTGCAAAAGCACGCTCTTGGGGCGGGCATCCCCATTATGATAGACACCCCCGCGGGCAAAAACCACTATCACGCGCTCGGACACAGGTACATCACGGGGAGCGAAGAAAAAACACTTCAATCCAACGGAAACGATACTATACCGCTGCTCAAAGGCGACGCACTTGCGCATATAACCGAGCTGACGCGTATATATGAAAGGATGTGCGCAGACTACAGCGCGATGATAGTCAGGGATGGCTCGGCTATGCGCGGCAGAATTGCCGACCTCGCCTCGGACGGCGCGCGCTGGCTCATATTAAAGGACGCATACGCCGCGGTATATGAGCTTAAAGACAAATTCATCTGCCCGGAATGCGCCTTTGCGGATGATTCCGCAAAAAATGAGATATTGTGCGCGCTGGGTAGGTTGGGCAAGAGCTGTGAGGTAAAGCTGCCCGGAGAAAGACCTACTGCGGTGGGCGCGGCGCTGGATGCAAAAACGCTGTTACGCGCATACAATTTACCCTATTCGATAGAGCTTAAAGACGATGTGCTTGAAAGTAACAACGGGATATTCTCCATGGACGGGGAGGAGCACATACCCGCGTGTACGCTTAGTGCGGCGGACATACTGCCTATACTCGCGGGATATTGCGAATTATCGCAGGCGGATGGTATAATAATACATGATGAAAAGAATATCATGAGCATAAATGAAAAGCTATGCAGAACACCATGCTATATGATCGAGGAATATTGATATGCAATTTAAGAGAATAGGAAAAGAGGATAAAGAGCTGATAGAGAGCTTCACCAAGCCGTGGGGCATAGAAAACGCGGATTACTCGTTCACCACGCTGTACCTCTGGGGGCGGCACGGAAAGATAACCTATGCGGTCGAGGACGACGCGCTGTTTTTGCTTTACAGATTTCCCGAGAACATTCCGTTTTTTTCCTGTCCCGTAACCAAGGACAAAAATGCGGATTACGGAAAGCTGGTCGATAAGGCGTTTTCCATGCTTAAAGAGATGGGCGTGGAGAACCCCTGCCTGCGCACGGTCACCCCGCCGTTTAGAGAACTCATCGAAAAGAGCCGGCCGGAGATGATATTCACGCGCACGAGAAACGCGGATGACTACGTATACACCGCGCAGTCGCTATCCACCCTCGCGGGCAAAAAGCTGCACGCGAAGAGAAATCACATAAACCGCTTTTTACAGGAAAACGAGAATTGGGAATACGTCCCCATGAGCTCATCAATGCTTTACGAGTGCATGGAGCTTTACGACGAGTGGCAGGAGCACAAGGACGAAGAGTACGTCGAGGAGCTGGAGGAGTTTGACGAAAAGCTGACCGTCGAGCTGGCGGTAAAGCGCATGGACGAATTCGGACTCACGGGCGGCGCGATAAGAATAGACGGCGTATTACAGGCGTTCTGCGTGGCCGAGCGCATAACGGAGGACATGATGCTCGTTCACATAGAAAAGGCGAACGCGGATATAAACGGGCTTTATCCCATGATAAACCGCGAGTTCGTGCGGCATGAATGTGCGGACGTCTCCTGGGTAAACCGCGAGGACGACATGGGCCTTGATGGGCTTAGAAAGGCAAAGCTGTCGTATTATCCCGAGAGGATGATAGAAAAATACGCCGCGTCGTATGGGAAGATAGAGGAGTAGAGCGCATCTTCTTGAAATCGGAATATACGCCTAAAGTTAAAAAACGTCGTGTCGGGGTTGTTTGATACGGCGTTTTTTGTGCGCTTAAGTTTAAAAGAGCGAACTCACTCGTAAATTGAAATTATAGGTTGCTTTGCTAACGCAAAGCTCCATTTTAGAGAATTGTTTAAGTCGATAGTTGGCTTTTCAAGGCGTTATTCAGATTGAATATCTAACTTTGCTATTTTTTCCTGAAAACCGTGGTTTTCAGACTTTCCCATAAGGGGGCGGAGTGCGCCTAACGGCGCAAGTAATATGTAAGAAGTAATAGTGAAAAACGAGGAAATAGACGGTAGGTTAACGCATTTAGTTAACTCCCGCTCGATTACTGATAAGTTGGCATAACTTCAATAAGCTGTTATTTAGCTTTACTTTTTATGCAGCTTGTGACGGTCTTAAAATTATGCTGCGCGATAATTTTACAGACCGTATGC
>CAKROK010000061.1 GCA_934373295.1 uncultured Christensenellaceae bacterium | reverse complement strand
AACCTCGCCGAGCTTACCGAAAGCCAGCTGGACTGAACATCAAGCTCTATCTTCTTCCAATCCTTGGGCACTTCTAAAGAATAATAGCCGATCATCTTCTTTCCGGGAGCAAGCTCTCCATCCAACGTCTTATCAAACGCAAGACCCGCGCTGAAAGAATCGTCGCACTGGACGTCGTCCACATATGCGTTAAACAGCAGCATTGAGCTGATGCTGTGCTCCTCGTCGGAGATATTTTCTATTTCGAATTTGACTCCCACGAAAATGTTGCCGTCCTCGGGCTTGTTATATTCGCTTCCCTCGCTTTCCTCCAAATCAGTCGCGGTGAACTTCAAATCGTCAAAGACTGCGGCCTCATTCATGCCGAAAGTCTCTTCCTTTTGCTGCGCGTCGGCATTATCCTCTTCGTCGTTCTTTACGTCTTCAGTCGGCTCATTGCCCGAGACCTCCTTTGTCGGCTCATCGATGTCAAAGCCAAAGCACGCCGTAAGCGTGAAACACAGCGCAAAAACCAATACCAATGTCAATACTTTTTTCATAACTCTACTCCTTATTTTGACATTCTGTGAATGTCATATTTTATAGGATTATAGCATAAAATCAGAAAAATGACAAGCAGTAAATGTCAAATCGAGGTGATTATATGTTTATTAACAAGAATAAAGAGGGTTTAAACAACCTTTGCGGCAAAAATATTTCAAAATTCAGGTCACAATTAAGTATTTCTCAACGCGAGCTTGCCGATAAAATGCAGCTTGTAGGCATCGATATCGACAAAAACGCCATACAGCGAATAGAGTGCGGAAAGCGCTTTGTGACGGATATCGAGCTTGCCGCATTCGCGAAATTCTTCGGCAAATCGCTTGAAGATTTAATACAATAAATCGACTTTTTTCAATACGATTGAACCTGTCGCCGCATGGTAGTATAATAAAAGGAAATACCACCGCGAAAGGAAAAAACCATGAAAATAACCGACATCATCACAGGCGCGCGGCCCTGTCTGTCCTTTGAGGTTTTCCCTCCCAAGACGGACGACAAATTCGCCGCAGTCAGCAGCGCAACGCACGAGATAGCCGCACTCCGCCCCGGGTTTATGAGCGTGACATACGGCGCGGGCGGCGGAACCTCCGAGTTCACCGCGGATATCGCGCAGGACATTCAGGAAAAATACGGCGTCACTACGATAGCGCATTTGACCTGCGTCTCCTCCACAAGGCAGCAGATACGCGACCGGCTTTCCGACCTGCGTGCGCGCGGAATCGAGAATATTCTCGCGCTTCGCGGGGACATGCCCGCCGATCTCGATAAGTCCCAAATGGAGTACGCCCACGCGAGTGAGCTGATTGGCGAGATACGCGCGTTCGGCGGCTTTACCATAGGCGGCGCTTGTTACCCCGAGGGGCATCCCGAAAGCGCGAACTGCCGTGAGGACGTCGCGTTTTTAAAGGAAAAGGTGGACGCGGGCTGTGAGTTTTTGACCACGCAGATGTTCTTCGACAACAACATCCTCTACAACTTCATGTACCGCATACGCGAGGCGGGCATAAACGTCCCCGTGATAGCGGGAATAATGCCCGTCACCGCCCCCGCGCAGATAAAGCGCATATGCTCCATTTCGGGAACGGCGCTCCCCCAGCGGTTCGTGCGCATAGTGGACAGGTTTGGCGACGACCCCGCGGCGATGCTCCAGGCGGGCGTGGCATACGCCACCGAGCAGGTCATAGACCTCATCGCAAACGGCATAAACGCCGTACACATTTACTCCATGAACAAGCCCAAGGTCGCCGATATGATAAAGGCGAATCTTTCGAGCATATTATGATGAGAATCGAGACCCTGCGCCTGTCTGCGCCAACGGCAGATTATAAAATGACGCTCAAATACATGCGCGCGGGCGGCTCGCCGGATGACAGGCTGGTCGAGCTTGCTAAAAGCGCGGCTGAGCATATGCGCAGAATTTGCGACTATCGCGTCTGTTACACTCGTCTGCCGATATGCGTAAGCGGCGATATGACCGAGCTTTGCGGACAGGAAATAAAGAGCGCATATCTTTCAAAGCACCTTGCGGGCTGCCGCGAGGTCTTTGCGTTCGCCGCCACCTTAGGCAGCGCTAGCGAGAGGTTCATCCGCGCGTCGGCGAGTCTTTCAGCGTTAAACGAGCTTGCGGCGGACGCGGCGGGCTCGGCATTGATCGAAGCTCTGTGTGACTCTTTAAATGAAATGTTAAGCGAAAAGGCGCGCCTTGAGGGCAAGACCACCTTGCGCAGATATTCCCCAGGCTACGGCGATTTTCCGCTCGAGACGCAAAGGCTCTTCACGGACATCCTCAATACTCAAAAGAACATAGGCGCATACCTCACCGACGGGCTGATGATGTACCCCACAAAGACGGTCACTGCGATAATAGGTATAAAAGATGAAAGAAACGATACTTGAAAGAATATCAAAAAACAGGCTGATATTGGACGGCGGCATGGGCACGATGCTCCAATCGCGCGGCTTAAAGGCGGGCGAGGCATCCGAAGCATGGAGCCTCACCCACCCCGACGCGCTCTATGAGATACACCGCGAATACTTTAACGCGGGCTGCGATGTCGCGAGCACGAACACCTTTGGCGTGAACTCCTTAAAATACGACGACAAGACCATCGAAAAAATGGTTCACTCGGCAGTCGATGCAGCAAGGCGCGCCGCAGATGAATTTGATGGAAAATACGTCGCGCTGGATATAGGTCCGCTCGGACGGCTGCTTTCCCCATACGGCGACCTCTCCTTTGAGGATGCGGTGGACGCGTTTAAAAAGACCATAACAACGGGCGCAGACGCGGGCGCGGATATCGTCCTTATAGAGACGATGAACGACTCATATGAGACAAAAGCGGCCGTTATCGCGGCTAAAGAGAGCTGCGACCTGCCCATCTTCGTGACGAACGTATACGACGAGAGCGCTAAGCTCATGACAGGTGCGGATATCCCCGCGATGTGCGCCCTGCTCGAGGGCTTGGGCGTGAGCGCATACGGCATGAACTGCTCCTTAGGGCCGGAGCAGATGCTGAAGCTCGTCCCCAAGTTTTTGGAGTGCAGCTCACTTTCCATAATCGTCACGCCAAACGCCGGTCTGCCCAAAAGCGTAAACGGCGCGCCCGTATATGACGTCGATGCGCGCAGTTTTTCCGATTATATGGTAAAAATCGCGGAATTGGGCGTACAGGTATTGGGCGGCTGCTGCGGGACAAACCCCGAGTACATGCGGCTGACATGTGAAAAAACCGCGAACATAGCATATCGCGCACCGCAAAAAAAGAACAGATGCGTCGTTTCCTCCTACACTCACGCACAGGTCATCGGTCAAAAGCCCGTGCTCATCGGCGAAAGGATAAACCCCACGGGCAAGCCCAAGCTCAAAGAGGCGCTGAGAAGCGGCGAAATGAGCTTTATATTAAAAGAAGCGCTCACGCAGGAGGAGCGCGGAGCACATATTTTGGACGTAAACGCGGGTCTGCCCGATATAGATGAAGCGGCAAAGCTAAAGCAGATAGTTAAAGAGATACAGTCCGTCTGCGCGCTACCCCTGCAAATAGATACCGCAAGCCCTGCCGCGATGGAGGATGCTATACGAATTTATAACGGCAAGCCGCTCATAAACTCCGTAAACGGCAAAAAAGAGAGCATGGACGCTATCTTCCCTCTCGTCAAAAAATACGGCGGCGCAGTTATCGCCCTGACGTTAGACGAAAACGGCATACCCGATACCGCACGCGGCAGATGCGATATCGCGGAAAGGATAATGCGCGAAGCGGAAAAATACGGCATTGATAAGTGCAACATTATCGTTGACCCGCTCGCCATGGCTGTCTCATCACAGCCGGACAGCGCGAAAATAACGCTTGATGCGCTATCCCTCATAAGAGACGAGCTGGGGCTTTATACCTCGCTCGGCGTGTCCAACATCTCATTCGGTCTGCCCGAAAGGGACTATCTGACCTCCGCGTTTTTCACCTGCGCCATGGAGCACGGGCTTAGCCTTGCGATAATGAACCCCTGCTCAGATGAGATGACGAGGGCGTATTTGAGCTATCTCGCGCTCAAGGGCTACGACGACAGGTTTGAAAATTACATCGACTTCACGTCAAAATCCGTTTCAAATACACCTAAAAAAGCTGAGGATGCATCCATCAGCTTGAAGAGCGCTATTTTGAAGGGATTATCCGAACAGGCAGTCGTCTGCGTGAAAAACGAGCTTAAAATCAACTCGCCCATGGACGTGATAAACGGTCACATAATCCCCGCGCTAAACGAAGTCGGTACGGGCTTTGAGAACAAAACCGTGTACCTTCCCCAGCTGCTCATGAGCGCAGAGGCGGCGGGCGCCGCGTTTGAAGAGGTCAAGGCCTCCCTCCCGCCCAAATCCGAAAAGGGCGATTTGATAATCATAGCGACGGTAAAGGGCGATATTCACGATATCGGAAAGAACATCGTGCGCACATTACTCGAAAACTTCGGCTTTGACGTCATCGACCTGGGAAAGGACGTGGATGCGGAAACTATCGTGCGCGAGGCCGAGCGGACGGGCTGCCGTCTCGTCGGGTTATCCGCGCTCATGACGACCACCGTTCCCGCAATGCAGCATACTATCGCGCTTTTAAAGAAGCACTGCCCGGATACGCTCACGATGGTGGGCGGCGCCGTCCTGACGCAGGATTACGCCGATATGATAGGCGCAAGTCACTATGCGCCGGACGCAATGGAGGCTGTCAGATACGCCCAGGAGGTCTTTAAAAGATAATACTGCAATATAAAAGCCTGCCTACGAAAAAACTCGCAGCAGGCTTTTTTGCATTATCTGTTTTTTTGGGCTATCAGCCGATCTCCTCCGGCTCTGCGGTCACTATCGTGAACGGATATCTGCCTGTCGTGTCGTTATAGCTGCCGATTATCGTAAACTGACAGCTCATGAGGATGTCGCCCGATTCCATGTTGACGAGCTGCGCCGTGACGTATGCCGCGTCGTCCTCTAAAGCCGTCGCGCCTATCTCCGAGCCGCTCTCACCCCTGTCCGAATCCATAAACACATAGCTCTTGTTCTTTTCGTCATAGCTCATCATGTCCTTTTTAGGAAGCTCGGGCAGCTTTGAAAACTCTAAGAAGAACGCCCCCGCCATCGCGGATATCTCATCTTCAGGCACGGTTATCGTCCCCGCATTTTGGTCATATACCGCCTTTTCAATCTCATCCGCGTGATTTACACAGTGATAATACATGAGCGTCCAAAAATAGTCCGCATTTGTAACGTCGTGCTTTGTGTAATTTCCCTCGAGCAGCGTGAGCATTACGCTGTCCATATAGGGCAGCATTTCCTCTATCTGCGCCTCATCCGGTATCACGACCGGCTTTTCTGTGGGTTTGACCTCCTCCGTAGCCGTGGGCTTCGCCGTCTCGTCTGCCTTATCCGAAGCTGCGGGGCCGTTTGCGTCCGTGTTTGCGCATCCCGCAAACGCCATGCATATCAGTACAAGCGCCATAACTATTAAAACTAACTTTTTCATCTTTCCTCCCTGATAATCCATTCTTATTATTTTACGCGGCAAACCGCAATAAATTCTTTAAAAAGCTCTAATGAGATCAGATCTTTTTTGAAAAGATACTCCGGATGCCACTGAACTCCTATCATAAAGCGCCTATCATCCGCGCTTATCGCCTCGATAAGGCCATCCGGCGCATAGGCCTGTACAGTCAGCGCGGGCGCGATGTCCTTTATCCCCTGATGATGACAGGTGTTCACGGCAAGGCGTTCTTTTCCTACTATGTCATATAGCCGCCTGTCCTTTACTATCTCAACGTCGTGAGCAGGCGCGTCATACGGCTTTTTTTGCATATGACATAACGCATCCGCCTTTTGCGACGGTATATCCTGATAAAGCGTGCCGCCCAGCGCGACGTTTATGAGCTGAAAGCCTCGGCATATTCCCAAAACGGGCTTGTCCTTTGAATACGCGTGCCTGAACAGAGCAAATTCGAGATCATCGCGTTTTTTCTCTATCGTTCCGCATACGTCCAGTCTTTTTTCGCCGTATTTTTCCGGCGCAATGTCATGGCCACCCGTAAACAGGTATCCGTCCGCAAGGGCGTTTACCTGCTCCAGCTCATCCTCCCCCATGCTCCTATGGAGTATCATGGGCAGCGCCCCCGCGGCATACAGCGCGTCCATGTATCCGGGAAGCATCCATATGCTCTGCTTTTCGTCGTCATACAGCGGCATAACCGCGATTATAGGTCTAGTCATATATCCGACCTCCTCATCTTTTCTTTACAAAAATATATTTATCCGCCCATTCGTTGCTCTCAAAATCCGCGTCGTAGTCGCTCTGTGTCGCGGCATAAGCGAGGTCGTCGGAAATCTCGTCTATCACCCCCGCCGCCTCGATCGAGCTTAAATCAAACGCACGGTTCACGGCCTCCATGCCGTTATACGCACCCACGATGTTTCCCGCGATAGAGCCTGTCGAGTCGCTGTCTCCGTCGTGGTTTACTGCGGCGATTATCGCGCGTTTAGGGTCATTTTCGTATTTTACGGCGCAATACAGCGCGACCGCGAGCGCCTCATGCGCTATCCAACCCTCGCCCAGCGTGAATATTGTATCCTCGTCGTCCATGCCGCTCTCCGCTAAATCTATCGCCTTTTCAAGCAGCTCTTTAAGCTGTGCGCTGTGCGCGTCATCGGAAAACACATCGCACGTCTTTTCGAGTGACCGAATAGCCGCCTGTTTTATAGAGCATTTTCCATAATGCTCGGGATAGGTGAGAATGTTTATCAAAAGCGCCATGCATCCCGAGGTGATGTACCCCAGCGGGTGACCGTGCGTGAGCGCGGCGCTTTGCGCGCCTATTCGGCAGACGTATGCCCCCGTGTCCTCGTCGTAGATGTTCATCGGGTTCAAAAACAGTCCCACGGGCGCGACCCTCATCACCCCGCCGCAGCCCATAGACGTATTTATCCTTTTTTCGATGGTTCCGCCGCTCTTGCTCGTGGATATCGCCTCGATGCACGTCGCGCCGGGCGCACGCTGCGCGCACATGGCCGGCTCATCGATTATCCAGCAGTGCCGCTTTTCGGGAAAAGTTCCCCTCTGCCCGAAAAGCCAATCGCGATATGCGTTCCAGATATAGTCGCGGTATTCTCCCATTACGCCGCGGTTTATCGCCATCGTATAGCCGTATAACAGTCCGTTTGCGGTAAACAGCGTCATCTGAGTATCGTCGGAAATCTTCGCGGGTGTACTCGAAAAACGGGTTATCCCGCCTTGTCCGAATCTTTTCTTTATTTCACCCAGCCGCAAAAACTCGACCTCATATCCCAGGGCGTCCCCCGCCGCGCCGGCGAAAATGCTGCCCTTTATTCTGTCTCTAAGCTGCATATGCTTCTCCGTAAAACATGTTTAATTGATTATAACATTTTATTCGTAAGCAAACAATTATTTTTTTAATTTTAAAGGTAACGAAATAGTAAACTTTATAATAATACCCCCGATATCGTCTGTTCGATAACGGGGGCGTTTGAAAGTGTCTTTTATTATTCCTTCGGTGTGCCGTCGGCGTTCAACAGCGGAAGCTCCTCGAGGTACTGTATGTCGTCGCGCAGCTTCGCGTCGCCCTCGGCGAGTATTGCCATTCTGCCTACGATATTTCCGCCCGCGAGCTTGACCAGCTTTTCCACCGCGCGCAGAGATTCGCCCGTGGAGATGACGTCGTCAATTATGAGGACGCGCTTGCCGTTCATGAGCTGCTTATCGTGCTCATCGATGTAAAGCTCCTGCTTTTTCTGGGTGGTGATGGAGTGGACCTCGACCTTTACGGGGTTCTTCATGTAAACCTTTACGCCCTTGCGCGCGATGATGTACTGGTTTACGCCCATCTGCCTAGCCATTTCATGGATAAGCGGGATGCTCTTGGCCTCTGCGGTTATCATGATGTCGTGCTCCGGCGCCTTTTTAATGAGCTCCTTTGCGCACTCACATGTCAGCTCGACGTCGCCGAATATCACAAATGCGGCGATAGCAAGCTCGTCGGAAAGCTGAAAGACAGGGAGTTGTCTCGTCAGACCCGCAACCTTTATCTCATAAGTCATGTTCATTTAAATACCTCCAAAAGTATTTTATCTTTTATCTGTTGAATTCATTTTCAAAGTCGACGTCCTCTTTAGGCTCTTCCTTCACGCGCTTTATATCCGCGCCCAGGCTTATGAGCTTTTCATCGATGTGGTCATATCCTCTCTCGATGTATTTTATATTAGTTATGTCCGTCGTACCCTCTGCCATAAGTCCCGCTATGACAAGCGCCGCGCCCGCCCTCAGATCCGTCGCCTTTACGGATGCGCCCGTAAGACGCTCAACGCCCTTTACGACGGCTATCCTGTCGTCGATGGTGACCTTTGCGCCCATGCGCCTTATCTCATCTATATGTTTAAAGCGCGCCTCGAATATATTTTCGACTATTACGCTCGTGCCGTTCGCCGTGGATAAAAGCACGGTCATGGGCTGCTGAAGATCGGTAGGAAAGCCGGGATAGGGCAGCGTCTTTATGTTGACCGCGCGCGGGCGGCCGTTGCTCTTTACCCTTATGTAGTCGTCCCCCTCCACGACGGTCACGCCCATCTCCATGAGCTTTTGAGAAAGCGCCTCCATGTGCGTGGGGATGACGTTTTGTACGGTGACATCGCCCTTTGTCGCGGCGGCGGCTATCATTATTGTGCCCGTCTCTATCTGATCGGGGATCACGCCGTAGCTGCATCCGTGCAGCTTTTCGACGCCCCTTATCTTTATGATATCCGTACCCGCGCCCTTTATCTTCGCGCCCATGCAGTTTAAGAAGTTTGCCACGTCCACGACGTGCGGCTCCTTCGCCGCGTTTACGATGGTCGTGTTGCCCTTTGCCTTGACCGCCGCAAGCATTATGTTGATGGTCGCGCCGACGGAAACCTGATCTAAATAAATGTCCTTTCCGACGAGCTCCTCACAATGCCCCGTCATCTTTCCGAAATCCGTATCGATATGCGCGCCCAATGCACGCAGGCCCTTTTTATGCAGGTCTATCGGACGCTGACCTATCACGCAGCCGCCCGGCATGGCGACCTCCGCCTCGCCGCATCTTCCCAAAAGCGCGCCTAAGAAGTAATATGACGCCCTCATGCGCTCGGCGAGCTCCTTATCGACGGTATGCCCGTTTAAGTGCGTCGTGTCGATGGTGGCCGTCCCGCCCTCGAGCTTTACATCCGCGCCCAGGTTTTTGAGTATCTTTAAAACTATAAAGACGTCGGCTATCCTCGGTAAATTTTCAATTACGCAAATCCCTTCGGCAAGCACCGTCGCGGGCAATATCGCCACCGCGGCATTTTTAGCGCCGCTTATCTCGACAGTTCCGCAAAGCGCTTTTCCTCCGTTTATCACGAACTTTTCAGACATTAATGTTCTCCTTTTATGGCGGATATCCGCCTATTGCGTGGCCTTACGCAGTTCCACATATTGTATTATAACCTTTTGTCGCGATAAAAGCAAATGCTTTTTGGATTTGCTTTTGCGCGAAATAAGTGTATAATATTAGTATATGGAGAAGGTTGGATATATGAACATTTTTAATTCGCTATGGTCCGCTGTCGTCAAGGCGTGGAGCGACCTTAAAAATAACAGCGATGACATAATAACTGCCGTCGTGCAGATAGTGCTCATAATCATCGCGGCGAGGCTATTACGCCTCATAGTGACGGGAATAATCAAAAAGGCCGTTCGTCTGCGCGCGCAAAAGTCGCCCGACTCGCTTACGAGCAAAAAGCAGGACACCCTGAGCAGCCTTTTACAGAACACCTGCAAATACCTTATACTGTTTTTAGAGGTCACCGCGATACTCTCCGCCCTCGGCTTAGGCACGACCGTCACCTCCCTGCTCACCACCGCGGGAATAGGCGGCCTGGCGATAGGCTTGGGCGC
Source organism: uncultured Christensenellaceae bacterium (assembly GCA_934373295.1). Lineage (GTDB taxonomy): Bacteria > Bacillota > Clostridia > Christensenellales > Christensenellaceae > HGM11616. The sequence continues at coordinate 2,737 of CAKROK010000061.1, read as the reverse complement.
ACAGTCCTTGATAGGCGATACGGTAAACGGCTTCTTCATATTGATAGACGACGAATTCGCCGTGGGCGATTATGTAAAAATAGGCGATTTTACGGGAACAGTCCAGTCAATATCCCTGCGCACATCCCGCCTGAGACTCGCCAATAACGAGATCGTCACTATCCCCAACGGCAAGATAGGCGCAGTAGTGAACTATACCCGTGATTGCTATGAGCTTTATTCCGAGATGGACGTTTCTATCGATGAAGATACCGCAAAGGCGGGCAGAATAATGCTGGAGACGGCGAAAAGATACGCTAATGAACACGACTTCATAGTGAGCGAACCCACTTTTGCCGGTGCGGTCGAGATGAACTCGATGTATCAGCGCCTACGCATATGCATACGGCTTAAGCCGCTCGAGCAGTGGCGCGCCGAAAGAGAGCTGCGCGCGGAGTATTTGCGCGAATTTAAGAAAAACGGCATAAAGCTGCCCAGCGTTTCTCAGGCAGCCGTCATAAAGGAATGATGCACTTATGTATAATGTAGGAGACATTGTCACAGTAAAAAAGAAACACCCCTGCGGGAGCTTTGAATGGGAAATACTGCGCACGGGAGCTGACTATAAGCTCAAGTGCTTAGGCTGCGGCAGGGTCGTCATGTTCTCATACGAGGACTTCAAAAAGCGCGTAAGAAAGGTAAAAAGCAAGGAACAATGAACACGGATATAAACAGCGAAAACATCGAGCAGACTCCGAATGACAATAATGACAATAATGAAAATAATCAGGCGAAAGCCCCTGAAAAGAAGAACGCCGCAAAGGAGGCTTTGAGCTGGATACTCTGCCTCGTGCTCGCGTTCGTAATAGCCATGACCCTGCGTACATTTGTCTTTGAGTTTGTGCGCGTGGACGGCGATTCGATGCTGCCCACCCTCACTACGGATGAGCGCTTATTTGTGGAAAAGCTCTCCAAGCTCTCGGACGACGGCATAAAGCACGGCGATATCCTCATAGTAAAATACCCCGGAAAGGGCGACACCGCCTATGTGAAGCGCGTGGTCGGCCTTGCGGGAGACACCATCGAGGTGCGCGAGGGCGTCCTCTACAGAAACGGCGAGGCCGTCAAGGAGGACTACACCCTCGACGATGAGATGAAATACACCTTTGAGAGCTACACCGTACCCGAGGAAAATTATTTCGTGCTGGGTGACAACCGGAACGACTCTTTAGACAGCCACATGATAGGCCCCATCCCCAAGGAGGACATCGTCGGCCATGCGGTCTGCGTGATATGGCCCATATGGGAGTTTAAAACGCTCGGATAGATTTTCACATAAAAAGGCCGATTTTTCATAAAAAATTCCCTCGCGATACGTTCAACCGCTATTTACGCGAGGGTTTTTACAGTAAAATATATAATATAGTAGTAGAAAAAAAGGAGCACCGCCCATGAATCTCGAAATATTTCAATATGTTGATGAAATAATCGAAGTTTACGAAAGCAAACGCGACGTGTATAAGCTCATTGCCGACGAGATTCAAAGCTATTTTGAAAAGCATGTCTTTGATAAGAGCAAATATACATTTAATATAATATATCGTCTGAAGACAGTGGACAGTATAAAGGAAAAGCTGCTTAGGAATAGCTATATTTCTCAATACCGCAGTGGCGAGCGCGTTCTTGCCAATTTTTCCGATCTCATAGGTCTGCGCATAGAGTGCAAATTTATCGACGACGAGCCGTATGTCTACAACCTCCTGCTCAAGCTTTTCACGGAGACGACGGACGGCGTATACTTTGCCTCCCCCGGTATGCCGCAGATAAAATTAAATCTCGCGTCAAATCAGCCGCAAAAGCAGAAAAACGGCTTCGACATATACAAAATCGACGGAAGATACGAGCTGGGCGGTGACCCTGTGCGCTTTGAGCTTCAGATAAAGGCGCTGGTCAACTCCTTCTGGGGCGAGGTCGAGCATAAGATAATATACAAAAACAACTCATACCTACTCGCGGACAACCTCATAACCGACCTCATGACGTCCATAAAAAAGAGTCTTACGATGATAGACTCTCAGCTTTATGTACTCTATAAGCGTTTCAGGCGCGATGAGGAGGAAAACAGGGGTGAAAACACCATCTTTGCGATGGAGAGATTTATATCAAAGACGGTCTACGACGCATTTTCCGAGCTGATGAAGGAACAGCTGGGCTTTGCGATAGATTTTAAGGAGAGCTGCGACACGGTCGTGCGCTATATCTTAGAGCAAAACGACGCGAACGACATAGACGGCTGCGGGCGCATGATGCTTTCCATCATAGACACCCTCAACAAGATACGCAGTGAGGACACGCGCTTAGACGATCAGATCGAGCTGGATGAAATACCCGCAAATGACGATTTTTCGCGCAAAATGGTCGCTACGATACGCTCCATGTTAAACGTCAACTACAAGTGGCACATATACTTCCTGCTGCTCTATAAGCTGGAGCAGCGCCCTGCGGAGGTGATCATTAGCGAGTTCGTCACCGTCTTTGAGAGCAGCCTTGTCCTCCAGCCCGCGCTGGGTATGCTGTCCGGCTTTGCCGACTATGAAAGCATCGTGTTATGCCTAATGAACTGCATAGCGGACGTGATAGCCGACGAACAGCGGATAGAATTTTTGTGGATGAGCGTAAACGAGCATTACACCCACGCCTTTGAGGAAATATGCCCCGTTATCGCCGAAAAATTAGCCGCAGACGAGCAGTGGAAGGA
>CAKROK010000060.1 GCA_934373295.1 uncultured Christensenellaceae bacterium | reverse complement strand
AAACAAAGGGTCTCATCGGCTCTATCGAAGCTGCGGATGCTATGGTTAAGGCTGCTAATGTACACCTCATCGGCAAGGAGAAGATCGGTTCCGGTCTCGTTACCGTTATGGTAAGGGGCGATGTCGGCGCTGTTAAGGCTGCTGTTGAAGCAGGCGCGGCTGCCGCTAAGAGAGTGGGCGACCTCTATGGCGTACACGTGATCCCCAGACCGCATAACGACGTCGAGGGCATTCTCCCCACGATGAAATAATTTAAAAAACATTATTTTTAGCAAGGAGCTCATTTTCTTATTGACTTTGAGCTCCTTGTGTCATATAATGAATGTGCTGTGTTTTTTGCGGCAATGGTAGATCCATTTTAACCCCAAAATGGAGGGAGGGATAACAATGTCTGAAATTCGCGTTGGAGAAAACGAGTCTTTAGAGTCTGCTCTCAGAAGATTTAAGAGAAAGTGCGCTCGTGCGGGCGTTATGGCTGAGATCAGAAAGCGCGAGCACTATGAAAAGCCCAGCGTCAAGAGAAAGAAGAAGGCTGAGGCAGCAAGAAAGAGAAGACACTGAGCTTCGTCTTTACTTTAGCATCGCTGATTACGGAGCGATCCGTTTGACAGAACCGAATGATTTTATTCATTCGGTTTTGTTATTTTGCATTTTTCTTGATTATCCGACGTTTTTGGTGTAGAATGGTCGAGGTCGATCGGAGGGATTATAAATGGACGAGATAATTTTTAAATCTGCGGGATACATCGCCATAATCGCTGTATCCTATACTCTCAAGCTAAAGGGCGTGTTAAAGCGCGAGGACAGCGACATCTTCATGAAGCTGCTTTTGTATATAACCCTCCCCTGCGCCGTGATATCCGCATTTTCGCTGGGCGGCGGCGTGAACGGGCTTGAGATACTGCCCCTGCTCGGCTTTTTGGCAAATATCGTGATGACCGTCGTCGGTCGTCTCTTCGCCATCAGAAAGGATAAAACCACCGCCGCGCTCTATATGATAAACATGTCCGGCTTTAATATCGGCGCATTTTCCATGCCCTTTATACAGAGCTTTTTCTCGCCCTCCGCGGTGACCGCCGTGTGTATGTTCGACGCCGGAAACGCCATAATGTGTACGGGCGGCATATATTCCTTTTCAAAGAGCTATTGCGGCGGAAAGGTGTCTGCGGGCTATTTCTTCAAAAACCTGTTCTCCTCCGTCGCGTTCGATACGTATCTATTCATGTTTTTGCTGACGATTTTGGGCCTGAAGCTGCCCGCATCTCTCGTCAGCTTCTTTACCGTCGCGGGCAATGCGAACGGCTTTGTAGCCATGTTTTTGATAGGCCTGCTGCTGGATTTTCAGCCCAAGCGCAGCTTTTTAAAGCCCGCCATACTCATCCTCGCGGTGAGATATGCCTTCGCGGCGCTGCTCTCCGCCGGCTGCTACTATCTTCTCCCCTTTGACCACGAGCTGAGGTGTGCGCTCGCCGTCATAGTTTTCGCGCCCATGACGTCCGTCGCCCCCGCTTTTACCGAAAAATGCGGCGCAAAGAGCGATATCTCCGGCTTTGCGGGCAGCTGCTCATTCGTACTCAGCATTCTCATCATGATGACGCTCATGCTCGTTTTCGGCATAAAGACATCATGAAACAATATGCACCATATATGAAAATTCTTAATGCTTCGTATTTGAAATTGTATTATAAAAATCGCCCCGTAAAACCCCATTTTAGCGTTTGACCGCGCAATTCTTCCTTGTAAAAACAGACATTATAGTATATAATAGCAAAGGACTGGGTTTATGAGGTTTTAATAAACTTCAATAACGATTGGGCTGACGGAACCATTCTGTCTTGCTTTTCATGTTCATTGAAACGCTGGCGGCAGGATGATTTCGGCAGTTTGATCCGATCTTGTTTAATCATGCCCTTTCAAAGGGCATTTAAAGTCTTAACTGGTAATATTATTTTAGGAGGAATTGCTGATGAGCAAAAAGTTTGTTTATCTCTTTAAAGAGGGCGACGCCACTATGCGTAACCTTCTTGGCGGCAAGGGCGCTAACCTTGCTGAAATGACCAGGATCGGCCTGCCCGTTCCCCAGGGCTTCACCATCACCACCGAAGCCTGCACGCAGTATTATGAGGACGGCAGAGAGATCAACTCCGAGATCGTTGATCAGATATATGCCGCTGTTGCCGAGACCGAAAAGGTCACCGGCAAGAAGTTCGGCGATAATGAAAATCCGCTGCTCGTTTCCGTTCGTTCCGGCGCAAGGGAGTCCATGCCCGGCATGATGGATACCATCCTTAACCTCGGTCTTAACGACGTCGCTGTTGAAGCTGTCGCTAAAAAGACCAACAACCCGAGATTCGCTTATGACAGCTACAGAAGATTCATCCAGATGTTCTCGGATGTCGCTATGGGCGTTGATAAGGAAAAGTTTGAAAAAGTGCTCTCCGCCGCTAAGAAGAAGCAGGGCGTTGAGCTCGATAAGGACCTCACCGCTGAGTCCTTAAAGGACGTTGTCGCTGAGTATAAGAACATCTTCAAAAATGAGCTCGGCTATGACTTCCCGCAGGATGCCAAGGATCAGCTCATGGAAGCTGTCAAGGCTGTTTTCCGCTCCTGGGACAACCCCAGAGCGAACGTATACCGCCGCATGAACGACATCCCCTACTCCTGGGGCACCGCTGTTAACGTTCAGCAGATGGTATTCGGCAACATGGGCGATGACTGCGGCACGGGCGTTGCATTCACGAGAGACCCCTCCACCGGCGAAAAGAGACTCTACGGCGAGTACCTCATGAACGCACAGGGCGAGGACGTCGTCGCGGGTATCAGAACCCCCAACAAGATCTCTCAGCTCAAAGAGGATCTTCCCGACGTATACGATCAGTTTGTTAATATCGCAAATACGCTTGAACAGCATTATAAGGATATGCAGGACATGGAGTACACCATCGAGGGCGGCAAGCTCTTCATGCTCCAGACCAGAAACGGCAAGAGAACGGCTCAGGCTGCTTTAAAGATCGCCGTTGATCTCGTCTCCGAGGGTCTTTTGACCAAGGAAGAGGCCATCTTAAAGGTCGGTCCCTCCCAGCTCGATTCCCTGCTCCATCCTCAGTTCGACGCCAAGGCGTTAAAGGCTGCTAAGCCCGTCGCTAAGGGTCTTGCCGCATCCCCCGGCGCTGCTTCCGGTAAGGTTTACTTCACCGCTGACGCAGTTTTAGACGCTGTTGAAAAGGGCGTTGAAAAGGTCATCCTCGTCCGTAAGGAGACTTCTCCCGAGGATATCGAGGGTATGCACGCTTCCGAGGGTATTTTGACCCAGTTCGGCGGCATGACCTCTCACGCGGCTGTCGTCGCAAGAGGCATGGGCACCTGCTGTGTTGCGGGCTGCGGCGAAGTCAAGATCGACGAAGCCTCCAAGACCGTTACCCTTCCCTCCGGCGCTGTCCTCAAGGAAGGCGACGATATCTCTCTCGACGGCTCCACCGGTCTCGTCTATGCAGAGATAATCCCCTCCACTCCCGCGCAGCTCACGGGCGATTTCGCTACCGTTATGGGCTGGGCTGATGAGATCAGAAAGCTCCACGTAAGAACCAACGCCGATACTCCCGCCGACACCAAGACGGCTGTTGAGTTTGGCGCAGAGGGCATCGGCCTTTGCAGGACCGAGCACATGTTCTTCGCTGAAGATAGAATCATGGCAGTTCGCGAAATGATCGTCGCTAAGACTGTTGAGCAGAGAGAAAAGGCTCTCGCGAAGATCCTCCCCATGCAGAGAGGCGATTTCGAGGCTATGTATAAGGAGTTAAAGGGCCTTCCCATGACGGTCAGGTTCTTAGATCCGCCGCTTCACGAGTTCGTTCCCACCAACCCCGACGACATCGCTGCTCTCGCTAAGGAGATGAACCTCCCCGTTGACGAGCTCACCGCTACCATCGGCTCTCTGCACGAGTTCAACCCCATGATGGGTCACCGCGGCTGCCGTCTTGCGGTTACTTATCCCGAAATCGCAGAGATGCAGACCAGAGCGGTCATCGAGGCTGCTATCAACGTCAAGAACGAGTGCGGCTATGATATCGTTCCCGAGATCATGATCCCCCTCGTCGGCGAGGTCAAGGAGTTAAAGTACGTCAAGGACGTCGTCGTTTCCACGGCTAAGAAGGTCATGGAAGAAAAGGGCGTAACGCTTGATTATAAGGTCGGCACGATGATTGAGATCCCCAGAGCGGCTCTCACCGCTGACGAGATCGCTAAGGAGGCTGAGTTCTTCTCTTTCGGTACGAACGACCTCACTCAGATGACCTTCGGCTTCTCCAGAGATGATGCAGGTAAGTTCTTAGACGCTTACTATGACAAGAAGATTTATGAGGCTGATCCCTTCAAGAAGCTCGACCAGGTCGGCGTAGGCAAGCTCGTCAAGATGGCAGCTGAGCTGGGCAGACAGACCAGACCGGACATCAAGCTCGGTATCTGCGGCGAGCACGGCGGCGATCCGTCCTCCGTCATCTTCTGCCACAACATCGGCTTAAATTACGTTTCCTGCTCTCCCTACAGAGTTCCGATTGCGAGACTCGCGGCGGCTCACGCGGCAGTGCTTGAGAAGAAGTAATTCCCGCTTATATGCAATTCAAAATCCCCCTCTTTTCATTAAGAAGGGGGATTTTTCTGCAAAAAAACACCGAGATGCGCCTAAAAGCCCCTCTCGGTGTTTTTATTATATCGTCTTATTCCTTTTCATCATCCTTAAAACAGGAGAATATCTCGTTCACCTTACCCTTATCAGGTGATTTCGTGAACAAGCTGACTATTGGCGTAAGCACAAGCCCCGCGACCATCGCCAGTACGCCTGCGTTTATGGGCGATGAGAAGAAGTCGTTTATAAACACATTTCCCGTAAACGCACAGTACATATTAACGCACATTATCGCAATGCCCGCGATAAAGCACGCCCATACGGAGTATTTCGACGTCCTCCTCCAGTATAATCCATAGAGAAAGGGCGCAAGGAACGCTCCCGCGAGCGCGCCCCATGATATTCCCATGAGCTGCGCTATAAACGTGACTGTGCTCTTGGTCTGTACTATCGCGATCACTGACGATACCGCGATGAAGAACACTATCAGCAGACGTATGCACAAAAGCTGGCTCTTTTCCGTCATGGGCTTTTTCCTGCGCGCGGGTACTATCACATCCAGCGTCAGCGTCGAGCCGGAGGTCAAAACGAGCGAGGATAGCGTGGACATGGACGCCGAAAGCACGAGTATTACCACCACTCCCACGAGTATATCGGGCAGTCCGGAGAGCATACTCGGAATGATGCTGTCGTAAACGGGCGCGCCGTTCGCGGCATATTCTATCACGTCGCCGTACAGTCTGCCGAAGCCGCCTAAGAAGTAGCATCCGCCCGCGACGATTATCGCAAATACCGTGGAGATTATCGTCCCCTTTCTTATCGCAGCGTCGTTTTTGATCGCGTAGAACTTTCCGACCATCTGCGGAAGTCCCCATGTTCCGAGCGACGTCAGCAGCACCACGCCCAATAGGTAAAGCGGCTGCGGCCCGAAGAAGGACGTAAACGCGCCCTGCAAGCCCTCGTTCGTCTTCGCGGGTATCTGCGATAATGCCGAAAGCGCCTGCGCGAAGCCGCCGTTTCCGTTTATGACCGCGATAACCACGGCTATTATGCCGAAAATCATTATTATTCCCTGAATAAAGTCGTTCACCGCCGTGGCGAAATATCCGCCGAGGATGACGTATGCCCCCGTGAGTATCGCCATCGCTATCACGCACCACGCATAGTCTATACCAAACGCCATGCTGAAAAGTCTCGATAAACCGTTATAGAGCGACGCTGTGTACGGTATCAGGAACACGAATATTATCGCAGACGCCGCTATTTTGAGCGCGGGCGAGCCGAATCTCTTTTCAAAGAATTCGGGCATTGTCGCCGTCGAAAGATGCTTTGTCATGGAGCGCGTGCGCCTGCCTAATACGACCCACGCGAGCAGCGAGCCCAAAAAGGCATTGCCCAAGCCTATCCACGTCGAGGATATGCCGTATTTCCACCCGAACTGTCCCGCATATCCCACGAATATCACTGCGGAAAAATACGATGTTCCATATGCGAACGCTGTCAGCCATGAGCCCACGCTGCGCCCGCCCAGCACGAAGCTGTTGACGTCCGTCGCGCGCTTTCTGCAAACGACGCCCACCGCCACCATCGCGGCGAAGAACACCGCTAAAATAATGAATTTCAATGCCATTTTTACTACCTCTCTGCCTTAAAATTTATAAAAAAATACCCTGCGAGACCCCCGCACGGTAAACATAAAACTTCAATATAGATGTGTCACATTTTTTGTACAGAAATCATCCTTATTTATTCACTTGAAAATAAGGATAATAATATCGATAGTCGTTGTTTCTTCTAAGGTGTTCCATAACAAACCCCTTTTCTGTACTTTATACTTATTTTATATGCTCCTGCCCGCCTTGTCAAGAAAATTTCACTAAAAATGCACCTCGTTTCGAGATGCATCTTGTTTTTTTACAATTCAACTCCCATAAGCGTCGCGACCACGTCCCTCAACGTAGTCACCTCGCCCACGTTTCCGGGGAAGATGACATACGGAAGTCCGGGGAACTTGCTCTCTTGACCCGTCTGCCAAACGGGTATCCCGGGCGCGCTTTGCCCTAATACGTTCGCCTTTTTTACGCCCAGTCCCTTTGTGCCCACGTCGCTCGAGGTTATGCCGCCCTTTGCGACTATAAACGAGGGCTGTACCGTCAGCTTGCTCACAATCGACGTAAGCGCGTCCGATATCTTCACGCTCGCCATGAGCGCCCCCTCCTTGTCGCCGCCAAAGTCGAGGACCTTTCTCGACGTATACACTGCCGCCGTCACGCCCCTGCGTATGTCCGCACAAACTCGTTCAGTTATGCGGTTGGCCTCCGTCTCCAGCCCGCCAAACACCTTCACGAGCGATGCATCAAACTCTATAAAATCTATCATCGGGAGGGATTTTCTCATCAATTCAAGCTGATTCGTCGTCTTTTTGACGTGCGAGCCGACTATTATAACTCCGCCGTTTTGCGTGTTTTCGCCCACCATGTCCTTTCTGGTCAAAAGCGGGATGTCCTCCACCTTTCCCAGCACCTTGGGCAGGGCGGCCGCCGTGCGCAGCATGAAGTTTCTTCCCCGATTCATCGCCTGTTTAAGCCCTTGTGCAAAGACCTCGATGTCCTTATAGCAAACCGCGTTCACTATCACCTTGTTAAAGTCCTGCGCGCCCATTAGCAGGCTCTCCACGCCGTCGGCATCCCCCGCCTTCAGCATGTCAAGCGGGATATAGATCATCTTGTCCGTCCTATACGCACCGCCCGTCTTTTCCTCGCAGTATTCCCCGAGGTGTGAGCTAACATAACCAAACGTCTTGTCTTTAGCGAATTCCGTCTGCCCCGCGGGATAGAGCTTGCCCCCATCCTTTACGTAATGGACGTTTCCTATAGTATATCTTCCGCCCTCGGGGAAGAATGGACAGATTATCTCCCCCGAAATGCGCTTATTCGAGTATTTTTCGACGGTCTCCTTCAATATCTGCGTCTCCAGCGGATAGTGCCCGCGCAGGGTGGAGTCCCCCCTCGATATTATGAGGAAATCCTTGCCCGTCTTTTGAGCCGCCTCGCAAACTCTCCTGCCTATCTGTTCATGCACCTCTTTGGTGTGCTTCGCGGTAAAGCTGCGCGAATTTGTGAGGATATAGAACATCCGCGAGTTCTCTTTAAACCCCTCCAAAATGCTCTGCTCCGTCCAGTCGGTGTATACGTTTACACCGTTCACCGTCTGTACGCCCGTCGGGTCGTCGTCCAAAACGACTATCTTCGCGGGTATTCCCTCAAAATGCGTTTGCGCGTTTGTCTGCGAAAGCTCCTTTAAAATGCCTGCGTTTAAGACCGTCTCGTTCATATTACTCCCCTATTACCTGCTTTAAGTATTCCACGCCAAGCCTGGGGCTGGATAAAACGGGCTTTTCGATGTGTCCGAGGTAGGGCAGAAGTACGGTCATCGAGCCCTGCGCCAAAACTATCACGTCGTTATCCTTTGCCGCCTTTTCGACCTCGCCTATAACCATCTTGTTGTGCGTCTCGACGTCGCCCTTTTCGATGAGTATCATCATCGCGTCCTTTACGACGTGTATATCCAGCTCGATCTCCTTGCCCGCTTCCTTCGCCATCGCCTCAATGAGACGGGAGGACGGGCCGACGGTCGACTGCACCGTCGCTATCATAGCTATCTTTTTACCCATGGAGACGGCCTTTCTCGCCATAGCCTCGTCGATCTTTACTACAGGGACGTCCACAAACGGCTTTATGAGATCCGCCACCTCGCCCACGGATGAGCACTGGTTTAATATCGCATCCACGCCCAGAGACTGCGCCTGCATGTAGTAGTTAAACATTCTCCTCTTGACCGCCGTCGTGGGGCCGCAGTTCGCGTTGACCTCGGGGATGAGGCTGTCGTCGATTATCTGATAAACCTTCACATCGGGCATGAGCTCCGTGCAAAGCGCCTTGAGCTCCGCGGAAGATACCGCGCTCGTCTGTACAATCGCTATCGATTTTCCCATTATAATTTTACCTCCGTCGTTTTTCAGTTTACTTTTATTTTTATGGGATGTGCGCCTATCAAGGTGCATTTATCCCAAAGTTCCTCGTGATTCTTATATGACTCCTGCGCCAGCCGCCTTATGCCCGCCGCGTCCGGCTTCGCTGGTATGTGGTATATGTATGTCATCCTCGCGCCTATTTTTTCGATTATGGGTTGCTGCGCGGATAGATACAGCGCATTTAGAAACGCCGCATCCGGCTTTATGCCGTTTAAAAATGCGAAATGCTCCTCGCTGTTGAAATCCGCATCTCCTCCTATGTATACGGTTTTTCCGCATGCGCTTATGAGAAACACATACTGCAAAACGTCCGCATACTCCGCGCCCGAATGCCTTATCTTGTGGTATTTTACCTCAAACCCGCCGATATCAAAGCGCCCGCCGCTGCCCAGATCCCTGTCCGGTATGAACATTGGTATTCCGAATTTCTGCGCATATCGTTCATTTAACCCGCGGTCAAAATGGTCGGGGTGAATATGCGTGTAAAGCGCCGCCTTGACGTTCAAAAAGGGCGCTTCGCCCTCCATCGCCCGGCTAAAGTCCTCCTTGGATATTCCCTCGAATACCTCCGTGCCGTGCGAAAGCGCGTCTATCATTATCGAGCCGCCGCCCGCGCTCAAGACGAGCGCACAGTTGTGCAGCGCGGTTATCTCAATTCCTGTCTCCATCTTCACTTACCTGTCGCCATAATTTTATCATATCAAAGCCCTTTTGCATATATTTCAGATAAATCAACCTAAAATACAGGCTAATTTGCATAATTTCAGATAATTTAACTAACACCAGTCCCATCGAACGCCGGTATATACCCTTCCCCCGCGCTTTCCAGCGACTGGATATACCCCTCTATGCCGTGCCTTTCAACAAACCTCGTCACCCTGTCAAGCTCCTCCTGTGTGAGCTTTCTTTGAAGCTCGGGAAATTCCGAAAGGTCGTTTTTTGGCGTATACTGCGCCATTATGCTCACGGGCGTGCTTTCTAACTGCCCTATCCTCTTTAAAACGGCAATGCTGTTCATGACGTGTCCGGGTAAAATGAGGTGGCGTATGAGCGCGCCCCTCGTCATCATCCCGTTTTCGTCGTATTGCGCAGGCCCCGTCTGCCTAATCATCTCCGCTATCGCCTTGTGCGTTATCTCGGGCAGGTCATCCGCGCCCGAAAACCGCTTTGCGAGCGCGTTATCGGCGTATTTGTAGTCGGGCAGGTATATGTCGACTATGCCCTCCAGCTTTTTTAGCGTTTCCACACTGTCGTACCCGCCGCTGTTGTAGACTATCGGTATTTTTGGGCGATATATCTTACAGGTGGATATTATCGCATCTGCATAGTGCGTCGGGTTTACGAAATTTATGTTGTGCGCTCCCTGCTCCTCGAGTCTCTTCATTATCAGCGCAAGCTCGCCCGTCGAAATGCGCTTTCCGCTTGACGCATCCCGCGAAATATCGCTGTTTTGACAAAATACGCACCTCAAAGAGCAGCCGCAAAAGAATATCGCGCCCGAGCCGTTTTTCCCGCTTATGCAGGGCTCTTCCCAAAAATGCAACGCCGCGCGCGCAACGACAGGCTCCTGCGGACATCTGCAAAAGCCCATTTTGCCGCTCCTGTCCGCGCCGCACGCCCTGGGGCATATACTACAGCGCATCGTCGCCCATGAGGAAATCCGTTACCTCCTGCTGTGTGGGCATCGCGGGCATTGCGCCGTATTTCGTCGCGCAGAGCGCCGATACCGCATTCGCATACCTCACTACCTCGTGCATCATCTTCGCCGGCTCGTTCAACAGTTGAAATAATACCGCCCCCATGAATGCATCGCCGCAGCCCGTCGTGTCCACCGCTTTTACGTCATACGATTCTACCGTTCCGCGCTCCTGCGCCGTCATGAAGTATACGCCCTGTGCGCCCAGCGTGACAAACACCGCGCGCTTTCCCGTCGCAAATATCTGCTCCGCCGCCCTTTCGGGTGAGGCGCATCCCGTGACCAGCTCCGCCTCTTCTCTCGATAATTTCACTATGTCCGCGAGCGCGATCCCCTCGTTTATAAACCTTCTCGCCTCGTCAACGCTGTTCCAGAGCATCTCGCGGTAGTTCGCGTCAAAAGTGACCGTCTTTCCCGCGTCCTTTGCGTATCTTGCCGCATACAGCACCGCGTCCCTCGACGTCTCTATAGAAAGGGACACCCCGCCGAAATGCAGCGCCATCGCCTCGTCTATCATTTTTAGGTCTATCATATCGCGGGTCAGCTTGCCGTCCGCGCCGTTTTCGCGCATGAAGTGATAGCTGGGCTGTCTCTGCTCGTCTAATGCGACATACGCCAGCGTCGTGTGCGCCCCCTTTATCGTCGAAAGTCCGCTAATGTCGATCCCGCATTCCGTCAGCTTCTTTCTCAAAAAGTCCGCGAAGAGATCCGCGCCCACAGCGCCTATGAACGCCGCGCTTCCGCCCAGTGCGCAGTACGCCGCGAGCATGTTCGCGGGCGCGCCGCCCGGGTTCATCTCATACGCCGGGTTTCCCGCCCGTCCCGTGCCTATCGGCGAAAAGTCTATCAATACCTCGCCTATTCCTATAACGTCGTTTCTCATTTCTCGTCCTCCCCCGTTATTACGTCGTTTACCCGTTTTTCCGCATCGTCAAGGCGGCCGTTCAGCTCGCGTATGAGCTGTGCCGCGCGCGTGAACATCTCTATAGCCTCGTCGATGTCCGTCTGCGCGTCCTCCAGCTTTTGCGCTATCTGCTCAAGCTCCGCCATCTTCTGCTCAAAGCTGTCCTTTTTCATAAACCTTTCCTCCCGTGACCTGCGCGTTTAGCTCTCCATCGGCAAAGATAACGTCTATCTTTGCGCCTATCTCCGTCTCTGCCGCGCTTTTTATCCTCTTATTTTCACTCATCACCGCCGCATATCCCCTGTTCATGAGGGCTATGGGGTTGTTTGCCTCTATCATTCCCGAGCACCTTTGAAGCTGTGCGCGCTTTTTCTGCATGAGCAGGCGCATATTTGCCCGTATTTGCGCGTTTAGCTCCGTTAATCTTGCCGTTGTTCGCCGTGTGCCCGATGAAAGCCCCTGTCTTAATATCAGACGCATGTTTTGAAGCTCCGATCGCTTTTGCAAAATATCCCCCATTATCGCCGTTATCATATCGTCCTGAAGCCGCGAAATATCCATGCGCACCTCCCTCACATCTGGGAGCGCAAGCTCCGCCGCGGCCGAGGGCGTGGGCGCGCGCATGTCGCATACAAAGTCGCATATCGTGTAGTCCGTCTCGTGTCCCACCGCCGATATTATTGGCGTGTTTATTTCGCATATCGCCCGCGCGAGTTTTTCGCTGTTGAACTGCCAAAGGTCCTCTATCGAGCCGCCGCCCCTGCCTATTATCGCCACGTCACAGCCGCTTTTGTCCATCAGCTTGAGCGCATCTATCAGCTCGTCGTCCGCGCCCTCTCCCTGTACTCTCGAGGGAAACAGGCGTATTCGCGCCATGGGGAATCGCCTTTGGCTCACGTTCATTATGTCGTGATATACCGCGCCCGAATCCGATGTTATCACCCCGACGACCTCCGGATATTTGGGCAGGGGCTTTTTCCTCTCGATGGAAAACAGCCCTTCAAGCTCAAGCCGCGCTTTAAGCTCGAGATATCTCTCATAAAGCTCCCCCGCGCCCTGTTTTTTTATTGACGTCGCGTATAGCTGATATCCCCCGTCGCGGACGTATACGCTCACATCCCCGCGCACGGCCACTGCGTCGCCGTCGTTCACCTTTTCATTGAGCGCGAGCCTGTAGCCCTTAAACATCACACAGCGCAGGGACGACCCGCTGTCCTTTAATGTGAAATACATATGACCGGAGGAGTACGTCCTGCAATTCGATATCTCCCCCGATACGCTTATTCCCTTTAAAATGAGGTCGTTATCCAGCTTGTGCTTTATGTATTCGTTTAGTCTTGAAACCGTTATCGTGCCTATTTCCGCCATGCTCTTTTCACCGTTCTTTTCATTATATTAAGTTTAACCCACCCCGCCGCTTTAGTCAATATCGCCGTTTTCCCCGTCATTTTGATATGCGTATTTTTGTCGTAAAAACAGCGCAAAATTGTAGGTTTGTCAATGATGTGTTACACGCTTCGGAACGAAAAAAGGATAGTCTTAGGCGACTTCCAGCCGAGTGGCCGCATGGGAAAATTATTATACTGCCGCTGACGCACGGCAAGCTGTTTTGCAAAA
>CAKROK010000059.1 GCA_934373295.1 uncultured Christensenellaceae bacterium | reverse complement strand
GGAGGATATATCATGAAGCGACTTTTACTTGTGATTTTGGCACTTATGATTTTAACAGTAAGCGCGTGTTCCGTTAAGGATGCGGCGCGCACGTATGTGATAGAGCCGAGCGAGACGGCTGCACCGCAGCCCACGCCCGAACCTACGCCCCAGCCGACGCAGGCTGTGCCGGATATGGACTTTTCTAAGATATTCGGCGCGTATGACACCGAGATGGTCTTAGCCGAGCCGACACTCTACGAGTGGACGGAGGACGTGTATTTTCCCGTAAAGCCGCCGAAGGTGGGGGAATATGACGGAAAGGGCTATTATGACGTAGACGACGTGGCGTGGAGCGGGATAAATGAAGAAGATTACGCCGAGTTTTGCGAGAGCTTAAAGGAACAGGGCTGGAGGGCTGTTCGTGAGGGTGAAATGTGGGGCGCCTTTTTAAAAGAAAATGATTTGATATATTTGGAGGATCAATCCTTTGTAGAAGAGGGAAAGAGATCAAAGAATAATTTCTTTACGATAAGCTGGGATAAGGGCTGTAAGACGCCCTGTGCAGACGGGCGGGTGAGCGCGAGGCGTGCGGCGCAGATCATTTGGCCGCGCATATACGAGGCGTTGGAGGAGAATGAAAAAAGCGAAATTGTCGAGGTGATCGAGCTTGAGGATGACGAGCTGTTTAAAAAGCTGGGTATGCAGGCTTTTAAAGCATATACCAAAAACAATTACGGCTATTCGTTTTTGGTAAAGGGAGATGAAGCGGAGCTCTTTATGCAGTCGGACTACCCTCCCGTTTTCGCGGATATCGACGGGGACGGAGTGGAGGAATACTTAACGCTTACAGGATGGGGAAGCGGGATATATCGCTACTTTTTCAATGCATACGGAAAGAATGTCGAACCGAAGTATCAATGTGTGTATTATCCGTCGGAAAAATCGAATTTTAGATGGAAAGTAGAGAAAATGGACGACGGCGCGCATCTCGTGGGGGTAGACTTTGAGACGGGCAAAACAGTGGCAAATTTGGGCTTGATAATGCCGCAGGGCGACGGATTGACGGCGCAGGGGATTGGAGAATACATAAGCGAATGGGGATAACCCAGACTGCCAAAAAGACCTGCCCTTCCGCCTTCGTCGCAGCAAGTGATATTGTCATGCAGCCGCGTGAACGCGACTGCAAAGACTAATAACGCTGCTGCTCCTCTATCCCAAAAAGGCTCGCTTACGCTAGCACCTTTTTGGGAATCCTATTGCGACTCAGTTCAATCGACGTACTTTAAGTACGCCTCATTCACCTCGCTCGAAAAATGACGAAAAATCAGGCCTTTTTGACAGCCTACATCAAGTTTCAAAAACTGTTTTATAGCTGAAAATGGACTTTATCGACCAATTATTTTCATCGTTTGATTTTTAACATGGAGGATCATATCATGAAACGATTTTTACTTGTGATTTTGGCATTGATGATTTTAGTTTTGAGTGCGTGTTCCGTTAAGGACGCGGCGCGCACATATGTGATAGAGCCGAGCGAGGAGGTTGAACAGGAGCCGGAGATCGCGCTTGCGCTGTGTATGCCGTATATAGACGCGCCTGAGCTGCGTCCGGTGCAGCTCGGTTTTATAGAGCAATGCGAGGCGCAGGGCATAGAGGATTTTGTGATAATAGGGGCAAGGGATGACGAACAGTTAAACGTGTTTAAGGCCGCGCTCGACTGGGCGAAGAGCGTGGAGGGAAAGCGCGCGGGCATGATACTCTGGAACAGCGACCACAACTCGGATGAGCTGTGTTTGGAATTAAAGGAGATGGGAGTATACGTGGGCATACCGCATTTTCAGATATTCAAGGAGGATGACCCAAAGCTCGGCATTGTGGACGGAGTGAACTTTGAATACAGCGTGCGTTATGAGGACATTGCGGTCTGCGCCGCAGAGCTTTTGGCGGAGCATGCGGACGGTAAAAAGGGGACGATACTTGTCGGATTCACGGTCAATTTCGACGAAACCGCAAATTTTATCGAGGAATATCTGAACAATATGAAAGAATGGGAGATACATGACCTTGACGAGGTGAAGGTCATTCAGGCGAACTGCGGATTGTTCGTGGATAAGGAGGGCGATGAGGCGCGCTTTGACGCGGCGTGTGAAGTGATAAAGCAATTTCCCGACGTTATCGGAACTTATAACATGTTTGAAAATGACATAGAGCTGGGGACGCGCGCGTTAAACGCCATGGGCAGGGAGGATGTGTTTTCGATATATTGGCAGAACAGCGACGATTCATATAAGCAGTGCGAAAAGGCGGACGGGGTGATGTTGTTCGCGAACAGGCTTTATGACGAGGGGACGATGGGCGTTAAAAAGCTCACTATGCTGATAGACGGCGGGGAGGTCCCCGTATTTGAATATCTCGACTTTTACCGCATGGATAACGATAAAAACGCGGATGCTCTGAAAGAGTATGCCGCGCTTATGGAGAGGGTCGACGCAAAGTCGGACGAATTTTATGAGGGGTATTTCGGGGAGTTTGTGTATTGATCATTCCCCATCATTAAAAAAACCGGATATAAATGCCGCATAGTTTTCGCGCAGAGGGAGCTCGAGCTTTGTGTGCAGGGCGCGCCTTGATGTGGTAGTCGCCTGCATGGTGACGGGGTTGAACCCTTCCTTTAGGACGTCATTCCAATATACGCCGACGCCTCTTTTCTGCCATGAGGGGAGAGTATCGAAATTTATACCGCGGCTGAAAAGCAGCTCGTTTTTAAAGGCGACGGAGCGGCCTTCGAGTTGTTTTGTGGCATCTTGAACGGATAAGCCCTCCTTGCGGAGCATCCAGTAGCAGTGGGAATTGAGTGCGTTTCTGTGCGCGTCCTCCTGTCTCCATGAAAAGTAATCCCGTACTCTTTCGACAGAGGGCAGGGGGACCATTCGGCAGTCGAAAACCGCGGACATGCCGAGCTGAAGCGAAAACGCTGCGCTTGCAACGCCCGCGAGCGTGGAGTTATACTTTCTCACCTTTCTTCCGAAGGTGTTTTCATCGGGATGAAACAGCAGGGATATCTCATCGCTTTCCGTAAAGCCGTATATCACTCTGAAGCCGCAATCCATGAGTGCCTTGACTGTGCCTATCATCATATCCCTGAATTTGACGTCAAAAGGGGCCTCGAATTTGCAAATCTCCTTTGTCAGCCGCGTAAAGCTGCGTCCGTCAAGGCGGGCGACCAAAAACATATCGGGCAGAATAATCTGGTCGAGCGATTGCTCGTATATGCGCATTTTTTTATCGAGGTCATCAAAGTTCATCGTCGTCTCTCCAATCTGATATCGTCATATTTTTACCGTCATTTGCGACAAAATACAGCTCGTCAAAGCCCTCATTCCTGCTTGGAAGCTCGAGCATGTTTGACGTTGCGGCTATGGCTTTGGGGGGGATTTTAGCCTTTCCCTCGCGCAGGTTATTGCGCTCGATGCACTCCTTTAATCTCGACTGCATGAAATAACCGACGACCTTATAGCCGTTTTTCTTTGCAAGGTCGATATATACGGCGCGGACGGCGGCCGTGGGGTTGGTATTGTCTATCGCGAAGCTGACCGACCTTGACAGGCAATCGTCGATCAAACGCCGCTCGTTGTTTCTTGTTTTTAGGGTATCGAGGTTGACTCGCACATAGTGGGCGGAAAGCTGCTGCTTATAAAACTCGCTTTTTCCGCTGCCTTGAATACCCATCATGATGATCATTGTCTTCATATCATGCAGTGTATTTAAAAATACAGTCTCCTTATGGTTGTTATAAGCTATGCAAATGTTCTATTGTTAAGGGGTGGGTCAATTAAGGCTATTATACTGCCGAAAAAGCGCCTATGTCAACCATATGACGAGCAAAAATGAAGTCGATTTTTCCGGAGGCTCGATTGACAGTATAATTTGCCGCATTTATAATAGAATAAATGTCGGCAAAGGGGGTAGAGGGCATGATTCTCTTTTTTTATATGCTTTTAAAGTCACTCATATCCGGAGTAGGCCTTTTTGCGTTGAGCTCTCTTTCGCTGACGGGCGACCCCATGCTCATGTACTCGACTACGGTGATTTTCGCGATGCTCTTTCCAATACGCGGGCTATGCTATTACATCGCGACGCTCGCAAAGGGCGGCAAGGTGACGGCGGGGGAGACTATATATGTGATAGTTCAGATATTGGCGGTCGCGGCGATCGTGCTTTTGCCCAAAATATCATTTGCGGCGTTCGTGATAGCGTTTGAGATATATTTGACGTTCTGCATATGCGTCGAGCTGGTGGACGCATACATCTATTATAAAAATAGAATGACGAGGTATTTCGTGCCGTCGCTGTGCATGGGGATATTCCTCTTGCAGATATTTATAGGCGTGATAGTCATACCGGACGCATACAGGGAGCGGCTCATGATGCTGGGGATAAGCGTGCTCTGGCTGCTCTTCGGGCTTGCGCACATATGCGAATTTTTAGTGTCGATAGTGCCTAACAGGGGCTTTAAGCGCGTCATGAGCTCCATACGCCTGACGCTGCCAGGATTTATGGGGATGTGCTTTCCGCACAGGCTCTTTGGGCTGATGAGAGGGGAGAGCGCGAAAAAGGAGGAGGTCAAGCCGAACGCGGAGGTGCTATTTCAGTTCAGCCGCTCGGGCATAGGCGTCGCGGGACACTGCGAGCTCTGCATAGACGGAAAGACGCTCACCTACGGAAACTACGACCCCGCCACGCGCATGGTATTTCGTCTCGCGGGGGACGGGATAATACTTCGGGCGCAGAGGGATAAATACATAGATTATGTCGTAAAAAACAACAAAAAGATAGTTTTCAGCTACGGCTTGCGGTTAAATGAGGAGCAGATGGACAGCATAAGGAACAAGTTAGGCGAGCTTTGCGCGAGGTTTGAAGATTGGTCGCAGGATGCCAAAAAGCTCGCGCCCAAGGAGTTTGCGCGCAGGCTGAGCGACGCGCTGGGCGCGGACGTATACAAGGTGACGGGGGGCGACTTCAAGACGTATTTTGCGCCCACGATAAACTGCGTACAGATAACGGACTATCTGCTGCGCGACACGGACATCGGGCGGGCGCTGACGCTGGGAGTGAATTCACCGGGAGCGTATATGGAGCTGTTTTTGCGGCTGTTTGCGCAAAGGAACAGCCCGGTGATATCCATGAAGGTGTATGGAGATAACGGGGCGTTTTGACTAGGAAAATGCGGGGGGAACGGATGAATCATACGCAAGTCATACGTATTGCCCTACGAAGATAAAGCGAGCTATGCCGACAAGGCGCGGCGCAGCTTCCAGACCGCCAAACCTTTCTTGTCTGGCATTGGCTAAGTTATCTAAATAATCCTTTTATTTTAACGAATCGAACGCAAAAGCTATTCAAGAAGAAACTGCCCTTCCGCCCTTTTTCTGCGACAGCCCTTGCCGGCGTACTATATGTACAGCCGTCGGCGGGCTGCTTGAAAAATGACGAAAAATCAGGCGTTTTTGACGGTCTGTTTTCTAATGGGGGCCCGCCGCCCCGCAAGGGGCGGGGGCGGGCTTAGTTTTTGCGGCCGGAGGCCGCAAAAACCTGCGCCGCGCGCGTACGAGTGAGATGAAGCTTTTTAGATAAAGCGCGCAAACACACCAGCTCAAAACCTAAACTATTCCCACAAGCTAACGCATACGGGCTGTAAAACTGCCGCGAAGAGCAGTTTTAAGACCGTCACAAGCTGCACGAAAAGAAAAGCTAAACGCTTGCTTATCAAAGATATGCCAACATTTCTGCAATTGAGCGGGAGTTTCAAACAAGATTATTTACACTAAGTAATGTATGCGGTCTGTAAAATCGCCTGCGATTTTAAGACCGTCGCCGCCGAGAAACGAAGTATAGCTGAAAACTAAGTTAAGCATTTATGCTGACATATCAACTTGAACAGATTAGCGGAGAAGGATGAGGAGGTCGCAGACCTCCTTATGGGAAAGTCTGAAAACCACGGTTTTCAGGAAAAAATAACAAAGGTGAGTTTTCAATCTGAATAATGCTCTTAAAAACTTGCTTTTGATTTGAACAAGTTTGTTAATGGAGCTTTGCGCAAGCAAAGCAACCTGTTTATTATAAAAAAGCAGAGTAGCGCATTTGACACATGCGGTCTGTGTGCGCATAAAGACTGCTTTAAATATAAAGAAAAAGGAGAAATCATCATGGAAGGAAACGGAAATAAGGGACGCTTTTCGGGGCTGGTCAACGGGACGCAAAAGCCCAAGCCATCGGGAGAGACGGTGGCGGCGTTTGTCTGCTCGCTCTGTGCGGCGGCGTTCAGTTGGATGCCTGCGCTGGGCTTTCAGCTCATAATCATCCCCGCGATATTTATAGCTTTTGCATTTGCGCTGCCTAAATCGGATTGCGACATGCGAATGTGGACGAAGATAATAGCGATAGTCGCCGCGGCGATAGCGGGGACGTGTTTCATGTTCACTTTTTCATGCATGACGCCCGTTCAGGAGTTTTTAATGATGTAAACGCGCGCAATACTAATAAAAAACGCAAAATCAGCGGTTGATTATGGGCAAATTTTAAAGTATAATGAATAATTGGTATATAACGTATAATGCGTAAGATAAAAAGGAGCGTACAGATGGAAACAAGGAACGTTTTTCACGTATTAAAGGAAAGAGGATTCATAAAGCAGGTCACGCATGAGGGCCTTGAGCAGATGCTCGGGAGCGAAAAGGTGACGTTCTATATCGGCTTTGACCCCACGGCGGATTCACTGCACGTTGGTCACTTCGTCGCGCTGATGGCGATGGCGCATATGCAGAGGGCGGGGCACAGACCCATAGTCCTTTTGGGCGGCGGCACGGGCATGATAGGCGATCCCTCCGGAAAGTCGGATATGAGAAAGATGATGACCACGGACACGATAGACCATAACGTCGCTTGCTTCAGAAAACAGATCGGCCGCTTTTTGGATTTTTCGGACGATAAGGCGATAATGGTGGATAACGGCGAGTGGCTGAGGGATCTAAACTACATCTCGTTTTTAAGAGAGGTGGGAAGCTGCTTCTCCGTAAATAAGATGCTCACGGCAGAGTGCTATAAGCGCAGGCTGGAAAAGGGCCTGACGTTCTTGGAGTTCAACTATATGCTCATGCAGGCATATGACTTTTTGGAGCTCAACAGGAGATACGGCTGTACGCTTGAGATGGGCGGCGACGACCAGTGGTCGAACATCCTCGCGGGCGCGGACCTCATCAGGAGGAAGGAGCAGAAGGCGGCGTTCGGCCTCACATGCTCGCTGCTGTTAAAGAGCGACGGCAACAAGATGGGCAAGACGGAGGGCGGCGCGCTCTGGCTGGATCCGGAAAA
This sequence comes from uncultured Christensenellaceae bacterium, assembly GCA_934373295.1. Lineage (GTDB taxonomy): Bacteria > Bacillota > Clostridia > Christensenellales > Christensenellaceae > HGM11616. Next base: position 5,719 of record CAKROK010000059.1, on the reverse strand, counting down.
GACATCGCCCTATGAGTTCTATCAGTACTGGGTGAACGTGGCGGATTCCGACGTCAAAAACTGTCTGTCACTGCTCACATTCCTGCCCATGGACGAGGTCGAACGCTTGGGCTCGTTGCAGGGAAGTGAGATAAACGAGGCGAAGAAGATCCTCGCGTATGAGGTGACAAAGCAGGTCCACGGCGAAGAGGAGGCAAACAAGGCGCAGGCGGCTACGCGGGCGTTATTCGGCGGTGGCGCGGACAACACCGCTATGCCCACGACCGAGCTGACCGCGGAGCAGTTCGCCGAGAACGGCTTTATACTCGAGCTTATGATGGCTTGCGGCTTAACTAAGTCAAAGGGCGAGGGAAGAAAGCTCATCCAGGGCGGAGGCGTATCCATAAACGGCGATAAGGTAACGGATGTATTCAGACCCGTGACTGCAGACGATTTGGAGGACGGCAGCCTGATAATAAAGAAGGGCAAGAAGGTATTCCACAGAGTCGTTGTGAAGTAAAAAAACGAACGGATGAATGAATATATAACCATAAAAGCTCCCTGCGAAAGGGAGCTTATTGTTAAAAAGTCGCGTTTTATCGGACAGCTTTATCCGGTTAAGGACTTTGACGAGGCGCAGGAGAAGCTCGGCGAGATAAAAAAGAAGTATTGGGACGCGACGCACAACTGCTCCGCGCTCATAGTGGGCGAACGGGGCGAATATACGCGCTGCTCGGACGACGGCGAGCCGCAGGGAACGGCGGGCGTACCCATGCTCGAGGCGCTCAAAAACACGGGGCTTACAAACGTGCTGTGCGTGGTCACGCGCTATTTCGGCGGGATACTGCTGGGCGCGGGCGGGCTGGTGCGCGCATATGGAAAGAGCGTCACGGAGGCCGCAAACGCATGCGAGAGGTTCAGATATCGTCCCTATGAGCTGTATGAAGCGGAGCTGCCCTTTAAGATGTGGGGAAAGGCGCAGGCGCAGATATGCGCGAACGGCTGGACGATAAAGAACATAAACTATACGAGCTGCGTCCAGGCGCAGGTGTACATCCCCGTCGGCAACGGGGAGGACTATGAAAAGCTGCTCTCCGAGCTTTCCGCAGGCACGGTCTTTGCGCGCTGCCTGGGGGAGGAGATCGTGGAGGAAAAGCTGTAGCCGCGGGTGTTTTTGCGTATTGACTTTATTGTTTTTGCATACCCGAATAGTTAGAAAAAATAACCGTTCAGTGTCGAAATGTGGCGGTTATTTTTTGTTACTGTTTTTGTGCATATCTGATAGTGACTGTGGGAAACCGAACTAATAATAAGGTATCGCGTTCGTCTCGGCTATTCGCCGAACGCGATGAATTATACGCAAGTCTTTCGCCTTCCCCTACGAATATAAAGCGAGCTTGCCAACGAGGCGCGGCGCAGGTTTTTGCGGCCTTCGGCCGCAAAAACTAAGCCCGCCCAGCCTTGCCCCCGCCTTCGGCGGGGGCAAGGCTGGGCGGGCCACTTTTCAAAGCGGAACGGCGGGAGCCGTTTCGCTTTGAAAAGCTGCGCCGCGCGTGAATATAGTGGAGCTTTGCGTTAGCAAAGCAACCTATTATTTCAATTTACGTGGATTATTGCGCTTTTTCAGCTTGAGCGCTCAAACGATTGGCGCGGTTTAACGAGCGTGAGTTGTTATAAAAGTAAAAGCACCCATCGAGGGTGCTTTTTCAATGCGTTTCTATTAGAACTTAAACACGTTTAATCCCGTCTCGTCCTAGCGTTCTCTGTCGATGCGGCCGTCGATTATGTCGAGGATTATCTCGCCCGTGCCGCTAATGACGGAGGAATTAAGGTGACCGCCGAAGACATGTCCGCGGTCGTCTCCCGCGCTCATGTGCAGGTGGAGGTATGTCTCCCCGTTCATTTCTGAGACGTTCCCCGTGAGGGAGACTATCTCCAGCGCGCCCGTGAACGTGTTTTTAAAGTATTCCTTTTTTGAAAGATCGTATACGCCCACGGTCATCTGACCGACCGCGCCCATGCCGGAGACGCTTGCGAGCCGTATCCCCTCTGCCTTGCTTGCGGTCATTATGTTTTCGCATATCTCGTCGCCCGGGTCAAGGCGCATCACTAATTTATCGCCGAATCTCTTATACTCCATAATCTTTTTCCTCCAAAATTTCGTTTATTGCATCGAGCATGTCATGCATTACTCTTTGATTGTCCGTCTCGTTTAATATTTCGTGGCGCATTTTGGGATAGAGCGTGAGGCTGACGCTCTCGACGCCGCCCTCTTCAAGCTTTTGAGAAATGCGCCTTACGCCCTCGCCGTAGCCGCCGCAGGGGTCGTCCTCGCCGGAAAAGAGGTATATGGGAAGATCCTTGCGAATGCCCTTTATCCAGCTATCGCCGGACACGTTTGCGTTAAGCGTGGCGAGGTCGTGCATCGCCTTTGCCTTGAAGTTAAAGCCGCAAAGCTCGTCAGCGAGGTAGTTATCGACGTTTTGCTCATTTTCGGAAAGCCAGTCAAACTCTGTGCGCGGGTCATCGATTTTCTTGTTATATGCCGCGAACGCCATGGAGTTTAACAGCCTGCTATCCCGCTTTTTGCCGAACGCCGCCAAAAAACCGGTCACTGCGGGGGCGATTTTGAGCGTATCCTGAACGTTTCCGCAGAGTATGCAGCCTTCTAAAAGGGAGCTGTCCCGTGAGATGTAGTTTCTCGAGACGAGGCTGCCCATAGAGTGACCGAACAGTATGATGGGCAGGTCGAATTTCTCCTTGATATAGCGCGTGACGTTCATCGCGTCGGCTATGAGCATATCCGCGCCACCCTTATCCGCAATGTAGCCCAGCTCATCCGGGCTGTTTGCCGTGCGCCCGTGGCCCAAATGGTCGTGGCCGACGACGGCTATGCCGTGTTCACATAGGTATTCGGAGAAGGGCGCGTATCTTCCGATATGCTCTGCCATGCCGTGGACTATCTGAACGACTGCGCGCGGCTCGTCCGGGATAAATTCATATACCGCGAGGGTATGCACCCCGTCGCAGGAGGGAAGTGTGCTGTTTATCTTATGCATATTGATTACTTCCTTTTTTATTATATTTTAACCCGATGGGCGGGGCATATTCAAGCGTCAAATTTCGAGACTGTCGAATTTTCTTGCGCCCTTATGCATGAGTATGGAGTAAATGAGCGCTGCCGCGGCGAGCATCACTATCGATATTATGAGCGTTATGAGGTTTGTATTTGCGCCGAATATGCTGAGCAGGATGACCCCCGCGCCTATTATAATAGATACGCCCATGCCGCCGAACACGCTTAAACAGACTGCGCCCGACTGCTTTATGACGGTTATCTCGTTTGTCCAATCCAGCTTGGGCAGGGCAAGCCCGGTGGCGAGTCCGCTCGTCTGTGAAAGCAGCGTTATGCCCACGCAGTATGCGGTGAGGCAGAGTATCTCGACCGCGGTCAGCTTGAGCGCGAATCCCGCGGCCACAGGGCAGATTACCATTACGGGCAGAGACACCGTGAGCGCCATCGCGAGCTTTGCGTTTAAGACCGTCTTTGCGCTAATGGGCGATGAACGGTATATCCAGAGGTTATATGCGTCTAACGACACGGAGGGCGTGGTGATAGGGGAGAGCATCCCGAAGAAGCCGAACGCGAACACGAGCATCACGAGGGGGGATAAGCCGATGTGCGTAAAGAAGCCGCTTATATCCACGAAGAACAGCGCTATAGTGGTCAATATCAACATTATGAAGCCCATATACGTATTCAAAAAGTAGTTCGTATTGTTGACGAAGCCGGAAAGCTCGCGCGTGTATGCCGCGTGGAACGCCGTACCCGTCTTTATCTTATCGATATCCGAGACTGTGAAGCTCTTTTCCCTCTTGCGGGCGCTCTCGCGTATGCCCGAGTTTATGCGCTTGAACGCACGGGCAAACAGTATGCAGAACAGCGCGAAAATGAGCAGCTCCGCGATACAGAACAGTACCATGTAAAGCGCATCACCCTGTAAAAGCGCGCGCTTTATGAAGATGACGGGGAAGTTGATCTTGTCGACTATGCCGTATACCGCCGAGAGCTGTGCGCTGTCCATGCTCTGCGAAAAGCTCAGAGTAAAGGATATCGCCATTATCATGAGCATGAGCAGTACTGACGAGGCTATCTTTATGACGGTGTTGTTGCCCGAGCGCTTTGATATCCATCCTAACAGCAGACCTAATAGCGAGCCTATAACCAGGGGGAGAAAGGGGACGAACAGCATCGCAAAGACCGCGCAGATGTAATATCCCGCGCCCATCTGCGAAAGTATTCCGCAGGACAGGAAGTAGCCTATTGAAAACGCCGCGGAATATATGAGATTGTAAATGTACAGGGGCAGCAGCTTGCTCATTAGCACCTGATTCGCGCTCACGGGAAGGCTCATGAGCTGGTCGTGATCCTTAAACGCATATAGGAACGTAGGAACTCTGAAAATGGAGAGCGCCAATGTCATAAGAGCGGAATACGCCATGCCTATCGATATGAGGTAGTGATATGTATTTTTGTCCATGAGCTCACTGCCCATGGAGTATGAGTTAAAAAAGAACATCCCCGCGACAAAGAGCATGACGACGAGCGTGACGGTAAGGCCGCCGGATACGCGCGTCTTTTTTTTCTTTGAGGAATACGATCCGCTTAAAAACACGTCGCTTAAAGTGACTTTGCAAAGTGTGAATAGCTTATTCATGGGCGTTTAACTCCAGAAAGAATTGTTCAAGGCTTTCGTTTTTGCAGACGTCCTCCGTCGCGCCGCACGCGACCAGCTCACCCTGCTTTATAATAGCGATCTTTGTGCATAGCTTTTCCGCGACCTCCAAAACGTGGGTGGAGAAGAACACGGCGCCGCCGTTATCGCAATGCTCCTTGAGCATCTGTTTTAAGTTATAAGACGCCATTGGGTCAAGCCCGACGAAGGGTTCATCGAGAACGAGCAGCTTGGGGGAATGTACAAACGCGCTTATGAGCACGAGCTTTTGCTTCATGCCGTGAGAGTAGCCCGAGACGCGGCTGTTAAGCTCCGCCGTGAGTCCGAATTTTTCGGAATAATACGCGATATTCTTTTCTCTTACATCCTTGGGCACGCCGTATATATCCGCGATAAAGTTGATGTACTTTATACCTGTCATGAAGTCATAAATGTCCGGATTATCCGGGATATACGCCATGATGCTCTTACAGTATACGGGTTCATCCTTTATGGAATGACCGTCTATGAGAATTTCGCCCGAATCAAAGCTCATTATGCCGGTGAGGCACTTTATGGTAGTGGTCTTTCCCGCGCCGTTATGGCCTATAAAGCCGAAGATATCGCCCGCGCGGACATCTAATGACAGGCCGTTGACGGCGGTTTTATCCCCGAAGGTCTTGGTGAGATCGTTAATGCTTAGCAATTTAAACTCCTCCTTATGTTCCTGCCGAAATGCCGGCAAATAGTAAATTGATGCAGTTTTTTAGAGGTCTTTCCCCATTGAGATCCTGTATATATTATATCAACACATATTTTGGAATTCAAACCGGGATTTTGAAAAAAGGAAATGTGGTGCGGGGGAGAAAAGATTGCACGCAAAAGCTTAAAAGGGGAAGCACTATCGGGAATTTATTAAAAGGTTGCTTTGCTTGCGCAAAGCTCCATTAGATGTGCGCGCGGCGCAGCTTTCAAAAGCGAAACGGCTCCCGCCGTTTCATGCTTGAAAGTGCCCGCCCCAGCCC
>CAKROK010000058.1 GCA_934373295.1 uncultured Christensenellaceae bacterium | reverse complement strand
GGCAATGAAAGGAAGGTGTTGCAAATGACTTTCGATCAGTTGATAAGTTTTTGCACTTTTTTAGTTGCCTTTGCCGCACTTATTATTACGTGCGCAAAAAACAACAAAAAATAACCGCCCTCTTGCAACTTAGCGGTTATTTTTAATAAACCAAAGGGTTGACCGTCTATCGGCAACGTTCCTTTTTTCTATATTCATTATATTATGCAAAACCAATAAAGTCAATACGCAAAAATGCGATATCCGCGCCGTTTGCAAAAGAAAAGCGAAGCGGATAAATCACCGCCTCGCTATTTTTCGCATTGTCGTATTATCTCTTATTCCACTATCAGCGGGACAAATTTAAAGGTCGTGCAGTCCACGAGTCCGCGGTCGGTCAGGCGAAGCTCAGGCAGACACGCGAGCGATATACCTTATTATAAATTCGATTTTCGCAGTACAATCGCATTTTTCTGTTGAAACGTGGCGAAAGATGTTGTATGATATAAGTGGTATTGATGTTTTTCATCTTTACTGGGCGTTGCCAATAACACGGATAGGCGGTCAACCCTCTCTTCATTATCTTCCTATTTAGAGAGTAATGGAAAGGGGGCGAGAATATGAGTTTTGAAGAGATCATCGGATTACTTATGTTTCTCATCGTCTTTGCCGATTTCATCAGAAATTGGGATAAAGATGATAAACAAAAATAGCCGCCAACTTGCAATTCTGAACGGCTATTTTAAATAGTACTCGGGGTTGACCGTCTATCGGCAACGTTCCTTTTTTCTATACTCATTATATTATGCAAAACCAATAAAGTCAATACGCAAAACAACGCCATTGCCGTGCCGTTTTGCAAAAGAAAAGCGAAGCGGCCAAATTACCGCCTCGCTATTTTTCGCATTGTCGTATTATCTCTTATTCCACTATCAGCGGGACGAATTTAAAGGTCGTGCAGTCCACGAGTCCGCGGTCGGTCAGGCGAAGTTCGGGCAGACACGCGAGCGGGATGAGCGCCATTGTCATGAAAGGCGAGGGCATCTCACAGCCGATGACCTTCCACGCCTGTTCGAGCTGGGCGACGATCGCCGCCATCTCCTCCACGGGCTTATCGTTCATGAGGCCGGCTATGGGCAGGGGCGTACAGCCTAAGACCTTCCCGTCGCAGACCGCCGCCATGCCGCCGCCGCACTCTATGAGCGTATTCGCCGCGAGCGCCATGTCCTCATCGTTCGTGCCCACGACGAGCAGATTATGCGCATCATGCGCGACGGTGCTCGCCATAGCGCCTTTCTTTATGCCGAAGCCCTTTACGAAGCCGCGTCCGACCTTGCCCGTCTCGTGATGACGCTCGAATACGAAGGTCTTTAGTACGTCCTGCGCAGTGTCGCTCTCGAGCAGGCCGTCCTTTGCGGCTATCTCGACGTGCCGCTCATAGTCGCCCACTCTCGCGGGGATGACCTCTATCACGCGCACGGTCGCCTTGTCCGCGCCCTCGGGAGCGGCTATTTTAAACGTATCCGCAGTTATCTCATCTTTAATGTGCATCGAATGCGCCGCCCAATCGGGATAGGTGTACGGCGGTATATCGACCGTGACCTCGCCGTCCTTTGCGACGGTCTGGCCGTCTATCATGACGAACGTCACTTCAAAGTCTTTTAAGTCCTTTATAAATACGATATCCGCGCATTTTCCGGGGGTGATGCTGCCTAAATCGTTATCCATCCTGAAGCACTGCGCGGTGTTTATGGTGACCATCTGTATCGCCGTGACGGGGTCTATGCCTTCCTCGACCGCCCTTTTTAAGATATAATCGAGATGCCCCTTTGAGACGAGCGTGTTCGGGTGAGTATCGTCGGATATCAGGCAGGCAAAGCGCGTATCGACCTTATTCTGCGTGACCGCCTTTGCGACCTCCTTTAAGTCATGCCACGCGCTGCCCTCTCTAAGCTGTGCGTACATACCGCGCTGCATCTTCGCGAGCGCGTCCTCCGCACGGGTAGATTCATGGCAGCAGCGTATTCCCGCGGCGATATATGCGTTTAGACCCGCTCCCGTGTCCGGCATGGAGTAGTGACCGGTCACGACCTTATCCGCCTTGAGCGTTTCGCCCACTATGTCGTGCGCGTGGTCCGTGCTTGAAAGTATTCCGGGGAAGTTCATCATCTCGCCCAGGCCGACCATCTCGTCTAACTTCATCGCCTCGGCGACGTCTTTAGGCCCAACGAAGCTGCCCGTGTCCTCAAAGCCGGGAACAGCGGGGACGCAGGAGGGCATCACGAACATCGTCTTTAATGGAGTGCGCTTGGAGTCCGCTATCATGCACTTCACTCCCTCCGACCCGAGCACGTTGCATATCTCGTGCGGATCGGGGTATATCCCCGTAGTGCCGTGCGGGATGACCGCGCGCGCGTATTCACCCACGCTCAGCATGGAGGATTCAATGTGTATATGACCATCCAAAAAGCCGGGGGCGATGTAGCGGCCCTGTGCATCGATGACCTGCGTATCCTTGCCTATGCAATGAGACGCATCTCCCACAAGCGCTATCCTTCCCTCGGCTATCGCGATGTCAACGTTTTCCATTATCTGCGCCGTGCAGACGTTCACGAGCTTTCCGCCCCTTATCACGGTATCGGCGGGGCGTGCTCCCATAGCTACCGCGGCAAGTGTCCTAGTGACCTCCCAAAGAGGAGTCTTGCAAAAGTGATTTATCATTATATATAGCTCCCTTCTGTTTTAATTTTATCTATTATACAATTATTTTTCTTCTTTTTCCACATGTTTTTATGTGAATTTTTTAAAAATGGGAGGGATTTTTTTAGGTATCTCTTTAGGCTCGGCTATTCGCTTAAGCGAGATGATTTATACGCAAGTCATTAATCTTGCCCTACGATTAAAAAACGAGCTTGCCGAAAAGGCGCGGCGCAGGTTTTTGCGGCCTCCGCAGGAGGCCGCAAAAACTAAGCCCGCCCGCAGCCCCGCCCCCCGCAGGGGGGGCGGGGCTGCGGGCGGGCACTTTCAGCCGCCGAAGGCGGCTGAAAGCTGCGCCGCGCGTGAACGAGTGAATTGAATCCTTTTAACTTCAGCAGGACGGCGTGCCGGCACGGATTTATAATGGAGCTTTGCGTTAGCAAAGCAACCTAATTATTCAATTTACGTATGACTTTCACCTTTTAAAATAAAGCGCACAAACCATTCTCCCTCATCCCTGTTTTTCACTATTAGTTCTTACATATTACTTGCGCCGCAAGGCGCACTCCCATCTCTTGAATTTTCCGTCAGAGCGCGGTAAAATATAGCCAGATACAAAAGGAGGTAAACGCATTATGTCAAAGATAGATGAAGTACGTAGAGAGATGATGAACGCCATGAAGGCGGGGGATAAGCCGCGCAAGGAGGCGCTTTCTCTGCTGCTTTCCGCGCTCAAGAATAAACAGATCGACAAGCGCGCCGAGCTCACCGAGGAGGAGGAAAACGCCGTCGTCTTAAAGGAGATAAAAGAGGCAAAGGAGACTCTTGAATCCTCCCCCGCGGACAGGACGCAGATCATAGAGGAATGCAAAAAGCGCATAGAGGTCTATAGCGAGTTCGCGCCCAAGATGATGAGTGAGGATGAAATACGCTCGACCATCGCGGACGTCCTCGCGTCACTCGGCATCGATAAGCCCGCGCCCACAGACAAGGGCAGGATAATGAAGGAGCTAATGCCCAAGGTAAAGGGAAAGGCGGACGGCAGGCTGGTGAACGCGATAGTCACGGAGCAGTTTAAATGATAAATTCCACGCTCTGTTACCTTGAAAAAGAGGGCGCATATCTCATGCTGCACCGCGTCAAAAAGAAAAACGACCTAAACGAGGGAAAGTGGATAGGCGTCGGAGGAAAGTTTGAGGATAAGGAGTCGCCGGAGGAGTGCGCCCGCCGTGAGATTTTCGAGGAGACGGGCTTATCGGTAAAATCCCTGCGCTTTCGCGGGATAGTCACGTTCGTCTCGGATAAGTGGGAGACGGAATACATGCACCTTTTCACCTCGACCGACTTTTCGGGACAGCTGACGGACTGCGACGAGGGCGTGCTCAAATGGATACCCAAGGAAGATTTGCCCGCGCTGCCGCAATGGGAGGGCGACAGGATATTTTTAGACCTCATCGCAAAGGACGCGCCGGTGTTCAGCCTGAAGCTGTGCTATAGGGGCGACGACCTCATCTCGGCGGTTCTGGACGGAAACAGTATAGTTTAATATTTTTAAGCATCAAAAAACAGCTTATCTGATTTATAAGATAAACTGTTTTTTATATTACTTTTTCATGCCGTTTCGGATGAGGCTTGATGCGTCCTGCGCGCTCATGCCCATTATCCCGTCTATGGGGAGGACGAGCAGCAGGCGGTTTTTCGTCACGAGCGAAATGGTTTCGTCCGTCTCGCTCATGCTTTTAAGCTGTTTAAACTCGACCTCCGCCGCGTCGTTTTCGCCCAATAGCACGAGCCTGTCGTCATATAGCATAGCCTTGCAGGAAAGCTCCCGTCCGTATGCTATGCCCTGCGTCGCGCATAGCTGCTTATAGAGCGCGTCCGACTGCATTTTAGGAAGAAGGGGCGTGAAGCATATTAGCATGAGGCTTATTATGAGCGTGAAAATGCTCATCGCGGTAAAGCCGAAGGTGTATATCTGCACTGCCGACGCGCCCAAGCACACGGCGCCTATCAGCTCGGCGCACACCGTGAGCGGTATGTTCGTGAGCGCACGCGCCGCCGCCTTTTTATACTGCTTTTGCGTGACGTCCCCCTTTATAATTGCCCTCGGGTCGTCCATTTATCTCTCCACTCTTATTACGCTCGCGATCTCCTTTACCACGTCCGTGCCGCGAAGCTGCTCGAGCGCGTTTTCAACGGAAAGCTCGTGCGTCTTATGCGTTGCGAATATGACTGATGCGCCGTTTTCATCGATGTCCCTCTGAATGACGGATTCAAGGCTGACGCCGTTATTTCCGAGGACGGTCGCGACCTTTGCGAGCGCACCGGGTGCATCCGTCAATATAAGGCGCAGATAGAAGCCCGTCTCCCAGTTGTCGTCAAATATTACGTCCTGCGAAACCTCTCCCTGAACATTTTTAAAGCTCATGTACCTGTGTTCGTTTGTATGCGCGGCGTAAACTATATCGGAAATTATCGCGGATGCCGTGGGGAAGTCGCCCGCGCCTCTGCCGTATAGCATCACGTCGTCTACCGCGCTGCCGTGCATGAATATCGCGTTAAACGAGCCCTTCACGCTCGCGAGCGGGTGGTTATTATGCAGCATCGTGGGATGCACCCTCATCTGTACCTTGCCGTTCTTCTCCCTCTTTGCGATGGCGAGCAGCTTTATGGTATATCCCAGCTCCTTCGCCGCGGCGATGTCCTTTTTGGATATCGCGGATATGCCCTCTCTGTATATATGCTCGATGGGCAGGCGGGTATGGAACGCCATTGACGCGAGTATGGAGAGCTTGTACATGGAGTCATATCCCTCGACGTCCGCCGTCGGGTCGGCCTCGGCATATCCCAGCTCCTGCGCCTCCTTTAATACCTCGGCATAATCGCCGCCCTCATCCGCCATCTTGGTGAGTATGAAGTTGGTCGTGCCGTTCACGATGCCGTAAACGCTGTCTATATAGTTCGCCTGGAGAGAATCCGTTACCGCACGCAGGCAGGGTATGCCGCCGCCCACGCTCGCCTCGAAATACAGCCCCGCGCCCGTCTTTTTCGCCTCGGCCTCAAGCTCGCCCCAGTGGTTCGCTATGAGCTGCTTATTCGCCGTGACGACGGTCTTTCCCGCGCGAAGTGCGCGTATGATGAACGTCTTAGCCGGCTCTATGCCGCCGATAAGCTCGCAGATTATGTCCGTATCCGGGCTGTCTATGACGTCCTCAGAGCTCTTTCCCTTTAACTCCTCGGGGATATCGATGCTGTAGCTTAACGCGAACACCTTTGAGACCTTAAGGCGCAGGCCCTCCTTATGGAGTATGTAATCGCCCTCCTGCGCGATGACGTTATATACGCCGCTCGCGACGGTGCCCATTCCGATAATGCCTATTTTGACTTCTTTCATGGTTTTCCTCCTCTTTAAACAAAGTTTCTTTTGTAAATGTAATATAATCCCTGAAGCGTGAGCAGGTGGTTTATTACGTCTATGGTGGGCGTCTCGGACGCTATCATGCCCGCGAGGCCGCCCGTGGCGATGACCTTTGCCTTTCCGCCCAGCTCCTTTTTCATCTTGCGCAGTATGTAGTCGACCTGCCCGACATAGCCGTAGGTTATGCCCGCCTGCATACAGGATATCGTATTTTTGTTTATCACCTTTTCCGGCATTTTTATGTCGACATGGGGCAGCTTTGCCGCGTTGGTGGTGAGCGCCTGCGCGGATATTTTAAGCCCGGGGCATATCACACCGCCCACGAATTCGCCCTTTGCGTTTATCGCGCCGTATGAGGTCGCCGTGCCGAAATCCACCGTTATGACGGGGCCGCCGTAAAGCTCATATGCCGCGACGGCGTTCACTATCCTATCCGAGCCCAGCTCGCGCGGGTTTTCATAGAGAATATTCACGCCCGTCTTTATCCCCGGGCCGACGAATGAGGGCTCCATGTCAAAATACGTCCTGCACATATGCACGAGCGTGTAGTTTATGGAGGGGATGACGGAGGAAATCATTATTCCGCTGACCTCCGACACGCCTATCTTTAAATAGTTGAAAAAGGACATGAGCGATATCCCCAGCTCGTCAGAGGTCGACTCGGACTGCGTCCCCAGCCGCCATGAGTGAAGAAGCTCACCGCCCTCGTCGAAAAGACCGCACTTTGTGTTGGTGTTTCCGACGTCCATTACAAAAATCATTCGTTTAATCCTGCCTTATAAAATTTATCAAGCCGTCTTTTTTAAAAACGATTTGCGAAGAGCGTATACCACGGGAGGGCAAACCACCATGCAGGCTATCGCCTCGAGCGAGCCGTTGAGCGCGCCCACGCCCGCTATCACGCCGAGAACGGTTGCGCTGTCTATACCCGCCATGACGTAGAAAAGCAGCATCAGCCCGAGATAGAAAACCGTGTTCGTGAGCGAGCCCGCCGCGCTTGAGACGATGTTCCCCGCGACTACATGCTTTTTAAACGCCTTATCTATGAGCCAAACCGTGACGGGGATGAGCAGCCTTGCGCCCAGGGACATTATTATCACATACACCGGACTTGCGCCCATTAAGGGTATGACGAGGGCGGACGGCGCGGTGAAAGCCTTCCAAACGCTGGAAAGCCCGAATATGCCGCCCAGCAGCAGTCCCGTATCCAGCCCGCATATGAGAGTACCTATTACTATAGGCACACAGCAAAAGGACATGTTCGCGGGGCCGATGGATATGACGGCGAAGTTTGTCAGCGCCAAAAACAGCATTATTCCCGCGAGGATGCCCGTCGTGGCGAGCTTGCGCAGTTTACCTGAGTTACGTTCTCTTCTATTCATTTTTTATACCTCCGTTCGGGCTCAAAATAGTCTCGCCGCATCCCCCGTCGCCTTTTTAAAGAGTCGGCATGAGTTCGCCGCTCGGCGGTCGTGGGGAGTATAGACGGATGAAAGTTGCATGATGCCCGACTTTTTAACAATTATACACTACAACCCGCCCAATGACAAGCCCGACAAGCGCGCCTGACGGCGCAATTAATATTTAAAGACGAATGATGAAGAGCGGGTTAACAGGATGAGGGAGGAAAGTTTGTGCGGTTGAGTTTAAAAGTGCAAACATGCAAATATAGCAGGCAATCAAAATGCGCCGATTTGTCGTCACTTTTCGAGCGAAGCGAATGAGGCGTACTCATAGTACGTCGATTGAGCTGAGTCGAAGAAAAGGGGCGGCAAGGTGGTGTATTTTGGAAGCCTGAGGTTGCTTTGCTTCGCAAAGCTCCATTATAAATTCAAGTCGTTATGCCAGCCCGCTGAAGTTAAAAAGATTCAATTCACTCGTTCGCGCGCGGCGCAGCTTTCAAGCGAGAAAAGGCTCCCGCCTTTTCTCGCTTGAAAGTGCCCGCTCAGCCCCGCCTCCCGCCGAAGGCGGGGGCGGGGCTGAGCGGGCTTAGTTTTTGCGGCTGAAAGCCGCAAAAACCTGCGCCGCACCTCGTCGGCAAGCTCGCTTTTTAATCGTAGGGCAAGACGAATGAGTTGCGTATAATCCATCGCGTCCGAAAGGCTTGCCGGACGCGATACCTTATTATTAATTCAACCTCCCGATTATCTCCAAACTCACCGCACTTCTCACCATGCGCGCAAAAAACAGCAACAAAAAATAGCCGCCCGTATACCAACTCGTTGCGACTATTTTATTAGTTGATTAAGGGTTGACCATCTATCCGCAAAGTCAATACGTTAAAAGTGCAAAATTTATGCCCCCTACTTATCCCCATCCGGACGCACTATCGCCCGCTCGGTCTTATTGAGCTCCGCAAAATACTCGCTTGAAAGAAATACAGGAACGTCGACTATCTCCCGCATGCTTCGGCGATACTTTCCCGGGGTCTGGCCGTATGCCTGCTTAAACAGCCGCCCGAAATGTCCCACTGTTTTGAAGCCCGTCCTTGCGATTATCTGCTCGTGGTCTAAGTCAGTGTCCTTTAACAGCGCGGCGGCGCGCTCCAAACGCACGTCGTATATATACGAAAAGATGCTCCCTCCCGTCTGCTTTTTAAAGCATTGACAGAGGTATATCTTGCTGTAGCCCAGCTTTTGGGAAAGAGTGTCCAGCGTGATGGGCTGAGCGTAGTTTTCCTCGATGTACTTTGCAACGTCATGCGCCGCGCCCGTGAGCGTGTCCGAGCGCCGACGCCCGTATGGCGAGCCGTTTGCGCTCTCCGCGCGCACGATATCCATGAGAAGCTCGCATAACCTGCACTCTATTATCTCCTTAAACATGGGCCGCTTATGCACCGCTTCATCCGCAATGAGCTCCATCCCGTGCAGATATTCCGCATCCGGCGTGGCGCGAAAGCCCGCGTATTTCAAAAGCTCCGTCCTGCCCGAGTGCAGTATGAATTTTATGTCTATTATCATCGCGCGCTCACCCGAGCACGTATATAGGTAGTGCGGCATTCCCGCGGCGACTATCGCAGTGCTGCCCGCGCCCAATCGCCGGGAATCCGCGCCTATTCCGATGGTGCAGATCCCGCTCAAAACGCAGAATAACTGGAAATAGTCCGGATGCACGTGCTCCTTAAAGCCCCATCCGTCCCGATATTCGCTCTTTGTTACATATAATATCTCCGTGTCAAATCGCGCCGGCATTCGCCCCACCTCCACGATGAATGATATCAAAGAAAAATGAGGCTGTCAAACTGCGTGTGAATATGCGCCGCAATATGACATAAAAAATCCCCCGGATATCCGAGGGAATGAATTATTCTGATTTATCAGCCGAAAAGACCCGCGAACCAGTCGCCTATGGATTTGAAAAATCCGCTTATCGCAGAGCCGATGTTGGTGAACCAGCTGCCAACGCTGTTGACCGTCTCGGTGAGGCCGGCGATATCCAGCTTTTCAAGGCTTCTCACGAGGCTCAAAAGCTGCTCGACCTGCTCGTCCGTGAGCGTGACGTTTATGTTCACGGCGATCGTGCGGATCTGGTCGCGAACCTCGTCGTCCGTCATCTGGGACGTCTTGTCGAGGATCTCCTTTAACTGCTTGACAAGCTCAGCCGCCTGCTCACTGCCGATGGATTCCGCGAGCGTACCCGTTACTACGAGCTCCTCCGCAGCGGCCTCCTTGTTGTCCTCCTTGAGCTTTTCGCCCGTGATGTCCTCATACGCCTTGTATATGCCCGTGAGCGCCGCCGTACCGGAAACCGTCCTGGGCGCGGTGATGATGACGTCGGCGTCCGTTATGCCCGCCGTCTGGAGTGCGTTTTTGTACATCTCCTCCGTACACCAGTTGATGTTCATTACGGTGATGTTCGTGCCCTCGCCCTCCTCGAGCGTCTTGATGTATACGCAGGATATCGCGACGTTGCCTATCTTCTTCTCGCTCACGAGGCCCTCAAGGTATGCGCGCTCGTCCTGATTGGTCACGGTCAGCTCCTTTACCGAGCCGCGCTCGATGCCGAAGTCCTTATAGACCTTGTCTATCTCCTCATCGCTTATATCCTCGGCTATGACCGCCCTCTCTTCGCCCGCCGTGACTGCCGCGAATGCGGTGCCGGCAAATATCATCGTCAGCATAATGACCGCGGTGAAAACCGCTATCAGCTTCTTCATGTCTTTTATCCTCCTCATATTGTTATGGGCTGCTGCCCATCTTCATGCATAATATATTATATCACGGCATTTGTAAAAAATCTTTTAACAAACTGTATCTTGCAGCCTATTTGGTAAACTTTTTGCAAACACGTGTATGTTACTGCTCATTTTCCTCCTGCACGGGCTTTTCCTCATCCTTGGTGAGATAGGGGATGAACTGCCGCGCGACCTTGCCCTTGCCCTTCTTCTTTATATAGAAGAAGCCCACAAAGGAAAACACCACCGCACCCACGAAGTTGACCATTAGGTCCTTCATCGTGTCGTATAGCCCGATGTCCAGATATCCGCCCAGGCCGAGGTCCACGCCGTTTACCGTGACGTTCATGATGTTGTCTATCACTACGGGGACGTTCTGACCCGTGGGGTTTAGGTCCACGCTGCGTATGACGTGTATTATCGTGTCCTTTTGCATGTCCATCCCGAGCAGGTTATCCCCGCCGAACTCGAAGAACTCCCAAAGCACGCCCACCGTCATGGAGAAGCAGAACGCCGTCACCGCCATGAACACGGGGGACAGGCTGAACTTTATCTTGCTGTTGCGGTTCAATACGTCCACGAGGGAAAAGCCTATCGCCGCGCAGACAAAGCCGTTCACCATATGCAGCATGGTGTCCCAATGCGGCACGGTAAGGTAGTAGCACGCTATCTCGCCCAATATCTCCGCCGCGAATATGAACGCGAGCACGGTTATCTCCAGCCCTGTGGGCAGCTCGACCTTGAATTTATGCTCCACAAACGAGGGGAGCATGAACAGCACGAGCGTAAGCAGGCAATAGAACACGCCCTGGTAGTCTTTATTAAAGAACTGCCTTATACCCACGCCTATAACAATCAGCCTGAGCACGATGTATATTATAAACACGGCGCGGTCCTTTTTAAACGCCTCTTTTATTCTTTGTGAAAATGTTTTTTTCATAAATGCCCTTTATCTCTTGTTTTTGTCCATGTTCTCCAGCATTTCCGCCATTGTCTGCGCGACCTTTCCGCGCTTGACGGCGCTGTTTTTGCGCATGCCGGTGAACTTTTCATACACATAGATGTATCTCTCATACGCGCGGGTGACGCTGTCCTCCCATGAGATATACAGGTCATTCATCGCGTTTTTACCCACTTCATGCACGCCCGCGAGATTTGCGCACGCTCGCTTTAACAGCTCATATAGCGACGACGGGTCGTTCTTGATGAGATATCCGTCCACGCTGTCCGCGACGCCCTCCGCGGCGCAGCTCCCCTCGATAAGCGCAGAGGGCGTGCCGCACGCCGCAGCCTCCCTCACGACTATGCCGTTTGTATCGAACGTCGACGGGAACACGAACATGTCCGCACGGGAAAAATACGCGCGCAGCTCCTCGCGGTCGGATATGCTGCCCGTGAAGATGCACTTTTCGCCGATGCCGTGCTTTTTGACGCTCTTTTTTATCTCATCCTCTTCAAGGCCGCTGCCCACGAATATCATGCGGAAATCCTCCCCCGCATCGTGCAGCATTTTCAGCGCGGATATTATTATATCTATGCCCTTATACCACATGAGCCTGCCCGTGAACAGGAATACGGGGATGTCCGCCGAGGTGAGCGCGTGCCGTTTATTTATCGCGTCTATGCGCGCGCCCTCCGCCTTTCCGCGCGGAAAGTCCACGCCGTTTTCCATAACGGTGTACTCGCCGTCAAACCCCAGCCCGCGCAGGTTCTCGCCCGCGCCCTTGCTCACGACCCATACGTCGTCACACGCGGATATATTTGAAACTATCGCCTTTATGGAAGGCTCTCTTAACGATTTCATCTTGACCGTGCGCGCGATGTCTATATCGAACTTTGTGTGATATGTATAGACTATGGGCGCCTCCGTGACCTCTCTCGCCATCATGGCGATATACGCCGAGGCGAACGGACAGTGCAGATGGAGTATATCCGGGGCGAACTCGCCCACCTTGCCTAAAACGCCGCCCGCGAGCGGATTTCCCGTCCTGTAGCCCACCAGCTTTTCGGTGTTAAAGCTCTGATAGCGCACCACGGGATAGCCGTAATCGTCCTGCGCATCGGGATATGCGGGAGCGACGACCATAGCGTTCCCGAATTTCTCATTTATTATATCCGCATAGTTTTTGACCGCGTTTGCCACGCCGTCCACCACGGGCGGAAAAGAGTCGTTTAACAGGCAGACGTTAAGCCGCATAAGCTGCTCAGCACTCATAGGTCATCTTCTCCTCGCTCCAGTTTTCAAGCACGCCGAGCATATCGCGCGCGGCGGCCTTTGCCGCAGGCAGGTCGTGTTCGCGGTAATTTCCGCACTCACGCGAGGACGCTCCCGGGATATCCCCCTCATAATCCGCGATAAAGCGCATTGATCCGCGCACTATTTCGAGCGCCTGCGCATGGGAAATATCGTCGCGCACGAGAAAGTAAAAGCCCGTGCGGCAGCCCATCGGCCCGACGTATATTATGGACGACTCGTATTTAGTGTTTCTCGCATAGGTCGCAAAGAGATGCTCTATTGTATGCATAGCCGCGATGGGCAGGTAATCCCCCTTATTGGGCAGCTTCATGCGCACGTCATAGGTGACGACATCCCCGTCTATTCTTGAAATATACATGCCTTTTTTAAGCACGTCGTGATTGACGCTAAAGCTCGCTATTCGTTTCATCTTGATTCCTCCGATAAAATCTCATGATAATTGTATCACAGCTTTTCGCCGTTTTCCACTGTACACACAGCGGCAAATGTAAAATGTTTATTGCGGCGGGATATTTGCATGTGCGGCTATGGGTGTCCAAAAATTCGAATTAATAATAAGGTATCATTTTCGGCGCGGCAAACCGCCGAAAATGATGATTTATACGCAAGTCATTCGCCTTGTTCCGCGAATATAAAGCGAGCTTGCCGACGACGCGCGGCGCAGGTTTTTGCGGCCTACGGC
>CAKROK010000057.1 GCA_934373295.1 uncultured Christensenellaceae bacterium | reverse complement strand
CGCACAGTATGATGGAGCTTTGCGTAAGCAAAGCTCAGACTGTCGAAAAAGCTCGCCCTTCCGCCTTCGTCGCAACAAGCGATATTGTCATGCAGCCGCGTAAACGCGACTGCAAAGACTAATACCGCTGTTGCTCCTCTGTCCCAAAAAAGCTCGCTTACGCTACCACTTTTTCGGGAGCCTTATTTCGACTCGGCTTGTGCGACGTACGCTTAGTACTTCTTACGCGCCGCGCTCGAAAAATGCCGAAAAATCAAGTTCTTCTTGTGCGGCTTTTACGTTTGGTTCGCTAACAAAAAAGGGTTGTATAGGAAACTTAGCCAAAGTCAGACAAGAAAGGTTCGGCAGTCTGGTTTATGCAATCTGGTTTATAATGTAGTTTTCACACCCTAAAACTAAACTTTCAGCAGCTTTCCGTCATCTTATTTAAGAGATATCCCTCTAAGTTATCCGATTCGCTCACGGTTATTCGCTCGGCGCCCGATGCTTTAAAAAACGCGAGCAGTATCGCTGCGCCGTGGCAGATTATGTCCGCGCGTTTGGGCTCAAGTCCGTTCAGCTCCGCGCGCTGTTCGGTGGTCAGGGGGAGGATTTTATTTAACAGCATTTTTGCGGCGGGCTGTGTTATGACATAGCCGTGTATTAGCGCGGGGTCGTATTCTTTCAAGTTTAAGAGCATCGCGGCCAGTGTCGTGCATGTACCGCCCACGGCGAACACCTCGTTTGAAAAACGGGGGAGGTCTTTAAAGAGTTTTTCCGCATATTCCTGCGTTTTGAAAACGTCGTCACAGAACATGTCTTTCGCGCGCACCGCGCCTATGTCAAAGCTCTTTATAAAGGACTTCACGCCGCCGCTGCCCTGCGCGATCTCCGTCGAGCAGCCGCCTATGTCGATAAATCCGCCGTTGCCGCGGCCGACTGCGCCCAAAAAGCCGATGTCGCCCTCCGCTTGTCCGCTTATCACGTCCACGTCTATGCCCGTATCCGCCTTTATCGCTTGTATAAGCTCGTCTTTGTTAAGTGCGTCGCGCACTGCGCTCGTGGCGAAGCACATTGGGCGCGCGTTTTCATCCTCGCTTTTGGCTATCGCGTTAAGCTCGATTATCGCGTCGCGCGTTCTTTTAATGGCGTCTGCGCTTAAAATGTGATTTGCGTTCACGCCTGCGCCTGTCCTCGCGGTTATGAGCTTTTTGTATATCGTCCTCACGCTTTTCCCGTCATAATCCGCCTTCATGAGTCGGCAGGAATTTGAGCCGATATCTATAACGTATTTTATCATTTTTCCGCCTCTGTTGATGCGGAGGGGGCGGGCGTGCCGTCGTTTTCCTTAAAGACCAGCTCGTCGTCCTTTACCCATCCGAGGTTTTCCCTCGCGGAATTCATGGAATATTCGTCGCTCCCCGCGTGTTCATATTCGCTTTCAAGGTCCTTATACTTGTCCTCTAATGCGGAAATTTGAGAGGAAAGCTCCTCGTTGCGCTTTTTCGCATCGGCGAGCTGCGTCTGCTGACCTATTATCACAAACACGCCATAAACGACTGCCAATGCAAATATTATCAAAATCCAAAATCTCTTTAAAAATGTAAGCAGCTTTTCCTTTGTAGTCATGCCATGCTCCGTCTTTGCTATTTTCTTCTATTATACTTTCTTTTTTGTTTAAGCTCAAGACGTATGCGGCAAAGTTTACTTTTTATATACTTTAAAAGCGGTATCACGCATAATGTAAACGCCAAAAATCCGCCCGATATGCCTAAAATATGATACGCACGTATGCGAAAGGACGTGGCGAAATATAGCCCCGCGAGTATGAGAGCGGCGCATAAAACCGCGCACATGCTCCCGACTGCTATCCTCATCCACGGTTTTTTAAAAAACACGCATATTGAGCGAAAGACGGTGTATATTATCCCGCTCAATATGCCGAGGTATATCGCCGCGGCAAGCTGATAGGGCTGGTCGAGAGTGCTCGCGATGCTCAACGGAACACCCTGAACAGCTTTTTACCGCCGTTCAAACGCTCCTCCTCGTGATCGGAATAATCTATCGAGTCGATCATCCCGTCGATTATGAGCGTCCCCTCGTCGAGGTCCAACTTTGAAATATGCAGATCCTCGCCCGTTATCGTCATCATGCCCTGCGACGTTAAAAAGATTATTTCATTTTCGTTAAAGCTGTCTACGTCGTTTACCGCCGTTATGCTTACCCTGTCTCTGCCGTCTATCACGACCCTGTGGGCCGACTTTCTCGTTTCTTCCATTAGAGCTTCTCCTTTTGTGTTTTTATACTTAATCGTATTATCGCGAAAACAAAATTATACATAAAAGATACAATAAAACGCCTTCCTTCATTTGACAAAAAAACAGTGAAGTAGTATCATGTTATTGAATTTTGACGATAAGGAGAAGTAATATGAAGAGAATAATATCGCTTATATTAGCGGCAATGCTGCTGCTTTGTGTTTTTTCCTGTAAAAAGGCGGAGGAGCCTACTCCCGAGCCTACTCCCACGGCTACGCCCGAACCTACTCCCGAGCCCACCCCTGAACCTACTCCCGAGCCGGAGGTTTCGACCACTACGGGTATGCCCATCGACGACGATTACGTGTATAACCCCATATGCGTAATGATAGAGAACTCGGACGCTGCGAGACCGCAGACGGCTTTAAATCAGGCGGACATAGTTTATGAGGCGCTCGCGGAGAGTAACATCACGCGCTTTATATGTCTGTTTAACGATCAGTATCCCGTTGTCGCTGGCCCTGTTCGCTCGACTCGTCTCTACTATATAAATGTAGCGAGAGAGTGGGACGCGGCGCTCACGCATGTCGGCGGTCCGAGCGACAAGAGCAAGCCCTCATACGTATACGGCCCGGACACGTCCGATATCAAGGTTCGTCTGGATGGCATGAAGGGCGTAAATTCGGCGTATTTCTGGCGTTCTACCGACAGAAAGGCTCCGCACAACTGCTATACCAACGTTCAGAAGATAAAGGACGAAAAGGTGGATTATACTCCCGATGAGAGAAAGATCGACTGGAAATTCGTGACGAATGCGGAGGAGCAGAAGACGTTATACTCCGACGCACAGAGCTTCACGGAAGTGAGTATGCCCTTTATCAGCAAGGACGGCTTTATAAGCTATAAGTACAATGCTGAGGAAAACAAGCTCTATAGATACATGTACGGCAAGGAATTTTTGACCTATACCTGGACGGAGAACGAAAACGGTGAGAAGAGCTCGACGACCGAGCAGGTATGCGTACAGAACCTCATAATACAGTATGCGAACACCTATGAGCTTTCCGGCGACGTCAAGGGCAGAAGGGGCTATGATACCTTAGGCAGCGGCGATGCGGAATACTTCATCAACGGCAAGCACCTGAAGGGCCGCTGGGAGAGGCAGACCAAGGACGACGAGACGGTCTATTATACCGAGGACGGCGAGCAGGTCAAGCTGCTTCCCGGCAATACGTGGGTCGAGCTTCATCCCACTTCAAAGACCGCAACTGTGAAGTAACATCAGCTTTTTTAAAGCACTCCGAAACTTTTAATGCTGCGGAGTGCTTTTTTGAAATATGAACGGAAAATCGGAGAGAATAAATATATGATAAAAGCCGCGATTTTTGATTTGGACGGGACGCTTTTAAATACGTTAGACGACCTCATGGACAGCGCCAATTTTGCCCTCCAAAAGAACGGATATGAGAAAAAGACGCGCGAGCAGATAAGAATGTTCGTGGGAAACGGCGTGAAGCTGCTCATAGACCGCTGCCTGCCTGATGAGACGGAGGACGTGCGCGCGAAGGTCTTGGGCGATTTTAAAGAGCATTACGCCAAAAACATGACCAACAAGACCGCGCCCTATACGGGGATAATGGACGCGCTAAGAGAGCTTAAAAGCAAGGGCTTTTCGCTTGCGATAGTTTCAAATAAGTTTGACGCGGCGGTAAAGGGGCTTTCAAAGCTGTATTTTGACGGAATAATAGACGAAGCCGTGGGCGAGAGCGCGCAGGTCAGGAAGAAGCCCGCGCCGGACAGCGTACTCACCGCGATAAAGCATTTGAATTGCGACCGGGCGGTGTATATCGGCGACTCGGATGTGGACGTATTGACGGCGCATAACGCTGGGTTAAAGTGCATCGGCGTGACGTGGGGCTTTCGCGACGAAAAGCTGCTACGGGAAACTGGCGCGGACGAGATAGCGCATAACGCCGCGGACATGGCGAAATACATCGAAAAACTGACGGAGGAAAACGCATGAACAGAGTTTTAGACAAGCTGGAGAGAAAGATGAAGTGGTTCGCTATACCCAACCTCATGAGCTATATCGCCGCTGGTATGCTGCTCGTCTTTCTGTTTGATATTCTCGAGCCGGTGCTCGGATTTTCGCTCAGTGAAGCGCTGGCGTTTGACAGAGCTGCGATATTCTCGGGTGAGGTTTGGAGAGTCGTTACGTTTATATTCATGCCGCCATCCTCCGGCATATTCTTCATGATACTCGCGCTATATTTCTACTGGTTCATAGGCAGCGCACTCGAGGCGCAGTGGGGCGCGTTCAAATTCACGTTTTACATCTTTATAGGCATGGTGTTGACGGCGCTGACCGGGCTTTTGACGGGATATGCGACAAACCTCTACATCACACTTTCGCTGTTTTTGGCGTTTGCGGCGGTATATCCCGACTATGAGCTTATGCTGTTTTTCGTCATCCCCGTAAAGGTCAAATTCCTGGCGTATATCGATGCGGTGGGGCTTATCGCGCTGTTTGTGTTAGGCACATGGCCGTCGAGGATATGCCTGCTGATATCCCTCGGCAACTTCCTGCTTTTCTTCACCGGCGACCTTATAAACTCCATCAAGGCGTATATACGCAGACGCAAATATAAGAAAGAGATGCGCGATTACTGGAAGAAATAAAGTGTGAGACGCTCAAAATGACGACAAATCAATACATTTTGAGCGTCTGAATAGTTTGATGATAAATCGACCTTCTTTTCATTAGTCGATTTTTTCATAAAAAATTATATGTGAATTTTAGACGCATAGGCAATAAGACGTTGCCCACATGCTTCAAATCATCTCCTTTTTTCTCGATTTTGTCACGCAATGACCGTGCGCGAGCATAGTATTATCGGGGGGGTGAGCGCGTGAAGAAGAAAATTGTGAGGATAGCGGCAGCGGCGCTTATCGCGGCGTTGGTTTTTTGCGCGCTGACGCTCGTTTTAAGGGAAATAAACGATTCTCTGTCAATAATGGCGGATTCTCTCGTCAAGGAATACGCCGTGAGGATAATAAACGACGGCGTGAAAAAGTCGCTTTCGGATAGTGAGCTTCTTGCGCTCGAAAAGGACGAAAAGGGCAAGATTAGCTATATAAAGATAAACACGGACGAGGTCAACCGCATAACCACGGATGCAGTCCAATACATAAACGACACTATGGCGGGGCTCGGATATGAAAAGATAGAGATCCCTGCGGGGGACCTTTTATCGTCTCCGTATACCATGGGACGCGGACCGAACCTTACAGTAAGGGCGATGCTAAACGGCGGGATTGAGTATGACGTCAGCTCATCCGTGAGCGACGCGGGGATAAATCAGACGCTTTTTTCGATGAAGATAAACTTCACCGCGCCCATGACGTATTACTCCGGATTTATGAGGGAGGATATCGACATACAGGCGACCGTGCCGATATATGAGGTGATAATAGTGGGGGACGTCCCCGAGACTTATGCAAAACTCAGCGACGCGGCGGATTTTATTAACTTAATCCCTTGAAAAGACCTTTTTCGTGTGATAAAATTATAATGTTAAATTTTGTGCAGATACAGAGGTGTAAGAATGTCAGGACATAATAAATGGTCTACGATCAAAAACAAAAAGGCTAAGACAGACGCCGCAAGGGGCAAGATATTCACTAAAATAGGCAGAGAGCTCGCCGTCGCAGTTAAGACGGGCGGACCTGACCCCGCGACAAACTCCAAGCTGAGAGACGTCATCGCGAAAGCTAAGGCGAACAACATGCCTAACGACAACATCAACAGGACTATCAAAAAATACTCCGGCGATATGGGCGACGTCAATTATGAAGAGAACATCTATGAAGGCTACGGCCCGGGCGGCGTGGCTATGATAATAGAGACGCTTACGGACAACAAGAACAGGACGGTCTCCGACGTGCGTCACGCACTCGCGAAAAACGGCGGCTCGCTGGGCAACTCCGGCTGTGTAGGCTGGATGTTTGAAAAGAAGGGCCTCATCGTGATAGAGGACGAGGATGCCGAGTTAGACGAGGATGAAGTGACGATGGCTGCGCTTGAGGCGGGCGCTGAGGATATCGACGCGAACGACGGCGTATACGAGATAACGACCGATCCCGCAGAGTTCTCCGCCGTGAGAGAGGCTCTTGAAAACATGGGATATACCTTTGCTTCTGCTGAAATAACCATGATACCCACGACCACCACCGCGGTGGATGCGGACACGGCCAAGGCTGTATACTCTATCCTCGATATGTTAGACGACAACGACGACGTTCAGAACGTCTATCATAACGCGGAGCTTCCCGACGAGGAATAACATAATAATAGCATACGCATAAATAAACACTTCGATAAATATCATTATCGAGGTGTTTTTTATGAAAAAAATCTTTTGCGTTATCGTCGCTGCGCTGTGCGTGGCGTTTATTTTGACCGCGCCCGCGTTTATCGCGAGCGGCATCGGCAAGAGCATCTATGAGGTCAAGGAGGATGAAAGACAGACGCGCTTTCAGGGTAAGATTAGTCTTTGGCACGTCGTGAGCTTCAAGACGCCGCGTTCGAGCGGGTATTCGCTTTTGAAAAACAGGATGCGCGAGCTTGAAAAGCAGCTGCCCTATGTATATATAGATGTAGAGGGCATGACGCTTGAGGACGCGCAGGCAAGAATGGCGGCGGGTGAGCGGCCGGACGTGATATCCTATCCCGCGGGGGCGTTTGAAGAAAAGGGCATGATGGATCTTGAGCGCAGAAAGTTTTTATCGTATGCGGCGCAGGGCGGGCGCACTTATCCGTATATGGCGGACAGCTATGTCCTCGCGGTGAACGCGGATATTCTGTTTGAAAACGACATTTCCGCGCCGGTGGGGGATATGATGAGCGAAAGTGCGTTCCTGTTGGCATGTGAAAGGATAGACAACGCGCTCACGTTCAGCGACATAAGCGGACTCGACGGCGAATTTGTTTTGTCGGGCATTACGCTGGAAAAGGGCGATATCGGTCTTTTGGAATCTCCGACGATATCTATAGACGACGTGAAATTCAGCGAGGGCGGGATGGAGGCGTTTTCATCGGGAAAGGCGGCGATGATCATCTGCCCGTATGCCGAATATGCGAGGTTTTTGGAATCCAAGCAGTCGTCACAGATAAACTCGCAGTGCTATGATATTTCCACAAAGACGGACTGCATACAGGTCGTTTCGGCATATGAGAGTGGGGACGATAAAAAGGATGAGGTTTTAAGGAAGATTTGCGCCTGCCTTGCGGGGAAAAACACTCAAAAAAAGGTGATTGAGTTGGGAATGATGCCTGTAACAGACACGCCGGCGGAGGATGTAGAGCGCATGAATGCATTTTTGCTGTTGACAAAGGAGCAAGCAGACGGTTGAAACGCAGGTTGGGTTATAGTATAATTAATAATAATACTATGGCGGTGGAAGATGCATCAGGTAACTCGACAATTAGAAGATTTGGGCGTGTCATACAGGCAAAACGAGCCCATGAGCAGGCATACGACGTTCAAGGCGGGCGGCACGGCGAAAATATTTATAGAGCCGAAAAATGAAAACGAGCTTTTGAATGTGATTAATATACTCGAAAATACGGGTATAAAATATATGACAATAGGCTGCGGGAGCAATCTGCTCGTTAGGGACAGCGGCTACGGCGGCGCGATAATTTCGATGTGTGCGTTAAATTCCCTTAAAATCGAGGGAGATACGCTCTATGTGATGGCGGGAGCGCGCCTTTCTAATACATGTATGTTCGCGCTTGATAACGGGCTGACGGGGATGGAATTCGCAGGAGGCATTCCCGGCAGCGTGGGGGGCGGACTGTTCATGAACGCAGGGGCATACGGCGGCGAGATGAAGGACATCGTCACGGGCGCGAGCGTCATTCGGGACGGAAAGCTCATTCACCTTTCCTTGGAGCAGCTTGAGCTGGGCTACCGCCACTCATCGATAGAGCGAGACGGCGGCATAATAACGCAGGTCGAAATGACGCTTTCGCGCGGGGATGTGGGCGAAGCACGGGCAAAGCTCAAGGAATTGAACCGCAGGCGAAAGGAAAAGCAGCCGCTTGAATACCCGAGCGCGGGCAGCACCTTTAAGCGCCCTGAGGGGCATTTTGCGGGGGCGCTCATAGAGGGAGCGGGCCTCAAGGGATGCCGGATAGGTGGCGCGTGCGTGAGTGAAAAGCACGCGGGGTTTATAGTGAATGACAATAATGCGACTGCGGACGATATAATAAGCCTTATTGAGCATGTCAAGAAGGTCGTTTTGGATAAATACGGGGTGGAGCTTACGCCCGAGGTGAGGATAATAGGTGATTAGCTTAAACGCAGATCTGCACACGCATACGGTACACAGCCACGGCACGGGGACTGTAGAGGACAACATAAAACAGGCGATAACGCTGGGGTTAAAGAGAATAGCGATAACCGACCACGGCAATCGCCATGTCTCATATGGCATACGCGATATGGAAAGCTACCTCGCGGATATCGAAAACATGAAGAGAAAGTACGCGGGGGTTATAGATGTGCTTGCGGGGGTGGAATTTAACCTTTGCTCACTTGACGGAAGAAGCGAGGATTTTTCCGCATATGCCGACCGGCTAGACATCAAGCTATTAGGGTATCACAAATTCACGGCGATGCGCGACGCGCGGTCGTATTTCTACTACTATCTCACGCCGCGAAAGGATATCGTGAAGAACACGGATGCGATAATAGCGGCGCTTGAAAAAAACGACATCGACATATTGACCCATCCGGGATATGCGGCGCCCGTCGATATAAAGGAAGTCGCGGCGGCCTGCAAGAGGACGGACACGCTTTTTGAGATAAATGAGAAACACGCGGGGCTTTCCGCGGACGACATAATTTTGGCGGCGGAGCAGGGGACGGATTTTATAGTATCGAGCGACGCGCACGCCTCCGTAAACGTGGGCAGAGTGCCTCATGCGCTTGAAAAGCTCATTGAATCCGGACTTCCGCTCGAACGAGTCATAAACGTAAAGGGGTGATCTATACGAAATTTACCATTATTACCGGACTTTCCGGCGCGGGCAGATCGAGCGCCCTTAAAACGCTTGAGGATATGGGCTGCTTCTGCTCGGATAATATTCCGCCGGTCATGATACCCGAATTCGCGCAGGTTTGCTTAGACAGAAATAACCCGCCCACGCACGTTGCGGTCGTCGCGGATATGCGCATGGGCGATATGTTCGTCGATATTTATGAGGCGATAGACGAGCTAAAAACCATGCCAATTGACACGGAGATAATCTTCTTAGACGCGACGGACGACGTCATCGTGAGCAGATTTAAGCAGACGAGAAGAATACACCCAGTATCCGGCAGCGGCATGATAATACAGGGCATAATCGAGGAGCGCAAGATACTCCAGCGCATAAAGGAAATGGCGGATATCGTCATAGACACCTCGACCCTCTCCGCGAGGATGCTATCAAGCAAGCTCGCCGCGCGCTATGACGAAAATCACGACAACAGGCTGCTCATATCCGTAATCAGCTTCGGCTATAAGCGGGGCATACCCATGGACGCGGACATGGTATTTGACATGAGGTTTCTGCCCAATCCGTTCTATAAGGAGGAACTGAGAAAGAAATCCGGCCTCACGCCCGAGGTCAGCGGATATGTGCTGGGATTTCCCGAGGCAATGCAGTTTATCGACAAGGTAATGGACATGGTGCGCACATTTTCGCCCTGCTATATCGAGCAGGATAAAAAGCAGCTCGTGGTAGGCATAGGCTGCACGGGAGGTATGCACCGCAGCGTCGCCATGGCGGAGGAGCTTTTCCGCAGACTTCAAGAGGAAAACTTCCGCGCGAGCATTGAGCATCGAGATTTAAACCTCGAGCAAAAGGCGGTGGAGATGCGATTTGCGTCCGTTCAAGGAAGCTGACGGCTGTTACAAGGGGGGTAAAATGTCCTTTTCATCGGAAATAAAGCGGGAGCTTTGCGGAGTATCCGTGACAAAGACCTCCCAAAAGCGCGCAGAGCTGGCGGGACTCATATACACAAATTCGACCATGAGCATAAGCAGCGCGGGACCCTGCCTGTTGATAAATACGGAGAGCATGGACGTGGTGAAGCGCGCGCTGTCCCTTTTTAAGGCACTTTATGCGATAGAGCCGGAGCTGATGCAAAAGGAGGCTCAGCTAAAGCGCGCCGCGACATATGTCGTGAGAGTATCGGGCAGGGAATCGGTCTTTCGCATTTTGGGCGATATCGGTTTAAGCATAATTGGCGGCGTGGAGGTCGATGAACAGAAGTATTCCGACATATTATTTGAATCGGGATGCAGAGAGGCGTTCGCGCGCGGGGCTTTTTTGGGCGCGGGCAGCGTGAGCGACCCCGAAAAGGAAAAGCACCTTGAAATAGTCGCCTCGCGTGAGAATATAGCCATGCTGTTGTATGATCTATTCAAATTTATGGGGCTTAATGTTAAAAAAACTTTACGCAAGCTGACCCATGTGATATACTTCAAGCAGACGGAGAGCATCGCGGCGTTTCTCACGATAGTGGGGGCACATGCGGGCGTGCTCAAGTTGGAGTCAATCCAGGTATATAAGGACATCAAAAACAACCTAAACAGGCAGGTGAACTTTGAACAGGCGAACCAGGACAGGACGATAAACAGCGCTCAAGAGGCGATCATAAGCATAAAAAAGATAATTCGGACGATAGGGATAGACGGTTTACCGAAAAATCTCCGCGAAACGGCGCTTTTGAGGATGGAATATCCCGAGGCGACGCTGTCCGAGCTGGCGGAGCTTTCCGGCGGCACCACCAAATCCGGCATTAATCACAGACTTCGGCGCATAAACGATATCGCGACGGCCATATCGGAACAAGGAGGAAAAGGGAAATGATATACAAAGAGATGACGATAGAGATACCGGGCGGCCTTAAATCACGCACGGCGGCGAGCTTCGTTCAGGTCGCGGGCAGGTATAACTCACAGCTGCTCATAGAGTGCGGCAACAAGAAGGTCAACGCAAAGAGCATAATGGGCGTGCTTTCGCTGGGGCTAAAGACGGGCGACAAGCTGTTCATAATCGCCTCGGGCGACGACGCAAACAGCGCTGTCGAATCCTTAGGCAAGCTGCTCAAGGGCGAGACGGACAGATAACCTTAAAAAACGACATTCGCGGGATGTGCAAAATGCATGTCCCGTTTTTGTTTTTTGCCTTTTTTGTCAAAATTCATGTCGTATGGGTAGAAATATTATTTTTTTGATGTATAATATAAAATGTAATTCTATGGAAACGACTAAATCATATACTGAGGAACGATATGGCGAAAAAGAAAAATGAAAAAAACAGGCGTGCATTGACCTGTATCAATAAGAAGGTGGCGTGCCTGCTCATATTTGCGCTGGTGCTCGTTATGTGCGTGTGCATATGCGTGCTGGACACCATGACGGAGAGCTATAATATCGAGGTGGGTGACGTCGCGGATCACACGATAACCGCGCCCTATGACGTTGTGGACGAATACTCCACCAACATGATAAGGGAGGAAGAAAAGCAGAAGGTCGCACCAGTATACACGCCTGACGACGACCAGACGAAGCTTTCAAAGCAGCGCCTCACCGCCGCATTCGCGAGTGTTGAGGAAATGCGCGAAAGGGCGAGGCAGCTCTATTTAAAAAACGTAAACAGCAACGCGGGCTCGTTTGACGCATCCTCCATCGTCTGGAAAAGCGTACTCACAAACAGCGACCTATCCGAGCTGAGCGCGCTCCTTCCCGAATATCTCGGCGAAAAGGACGTTTATTTGATCGCATCCATGACAAAGGACAGAGTCTCCGCATTAAAAGACACTGCGTATGAATTCGTCTCGGAAAAATTGGAGGACGGCGTGGTATATGAGGACATGGCGGCGGTCTGTGACGATATAAAATCTCAAATAGCGCGCACGGGCGTATATTCGAGCGAGCAGACAGAGCTTGCATTTAAGCTCGTCTCAAATACCTTATCCGCAAACAGGATATATGACGCGGACGCGACGGAGCGCGCGAAGGAGACGGCCGCTGAGGCGGTAAATCCCGTCGAATATAAGGCGGGCGAAAACATAGTCCAAAAAGGCGAGAAGATAACACAGAAGCAGTATGAGCTTATAAAACAGCTCGGTCTATCCTCGGACAGCAACTCCATGACGTCGCGCTGGGTCATAGCCGCAATAATGTTCTTTTTAGTGTTCGGAGTGGGCTATTTCTATCTGTCCGTAAACGATAAGCAGTACATAAACGAGCCTAAAGACGCGCTAAACATGTCGCTTTTGATACTCATGACGGTCATTTTGGCGGCGCTCGCGCGCAGGTTCTCTCCATACATAATCCCGACGTTCCTCGCCGTGATAATAGGCGCGTCCTTCATGATGCGCAGGCTGACGATTGCTTTCGGCTCGTTCCTGTCGATATTGACGTCGTTTATGCTGACGCCCAGCACGATGTTCATTTTCAACGAGACGGTGCTTGTGAACATGCTCGCGGGCATATGCGGAAGCACGGTCGCGATAATGACGCTTAGGAAAAAGCAGCACAGGGGCGAATACATCCTTGCCGGTCTTTTCGCGGGGCTGGTAGCATCCGTGGTATATGCGGCTTACGGTATAACAGCGAATATGGCGGCCGTGGATATGGCGAAGTGCATAGGCATAGGCGCGGTGAGCGGGCTGGTTTGCGGCCTAGTTTCCGTCGGCGTTCTGCCCATTTGGGAGAGGATGTTCTCCCTCGCGACGCCCTCCAAGCTGCTCGAGCTGGCGAATCCGGGAAGCGAGCTTTTAAAGAAGCTCATGCTAGAAGCGCCGGGGACATATCACCACAGCGCGGTCACGGCGAATCTCGCAGAGGCGGGCTGTGAGGCGATAGGCGCGGACGCACTTTTAGCGCGCGTCGCGGCGTATTATCACGACATCGGAAAGATGTATAACCCTATAATGTTTAAGGAAAACCAGATGGGGCAGGACAATCCCCACGACGGGCTTACGC
>CAKROK010000056.1 GCA_934373295.1 uncultured Christensenellaceae bacterium | reverse complement strand
AAGAACACGGGGAATATGAGCGACGTCACCAGTGGGATAAAGCTCACTCCCACGAATCTAAAGCCCACGCTGCCGAACTCGATCAAGCGCGGATCTGTCGAGAATACCCCGAGCATCTGCGCAGGAATGCATAAAAAGCAAAGCATACCTATCGCCATGAGCGCCACGCCGAACAGCACGGATGCCCAAAGCGTCTTTTTACATCTATCGATGTTCCTCGCGGCATAGTTATAGCTTATCATGGGCACTATGCACGTCTGCATCGCGCCCAGCGGGATAAAGAAGAACGTCTGCCACTTATAGTATATGCCGAGCGCTGTCACCGCCTGATCGCTGAATTCAGCCAGAATGAGGTTTAGCCCCAAAATGTAAAAGGTATACGCCGACTGCATGAGTATATTAGGTATGCCTAACTTAAAAATCCTCGCGATATGGTGCGGATATACCTCCCATTTTGGCGATTTTCTGAAGCCCTTTTTCATTACGATGAGCGCCGCGACTATCTGCCCCGCGACCGTCGCGACGGCAGCGCCCGCAATGCCCATTTTAGGCATCCCGAGCAAACCGAAAATGAGTATCGGGTCTAAGACGATATTCGTCACCGCGCCCATTATCTGCGCAAACATGGGCGTTTTCATGTCGCCGTTTGATTGCAGCACCTTTGTCCATATGCTCTCTAAAAACAGCCCGAAGCTGAATACGCAGACTATCCTGCCGTAAACAGTTACGTCACGGATGACGGCCTGCGACGACGTGGACATGCGCGCATATGCAGGCATTATGAAGAAGCATACCACGGCGAATATAAACCAGAGCACTACCGCGAGCGGCGTCCCCACTCCGGCGTACTCATCCGCCTCGCGTCTTTCTCCCCTGCCCAGCTTGGCCGCCATCACGGTGTTTATGCCCACGCCCGTGCCAACGGCCAGCGCTATCATCAAAAGCTGTAGGGGATAGATTATGGACAGCGCCGTCAAGCCGGAATCGGAAAATCTCCCGACGAAAAAGCTGTCGACGATATTATAAAGCGCCTGAATGAGCTGCGCCAGCATCACGGGCGGCGCGAGCTTTAACAGCAGCTTGCTTATCTTTTCTTTACCGAATAATTCAGTTTGTTCCATATG
This sequence comes from uncultured Christensenellaceae bacterium, assembly GCA_934373295.1. Taxonomy (GTDB): domain Bacteria; phylum Bacillota; class Clostridia; order Christensenellales; family Christensenellaceae; genus HGM11616. The sequence continues at coordinate 13,308 of CAKROK010000056.1, read as the reverse complement.
CTTACCTCAAAAAAGCAAATAAAGCAGATAATTTACACCTACAGCTCCCAATACGCTCACAATCAGCGGACATTTGAAATACGCAAGCAGCGCCGCGACCGCACCTCCCGCTATCCCGTACAGCGGAAAAGCGTCGTCCACGGAGAAAACGCCGGGGAACACGAGCGCGGACATTGCCGCATACGGCAAAAGGGATAAAAACTTCTTCGCGCGGCCCTTAAACGCTATCTTATCCGTCAAAAACGCGGGCAGCACGCGCGGGATATACGTCACTACCGCCATACCTATAATAAGAAGATATATCTCACTCGGCTGCATCCCCGTCCTCCTTTACAAAAAACGTGCCTATCGCCGCGCTCGCTATCATCGCGATTATCATAGCCCAACTCACGGGCAAAACGAGCTGTAAAAGCGTGTTCATGACCGCCGCCAACAGCACGAGCAGCGCAATGCCCACGGATTTTTTGACATGCGGCATGAGCATGGCTATAAATGACGCATAAAACGCCACGCCAAAGCTCTTTGCGACCAGCTCGGGCAAAAACTGCCCCAGCATACATCCCAAAAACGAGCCCAAGACCCACGTCAGATAAATGGTCACGTTCGCGCCCAGCAAAAACGCCTCGCTCCTTTTCGCAGACAGCATGAACAGCGCGGAGGATTCATCACTCAGCGTGAACGCATAAAACAGCTTTCTTACGAGCGGGGTTTTCTTTATATCGTTCATGACCGAGCAGCTCATCACCATATGTCGCAGGTTTATGAGAAACACTGCGATAACGATGGTTATAACGCTCGCCTGTCCTATCATGCCCACAGCCAATATCTGCGACGAGCCCGCCATGACCGTCGCGGACATGAGCACCGTTTGAATTTTCGTAAGCCCCGCCTCGACCGCCAGCAGACCGTATGAAATGCCTATGGGGATAAGCCCCAGGCAAATGGGTATGGACGACCTCGCGCCGTCTAATACATTTTTCCTATCCATAATATACTCCCGATATGATACAATATCGAATTGTATTATATACCCACCGCGTGAATAAGTAAAATTGATTCTGCTTATATATTCATAAGTGATTCTGATAGGAACGACGCCCTTTTCTATTGCATATCGAGCTCCTCCTCTATTTCGCGCATTATCTCGCTCGCCTTTATCTCAAGCGCTTCGGATATCTTAAAAAACGTATCCAGCGTCGGCTTGCGCGCGCCGCGCTCTATCGCGCTCAAATGCGTCCGCCCTATCCCCGCAAATCCGCTCAAGACCTCCTGCGAAAGTCCCTTTTGCTCCCTCAATCTTTGAATGACCTTTCCGACAACTATTGCGTCCAACATAATTATTTTTACCTCCAATGATAATTTCAGCTTATAGAAATTGCCTGGAGTGATTGAACACATATGTTGTCAATTAATTAATATATTTGTGCTACACTAAATATATGCTCCGCAGATATGGACCAATGGACTAAAAAGGCTAATGAGAGAGAGTTTTATAACAAACCCTAAAAAAGGAGAACACTCTATGGAACACGAAAAACAGGTATTAAACGTAAAAAAGGCACTTGAACTTGAAACAAATGTCGATGCGCTAAATGAGTCGTTGCATACCGAACAAGGGAAATGCTTTGAAAAACCGGCTCCAAATCCGCCGACAAAGAAAACAGCTCAATTCACGCCGCCTCCCATAAAGCACGGATGCAAAATCAATTGGCTTATAATGTTTCTGCCCGGTGTGATCGATATAGCTTTGGCAATGATCACCAAAGACATTATGCTCACGATGCTGATTTTCCCCACGCTTATTGCATGGCCGATAGTATATTACTTTGCAATATACCGCAAAAAGAAAAAAGCAGCCATAGAAGAAGTACGCAATTCGGAAGAGTATCAAAAAGAATATGCAGCAGTAAAAGCTGAGTCCGATAAAAAGCAAAAAATCTTTGACGACGAATACGCAGCGGCAAAAGAAGAGTTTGATACTGTGACCATGCCGCAATATAAAGCAGAGTATGCAAATTGGGAAAGCATAAAAAAGAAAAAAGTGGAACAGATAAAAGAAAAATTGTCAGAGATTCAAAGAGAACTGGCAAATCTTTATGAGCAAACGCGCATTGTCCCGATTCAATATCGCAGCATTCATGCCTTGCAATATATTTATGACATGATATCTACATCAAACTACGATGTGCGGCAGGCAATCGACAGCTTTGATAAAAACGAACAGCACCAGCTTGATATGATGCGTTTGCAGGAACAGCAGCAGGCGAACGCCTTAGCCATGGAACAGAACGACCTGCTTGATCAGCAGAACTCGATTGCAGAAAAAGCGCGGCGTGACGCCAATATCGCGGCGGCGGTGGGCGCCGTACAACGTCACAATACCAATAAGACCCTCAAAAAGTGGATGAGATGATAAGCATAGGCATCCGGCTTCGGCAGATACGTCAGGTCTAAATAAAAATATTTTCCGGAGTAACAAAAACAGCTCACGAATGACCGGAAGCAGATTTCTCCATAAACACCCCGCCCCCGCGGGGCTTTTTAATTGGATTATAACGAAAAAATGCGCTATAATATATAAAAAAGTACGGAGGATTATTTATGTGTACTGCGGCGACTTATCTTTCAGATAATTTTTATTTCGGCAGGACGCTGGACTATGAGTTTTCATACGGCGAGGAGGTCACCGTTACCCCGCGCTGTTTTCCGCTCAAGTTCCACTTTGGGCAGGCTTGCGAAAAGCACCTTGCGATAATAGGCATGGCGCACATCTCACAGGGTTATCCGCTCTATTACGACGCGGCGAACGAAAAGGGGCTGTGCATGGCGGGGCTGAATTTCGTCGGCAACGCAAAATATCCAAAAGAACCGCAGGAGGGAAAAACGAACATTGCGCAATATGAGTTCATACCGTTTGTCCTCTCGCAATGCGAAACGCTTTCATCCGCAAGGTCTCTGCTGCAAAACGCGGCGATAATAGACGCGCCCTTCAGCGAGCAGCTGCCCACGGCGCAGCTTCATTGGATAATAGCCGACCGCACGGGCGCAATCGTCGTGGAATCCGTCGCGGACGGGCTGAAAGTATACGACAACCCCGCGGGGGTACTCACAAATAACCCGCCCTTTGACTATCAGCTCTTCGCGCTCAACAACTACATGGCGCTCTCACCCGATTCGCCGCAAAACACGTTCTCAAAAAAGCTGGATCTAAAAACATATAGCCGCGGCATGGGCGGAATTGGTTTGCCCGGCGATCTATCCTCACAATCGCGCTTCATTCGCGCGGCATTCGTGCGCGCAAACTCGATTTCCGAAAAAGACGAATCATCAAGCGTGAGCCAGTTCTTTCACATATTAGGCAGCGTCGATCAGCCGCGCGGGTGCTGTGCGCTGGGCGAAAAATACGAGATAACCATATACACCTCCTGCATGAACGCGGATAAGGGGATATACTACTACAACACCTACGACAACCGCCGCATTAGCGCGGTGGATATGCGCCGCGAAAACCTCGACGAATCGGAGCTTTCGCGCTATCCGATAGGCTGTCCTCAGGAGGATATCCGATATATAAACTGAAAAATGCTCATAGTACCGCCGAGACTTGCTTGGCGGTATTTTTCATTTACAAATATAATAAAAGCTGATAAAATAAGTAGGCATTGAAAAGGAGCATTGAAATGAAAGAGCTAACAAGAGTACAGAACATCGAGCGCAGCATAATCAAAAAATACAGAAAGAGCATATGGAACCCGTTTATAAAGGCGTGCAAGGATTATAATTTGATAGAAGCGGGAGACAATATCGCCGTGTGCATTTCCGGCGGGAAGGACTCGATGCTGTTGGCAAAGCTCATACAGATGCTTAAACGGATATCGGACGTCCCCTTTGACGTGCGATATATCGCCATGGACCCCGGATATAATGCGCAAAACTTAGAGCTTATAAAGCAAAACGCCGCAGCTCTCGAAATTCCCATAGAAATCTTTCACTCGGATATATTCGATATAGTAACGGAAATACCCACATCCCCCTGCTATCTCTGCGCGAGGATGCGCCGCGGCCACCTGTACGCAAAGGCACAGGAGCTGGGATGCAACAAGATCGCGCTCGGCCACCACAAAAGCGACGTCATCGAAACCACACTTATGGCGATGCTGTACGGTGCGCAGCTCCAGGGGATGCTCCCCCGACTGTTTAGCAAAAACTTCGAGGGGATGCAGCTCATTCGTCCGTTATACTGCATACTTGAGGATGACATAATCTCATGGAAGAACCACAATGAGCTGAGGTTTTTACAGTGCGCATGCCGCTTCACCGAACAGACCGACCGCGACGATGAGGCGAGCGCATCCAAGCGCAAGGAGACAAAGCTCATCATAAAAGAGCTTAAAAAGATGAACCCGCAGATAGAATCGAACATCTTTAACAGCCTGCATAACGTCCATGTAGACACATTTATAGAATACAAAGAGGACGGCGAACGCCATTCCTTCCTTGAAAGATTTTCATAGACATATATGAAAATTTATCCCGATATTTTTTCAATTTAACTCTTTACTAATTTAGCGCAGTAAAGTATAATAGTGCCTGTGATAATTAGGTCAACAAAAATTTTTGAAATATGAGGAGTAATGAAAATGAAAAAGATCTTAGCAATAGTTTTAGCTGCAATGATGCTGTGCTTCTGCCTTGCGGGCTGCGCGGGCGGCAATGCGGATAACAGCAATGCAGACGGCGACAACGCAGACAACAAAAAAAAGGATTTCGTATTGGGCCTTGACGACAGCTTCCCGCCCATGGGTTACAAAGACGAGAATAATGATATAGTCGGCTTTGACATCGACCTCGCTAAAGAAGTTTGCGACAGATTGGGCTACAACTTAAAGCCCCAGCCCATCGACTGGAACGCAAAGGAAGTCGAGCTCAACAACGGCACTATAGACTGCATCTGGAACGGCATGAGCATCAACGACGAAAGAAAGCAGAACATGAGCCTTTCCATCCCCTACATGAAGAACACGCAGGCGGTCGTCGTGCTGGCTGATTCCGACATTAAGACGCTCGCCGACTTAAAGGGCAAGCTCGTGGGCGCGCAGGCCGGCTCGACCGCGATGGACGCCATCGACGCAAACCCCGATGTCAAAGCATCCTTTGGCGAGCTTCAGGAGTTAAAGGACAACACGATGGCCATTCAGGAGCTTAAAAACGGCACTCTTGACGCGGTCGTAGCGGATGAGATCCTCATCAACTACTACACCTCTTCCGATTCCTCGGCATACAGACTGCTCGATGAAAACCTCGGCGAGGAGGAATATGCAATCGGCTTCAAGAAGGACAACACCGAGCTGACCGAGGCTGTCAACGGCGCACTCAAGGAGATCGTGGCGGACGGCACCTTCGCAAAGATATCCGAAAAGTGGTTCGGCAAGGACGTTTCCATAATCGGCTAAACGAATCGATAATAAAGTTACGGTTTTAGACGGCTCTCTGACGAGCCGCCTTTTACCGTTTATAAAGAGATAAAAAGAAAGGTTTCACAATGAGGTATTTTCAAAGCTGGGAATCATTTTCGGCATTAATGAGCTCCCTTTTTTCCGGAACAGGCGTCTCGCTCTGCATATTCCTGTTTACACTGCTGTTGTCCATCCCGCTGGGATTTTTGATTTGCTTCGGCAGAATGTCTAAAATAAAGCCGGTAAAATGGCTCTCACAAATTTATATTCTCGTATTCAGAGGAACGCCGCTCATGCTCCAGCTGCTGTTCTTCTATTTCCTTTTCGGCTCCATGAAAATACCCGGACTGGGCTCGACCGTCGGGCGAATAACAGTCGCGATAGTCGTATTTGCGATAAACTACTCCTCCTATTTTGCCGAAATATTCCGCGGCGGCATACAGTCCATCCCCAAGGGGCAATATGAAGCGGCAGACATGCTCGGCTTTACGCGCAAACAGGCGTTTTCAAAGATAATTTTACCGCAGGTCTTAAAGGCAGTCCTCCCCCCCGTCGGAAATGAGGTCATAACATTGGTTAAGGACACCGCGCTCGCATACGTAATAGCAGTTTCCGACCTCCTTCGTGAATCGCAGATAATAGTCAATAGGGATTCAAACCTGATGCCCTATGCGGTCGCCGCGGTATTCTACCTCGTGCTGACCACCCTGTTCACGCATATCTGCGAAAAGATCGAAAAGAAATATAGCTACTATAAGGTCTGAGGAGGTTCGTCATGGAAGTATTAAGAGTAACTGATGTTAAAAAGAGCTTTTTCGGAAACGAAATTCTCCACGGAATAAGCTTGGGTCTTGAAAAGGGCGAGGTTTTGAGCGTCATCGGCCCGAGCGGAAGCGGAAAAAGCACGCTTTTACGCTGCATATGCGGTCTTGAGCAGATAGACTCCGGTCAAATAGACATCTGCGGCGAAAGCCTCTGCACCACGGACACACTGGGAAACGTAAAATACCTTGAAAAGGACGAGTTCAGAAGAGTGCGCGGAAAGCTGTGCATGGTGTTCCAGAACTTCAACCTCTTTCCCCATTTGAGCGTTCTTGAAAACCTCACAATCGCGCCTACGGTAGTCCAGCATGTCTCTAAAGCAGAGGCGGAGGCGCGCGCACGCGAGCTTTTGAAAAAGGTCGGCCTTGAGCAAAAGGCGGACGCATATCCCTGCGAGCTTTCCGGCGGACAGCAGCAGCGCGTGGCGATCGCCCGTGCGCTCGCAGTCTCCCCCGAGATAATCTGCTTTGACGAGCCGACCTCTGCGCTCGACCCCGAGCTTACCGGTGAGGTGCTGAAGGTCATAAGATCCATCGCACAGGAGCACATCACCATGATAATCGTCACGCATGAGATGGGCTTCGCAAGGGAGCTTTCAGACCGCGTCATCTTCATGGACGAGGGTCAGGTGATAGAATCCGGCACGTCGGACGAGGTTTTCGCAAATACTCAAAACGAGCGCGTCAAGGCATTCTTTGATAAGCTGCTCAGCATTTAAACCATCGGAGGCGTTTACAACGTCTCTTTTTTTTTTATACTATTTTCTTTACAGTATAAGCCATAAATGATATAATAAATTTTATATTATAAGTACATTTATTTGTAAATTTGGAGGAACAATGAAAAATACAGCATCTACAGGCAGGGATTCCTTTAAAACATCCTTTGGTTTTGTTCTCGCGTGCATAGGCTCCGCGGTTGGCATGGGCAACATCTGGCTCTTCCCGCGCAGAGTTGCGGAATTTGGCGCGCCCTTTTTGATTGCATATCTTATTTGCGTCGTCGTTATCGGCTTCACGGGCGTCATAGGCGAGATGTCCTTCGGCAGGCTCACAAACGCCGGCCCGATGGGCGCATTTGAAAATGCGACGCAAGGCCGCTTTGGCAAAAAGCTGCCCGGCGGCATACTCTCCCTCGTTCCCGTACTCGGCTCATTCGCGTTGGCTATCGGCTATTCCGTGGTCGTCGGCTGGATATTGAAGTATACAGCAGGCTCCTTCACCGGCTCGATAATCGCGGGCAGTGATTTTTCATTCTATGAAAACACGTTCTTCACGATGGCGTCTGAGCATAATGTCCTCGGATGGCATCTTCTCGCTCTCGTCATAACCTTCCTAATAGTTGGCTTCGGCATATCTAAGGGAATCGAGAACGTGAATAAGGTTATGATGCCCCTTTTCTTCCTCATGTTCATAGGAATTGCGATATACGTCGGCTGTCAGACTGGCGCTGTCGAGGGATATAAGCACATGTTCGTCGTGAGCGACTGGGGCAAGCTCGTCGACCCCAATATGTGGAAATATGCCTTAGGTCAGGCGTTCTTCTCACTTTCTCTCGCAGGCTCGGGCACGCTCGTATACGGCTCGTATCTTTCCAAGGACACGAACATTCCCAAGTGCGCAATGGCTGTCGCGCTTTTCGATACCCTCGCAGCGTTCATCGCAGCGCTGGCGATCATCCCCGCAATGAGCACCGTGGGCATAGCCGCGAATGAGGTAATGTACGGCGGCCCGGGATTACTGTTCGTGTATCTTCCCCAGGTATTCAAGGGTATGCCGGGCGGCGCGTTCGTCATGATAATATTCTTCATCGCAGTGCTGTTCGCCGGCCTCACCTCGCTCATCAACCTCTTTGAAGCGCCTATCGAGGCTTTACAGACCAAATTCAACATGAAGCGCCCCATAGCCGTCGCGATAATCGCCGTCATAGGCACTATAATCGCCGTTTTGATAGAGGCCATCGTCTCCGACTGGATGGATGTCTGCTCAATCTACCTCTGCCCCATCGGCGCACTGCTCGCCGCGATAATGTTCTTCTGGATTTATGACAAGAAGAGCGCCATGGCGGAAATCGATCTGGGCAGCGACAAGAGCCTATCCAAGCGCATCTACCCCATAGGCAAATACGTCTTTTGCGGCTTGACTCTGCTCGTCCTCATCTTAGGCTCACTCACCTCGGGCGGCATTGGCTGATATGAGCACTATAAGGATTTTCGACGAAAATTCCCACGTTCACAGCTTTAAAGCGACCGTTTTGAGCTGTGAACAGCGTGGGGATAAGTATGAAATAATTTTAGACCGAACCGCCTTCTTCCCGGAAGGCGGCGGTCAAGCGGCGGACACGGGATATATTTCTCATGCCCGCGTTTTTGATGTCATAGAAAACGAACGCATAATCACGCATATCTGCGACAAGCCCGTTTTCGGCGTGGTCAAGTGTGAAATCGACTGGGAACAGCGTTTTTCGCGTATGCAGCAGCATTCGGGGGAACACATTTTTTCCGGCATAATACACAAACTCACGGGCGCGGACAACGTCGGCTTTCACATGGGCGACGAGTTCATGACGATTGATTTTTCACTCGAAATCGACGAAAATACGCTCAAAAAAGCAGAGCTTTCGGCGAATAACGCCGTATATGAAAATAGACGCGTAGTATGTTCCTATCCCACGAGTGAACAGCTGGAAACTCTCGACTACAGGAGCAAATTAGAGCTTACAAAGGACATCCGCATAGTCGAGATAGAGGGGATTGACCGCTGCGCGTGCTGCGCTCCTCACGTTGAAAGAACGGGTGAAATCGGCATTATTAAAGTGCTGGGCAGTATGCGCCACCGCGAAGGTACGCGCGTATTTCTCGTCTGCGGCGGCGCGGCGTTTTCCAATATGTGCGCTATCGACGAGCAAAACTCGCGCATCTCAGAGCTTCTTTCCGCAAAAAAGCATGAGACCTTTGCCGCAGTATCAAAGCTAAATGAGGACTATCAGTCTGAAAAGCTGAAGTTCTCATCCTTTAAAAAAACCCTCGCGGAACGCATCGCACAAAACGCGGATATCACAGACGGCGCTACTGTATTTTTCTGCGACGAGCTTTCAATGGACGAGCTTCGCCATGCTGTAAACTGCGCCGCAACGCGCGCGAACAGGCTTTGCGCCGCATTAAGTGGCGACGACCAAACGGGATACATGTATGTCATCAAGAGTGATACTCTTGCGCTCTCTATAATGAGCCGCGAAATAAACGCCGCGCTAAACGGCTCGGGCGGCGGCAAGAGCGACATGATACAGGGACGTTTTCGTGAAAAAAGACAGAATATTGTGGATTATCTTTATTCGCTATTGAAATAAGCGCCCTAAAATGGTAGAATGGGTGGCAGTAGAGTAGATATTGAGCGTTAAGTGGCAAAAGGATGGGAAGTTGCCTTTGCACGAAAGGGATTTATCTCTGCGGTTCAATATCGCGTCCGCTGCTGCTTTTTTAATGTGGAAAAGTTCTTGATTTTCCTTTTTATGACAGCAGTTTTTTGGAAAGGAGAATTAATATGAACAAAAAGACTTCACTTAGAAAAGTCATTTTGATGGCAATGCTCATAGCCATCAGCATCATTTTATCCCGCTACCTTGGCTTTTATATCGACCCGAACAGCCTGCGCATCAGCTTTGAATGCGTCCCCATGCTGCTTGCGGGAATATGGCTGGGGCCCGTCGCGGGCATGACGGTGGGCGTTCTTGCGGACGTCATCGGCTGCTTTTTATCGGGCTACGGCCTGTTTGTCCCGCTGACGGTCGGTCCGCTTTTGATAGGACTTATCAGCGGACTTTTGTCAAAATACGCCTTTAAGGGCAAGCCGACTCTGCTTTCCATCGCCGTTTCCTGCGTGACTGCGGAGTTTATCGGGTCAATGCTGTATAACACCTTCGCGCTCATGCTCTATTCCGGCGCGCCAAACTACTTCGCATTATTTTTAACGAGACTGCCCTTCAAACTGCTGATAATGACCTGCGACACCATCATCGTATACCTTTTAAACAGGGCGCTTTACGGCGTGACCGTGCGCAGATTCCTCGCCTCGGAGAGATAAAATGACCTATAATGAAGCATTAAACTACATCCACTCGATATCCTGGCTGGGCAGCCGACCCGGTCTTTCACGGACGCGCGAGCTGCTCGCTAAGCTGGGTAACCCGCAAGACGAGCTGAAATTCGTTCACATTGCAGGCACGAACGGTAAAGGGAGCGTCGCCGCGATGCTTTCTAACATACTCGTCTGCTCGGGATATAAAACCGGCTTATACACCTCCCCATTTATCGAGCGTTTTAACGAGCGCATACGCATAAACGGCATAGATATTCCGGATGACAGGCTCGCCGAGCTTACGGAGTATATCCGCCCGTTTGCCGAAGAGATGGACGATCACCCAACCGAATTCGAGCTGATAACCGCACTCGCGTTCGTCTATTTTGCACAGGAAAAATGCGACATCGTCGTGCTCGAGGCAGGCATGGGCGGCGAGCTTGACTCCACAAACGTCATAGACGTCCCCGAGCTTGCCGTCATAACGCAGATCGGGCTCGACCACACCGCTTTTTTGGGCGATACTATCGAGAAAATTGCGCATACCAAGGCAGGCATTATAAAGCAAAACGGCAGCGTGATCTGCGCCGCTACGGATGAAAATGCAAAATCCGTCATATATAACTGCGCAAAAGCCAAAAAGGCGTTTATTTATGCGCCCGAATATGATAAAATGATAGTGGACAGCCACACTGTCGACGGCTTTACCCTCGAATACGGACAAATTAAAGACATTCACCTGCCTCTCACGGGCAGCTATCAGCCCATGAACGCCGCGGTCGTTTTAAAATGTGCCGAAGTTCTTGAAGAAAAAGGCTGGAAGATAACTCAAAAGTCCATTTTAGAGGGACTTGCCGCTACAAAATGGCCCGCTCGTTTTGAAGTTTTGTCCAAAAACCCGCTGTTCATCGTGGACGGAGGACACAATCCGCAGGGAATAAAATCGACACTTGATACCCTAAACGAGCTCCTGCCAAAAACGTGTGTGAACGTCATTTTCGGCGTGATGCGTGATAAAAACTATGGAAAGATGCTCGAGCTGCTAGCGCCGTTTGCGCAAAAATTGTTTGCCGTTACGCCCGATAATCCGCGGGCATTACCCGCAGACGAGCTTGCGCAATGCGCCAAATCGCAGGGTATCGACAGCAAGAGCTATAAAGCAATTGACGCCGCAATATCAGACGCCCTTAACGAGGGCCGCCCGACTATTGCATTGGGCTCGCTCTACATGAGCGGGGATATACGAAGCTATTTTAACCGATAATATGAACTACAGAGATTTAACGTTACAACAATTCGCACAGGCGCTTTACGACCCCACCCCCACTCCGGGCGGTGGCGGCGCGGCGGCGCTATCCGCCTCGATAGGCATAGCACTGGGCGGGATGGTCGCGTCACTGACCGCGATAAACAAAAAATACGCGCATTGCTCCGATGAAATGCACGATTTATTTATGCAGTGTAAGGCGCTCAGCGACCGTTTTTTGGCGCTTATCGACGAGGATGCACGAGCATACGAGCCGCTTTCACTCGCATATAAGCTGCCGAGGGATACGGAAGAACAAATAGCCTTTCGCAGCCGCGCGATACAGGAAAACCTCGTCGGCGCGTGTCAAACGCCCATCGAGATAATGAAATGCTGTTGTGACGCGATTGATATCCTCGAAAATCTGTGTGAAAAGGGCAGCGCAATGCTCATTTCAGACGTAGGCGCCGGGCTTATGCTCATGCGCTGTGCGCTCAACACCGCGAGCATAAACGTATATATAAACATCAGAAGTTTAAAAGATGTCGATAAAAAGAATTCTATAAAGACCGAAACGGATATTCTTTTAAACAAATATACTATTCTTGCCGATAATCTCTACAACGAGGTAATTTCAAAGATAAATTAAACGGAGGAAAGTTATGCTGTTATACGGAAAACCTGTCGCATTGTCCATTGAGGAAAAGACCGCAGAGCTGCTAAAGCTCGTAAAATGCAAGATGATCTTTCCCACGCTCTGCGTGATTCGCATGGGTGAAAACCCGGACGATATCACTTATGAGAGGATTCTTCTCAAAAAGGGCGAAAGGCTGGGCATCGAGGTGCGTACCGCATCCATCGGCGCGGATGCATCCCAATTTGAGGTCGAATCCACCGTCCGCAGCATAAATTTTGACCGCGAGATCCACGGCATTTTGCTTCTTCGTCCGCTTAACAAAAGCATTGACGAGAGCAAGATCTGTGACTTGATCTCCACCGACAAGGATGTCGACGGCGTGACCCCCTACTCCGCCGCACACTCGTTTTACGGGATTAAGCGCGGCTTTTACCCCTGTACTGCCGAATCGTGCATGAGGATATTGGACTATTACGACGTGGATTTGGAGGGCAAGGACGTCGTGGTCGTTTCGCGCAGCAGCGTTATCGGAAAGCCCGTTTCCATGCTGCTGCTCGATAAAAACGCAACTGTTACAATATGCCACTCAAAAACGAAAAACCTCGCGGAAAAATGCGCAAAAGCTGATGTTCTCATTACTGCTGTCGGTCACGCAGGGTTTTTTGACGAAAAATATCTGCGCGAGAACCAATACGTAATAGACGTTGGCATTAATTCAGATAAAAATAATAATCTATGCGGTGATGTCGATATGGCTGCCGCTGAGAAAGTCGGCTGCCACTATTCCCCTGTACCGGGCGGTATTGGCACAGTTACATCTTCTTTGTTGCTTTGGCATACTGTTCTCGCTGCATTCAATACTCTTAAAAAATAACCATTTAGTAGATGCTCTATAACAATAAAGCGAAGTACTTCATATGTACCTCACTTTATTGTTATAAGAGTATTAATTAGGCTGCTACAACAGTTGCCTTCTGTTTCAAGACATTTTTCACAAGCCACCTCACAGTATCATTGATACTGCTTTTTATAGACCGTGGATCGTATCCAAAGGCTTTTGTCGCAGCTTCA
>CAKROK010000055.1 GCA_934373295.1 uncultured Christensenellaceae bacterium | reverse complement strand
ACATGAAATTGAACGGGAACGTGTAAAATTGTATGCATATCCACAGCATGAGCGTCACTCCGAATACTCCGCCGAGTATAATTCCCGATTTTTTCCTCGCAAACAGCAACCCCGCCGCGGTGAGGTTTGTAAGCCCGTTTACTATCAACAGCGCTATTCCCGAAAATGTCAAGTCTGTGAAAAGCACGTCCGCAAAGGGCAGTGCCTTAAAATACGGCAGCATACCGTCCATGCCCATTATTCTTCCCGATGGGTCAATAAGCATCATCAACGAGCCGCCCACGGCGCCTATGCCGATAAAAAGCGTCCAAAAAATCAAAAACTTGCGTGCGGTGTTATAACGTGACTTCATAAAACCCCTCGTTTCCCCTAAAAATTTCTAACAACATTATATTACTTTTTGTCGATTAGTCAAACAAAAAAGACGCAACCCTAAATGAATCGCGTCTGAATTGCTCTTTGTGTATCGCTTATTTGTTGATCTGGCTCATAACTTCCTCAGCGAAGTTGTCCTCTCTCTTCTGGAGGCCTTCACCCATCTCATAGCGAACGAACTGCTTGATGCCGAAAGCGCCGCCCAGCATCTTGGAAACGGAGATGTCGCCGTCCTTAACGAAAGGCTGATCCATGAGGCAAACTTCCTTGAAGTACTTCTGGATACGGCCCTCTACCATCTTCTCGATGATGTTCATGGGCTTGGGCTTGGGCTCGTTTAACGCCTGCGCCTTTAAGATCTCCTTCTCGTGGTTGATGACATCCGCGGGAACCTCGCTCTCGTTGATGTACTCGGGCTTAGCCGCAGCGATCTGAAGCGCGACGTCGTGCATCTTTTCCTTGTCGGGCTCAGCGTCAGCCTCTACGAGAACGCCGATCTTGCCGCCCATGTGGATGTAAGAATCGACATAGCCCTTGATGCGGACGAAACGACGAACGTCGATCTTCTCGCCGATCTTGAAGGTAGCGTTCTTTATCATCTCTTCAACCGTGCCCTCGTCGCAGGTGCAGGAGAGCAGCGCGGTAACGTCCGCGGGATCCTGCTCAGCGATGATCTGAGCGATCTTGTGTACGATAGCCTTGAAGTTGTCCGTCTTTGCGACGAAGTCAGTCTCGCAGTTTACTTCAACTAAAACGCCTACGCCGCACTTCTCGCAGATATAAGCATCGACGATGCCCTCTGCCGCGATGCGGTCAGCCTTCTTAGCTGCCTTTGCGAGGCCCTTTTCTCTTAAGAGCTCCGCCGCCTTATCCATATCGCCGTCGGCCTCGATGAGCGCCTTTTTGCAGTCCATCATGCCCGTGCCGGTCATTTCTCTTAACTTCATTACATCCTTTGCTGTAAATGCTGCCATTTATAAAATCCTCCTGTGTTTTACTCTTCGATAGCCGCCTGCGCCTCAGCCGTCTCTTCCTCGACGTCCTCAAGCTGCTCGCCCTGCTTGCCCTCTAAAACGGCGTCTGCCATCTTCGCTGCGATGAGCTTTACCGCACGGATAGCATCGTCGTTGCCCGGGATGGGGTAATCAATCTCGTCGGGGTCACAGTTGGTGTCTACGATAGCGACGATCGGGATACCGAGAGTCTTAGCCTCTGCAACAGCGATCCTCTCTTTTCTGGGGTCGACGATGAAGATAGCGCCGGGGATGGTGGTCATATCTCTGATACCGCCGAGGTTCTTCTCTAACTTTTCCTTTTCAGCCATGAGCTTGATGACTTCCTTCTTGGGCAGAAGGTCGATATCGCCCGTCTCCTCGAGCTTGTCAATCTCGTTTAATCTCGCGACTCTGCTTCTCATGGTCTTGAAGTTGGTGAGCATGCCGCCCAGCCATCTGTTGGAAACATAGTACTGGCCGCAGCGCTTAGCCTCGGTCTCTATGGATTCCTGAGCCTGCTTCTTCGTGCCGACGAACAGTATGCCCTTATCCTCAGCCGCGATGTCTCTCATGAAGAAATACGCTTCCTCGAGCTTCTTAACGGTCTTCTGAAGGTCGATGATATAGATACCGCTTCTCTCGGTGAAGATGAACTTCTTCATCTTGGGGTTCCATCTTCTCGTCTGATGGCCAAAGTGTACGCCTGCTTCAAGCAGCTGCTTCATGGAAATAACTGACATTTTAATGTCCTCCTAAAAAATTTGTTTTACCGCCTTCTGCAAAATGTGAGGGAATCATCGGCAAAAATGCGCGACACAAGACCCCTCAAAGCAAAAGTGAGTTTTATATCTGAGCTATTATACCATCAAATTCCCGTGAAATCAACTTTTTTATCGATTTTGACCAAATTTTTTTGATATTTTTATTAAAAAAATCTAATAAAGCATATTAGATGTATTGAAATCCTCAAACAAGCGGTGTATAATACTATAAGATTTAATATAGCATATTATTGGAGGAAATGATGTCAGATTTTATTATTATCGTCGATTCGTCATGTGATTTGACCGAAGAACTGCGCGCACACTACGGCGTCGCCGAATATATCCCCGGAATTTTGACGTATCCTGACGGCAGAAGTGAAAACGCCGATTTAGACTGGAAAAACATATCCTACGAGGACTTCTACGGCAGTCTTAAAGACAAGAACACCTTTTACAAAACCGCCCTTCCCTCCCCCGTATATGTCGAGGAGGTTTTTGAAAAATACGTTTCTAAAGGAAAGGACGTACTGTATATCGCTCTTTCGTCCGGTCTTTCCGGCACGGCATCGCAGGCGAGCATAGTCGCAAAAAAACTGAGCGAAAAATACGATGCAAAGGCGTATGTCGTGGATTCCTTAAAATATTCCGGCGGTATATGTATGCTCATTGACAAGGCGAACAAGATGAGAGCCGAGGGCTTTAGCGCGAAGGAAACTGCGCAATACCTCGACGAATACAAATACCGCATTCATCAGATAGGCCCGATGGACGACCTGTTTTTCCTAAAGAAAATGGGTAGAGTTTCCGGTATGGCTGCATTTATGGGCACACTCATCAGCTTAAAGCCTCTTGCTGATTTCAACAGACAGGGCATGAGCTTTGTTATAGGAAAGGTCAAAGGCTATAGCAAAGCCTTGCGCATATCCATTGAATACATAAAGGCATTAAGCGAGGATATCGAAAATCAAGATATCTTCATTTCAAACAGTATGAGGGATGAGCAGGCTGAGTCTATTAAAAAGGTTATCGAAGATGAACTTCATCCCCGCTCGATAGAAATGCTGCATGTGGGTCAGTCCTGCGGCGCGTCCATCGGCCCCGGTCTGGTCGCGATATTCTTCGCGGGCGCCCCCTTGACGGAGGATCTCAAAAAGGAGAGCGAGCTTATAGCATCTCTTTTAAAATAAAACAATAATTTTCTTCATACTAATACTATAAAAGCCGATCTGAAATACATATTATTCAGAACGGCTTTTTTATCTTTATTATTTTATAAGTTTAAAGAAGCGTTCTCCTCTGCTCTTCCGGGTCGAGCGGATGCAGATACGCAGGCGCGATGTCAAACGCAGTCATGCAGCCGCTTTTTCCCTCGCGATTCAGCCTGTATGCCGCACGCGCATACGCCGTCAGCACGCCCGCGGTGAACTCGGGGTTGGAATCCAGCTTGAGCTTATACTCGATCACGTGCTTATTTTCACCGTTTAAGCCTGTCTTGCCCGTGCGCAGTACGACTCCGCCGTGAGGTATCCCCGCATGCTCGGCTAAAAGCTCATCCTCGGTGATGAAGTTTACGGTGGTGTCGTAATCTGCAAAGTAGTTGGGCATGGTTTTTATCTCACGTTCGATTCGATCTTTATCCGCGCCTTCTTTAGCGACGACAAAGCACTCCCTCGTGTGTTTTTCCCTCGTGGTCAGCTCGGGATTTTCGCCTGCGCGCACCCTTTCAAGAGCGTCCTCCACGGGGATGGTATACTGCCGGGCGTCCAAAACGCCGTCTATGCGTCTTATCGCATCGGAATGCCCCTGGCTCACGCCCTTTCCCCAGAAAGTATAATCGCATCCGTCCGGCAATATCGCCTGGGAATATAGCCGCGTCAAGGAGAACATGCCCGGGTCCCAGCCCACGGATATCACGCCCACCTTGCCGCCATCCTTCGCCGATTTATCGACCGCCGCAAAGTGCTCGGGTATCTTTGCATGTGTGTCAAAGCTGTCCACGACGTTAAAGCTACCCGCGAGCTGGGGCGTCTGTGTCGGAAGGTCGTTCGCGCTGCCTCCGCAGAGTATCATCACGTCGATATCGTCTTTCATCTCATCTATCAGCTTGTCCGAAAAAGCCTTCGCGCCGGAAAGCGTCTTTACGGTTTCGGGGTCCCTCCTCGTGAAAATGCCCGCAAGCTCCATGTCCTCCGCCTTTAAAACTGCGGATTCAACGCCCTTTCCCAAATTGCCGTAGCCGTATATTCCTATTCTTATCTTCAAAGCAATGCCATCCTTTCGTTTTTCTTCATTATATCAAATTTCGTATGGATGTTGTACTGTTATTTTTGATTTTTATCGCATTTTGTGCTATTCTGTTTTTGAAGAAACACATCATGGAGGTTGCTATGATAACCATTGAGACCGCATCTGCCAAGGACGCTCCCCGCCTTTTAGAGATATACGCGCCGTATGTAAAAAACACCGCAATAACTTTTGAATACGACGTACCCACGCTTGAAAATTTTTCTGCAAGAATACAAAACACACTTAAAAAATATCCCTATTTGGTTTTAAAAGACGATGGCAAAATAATGGGCTATGCCTATGCAGGCGTGTTTAAAGACAGAGCCGCCTATAACCGCTGCTGCGAGCTTTCCGTCTATCTTGACGTCAACGCGCATAGGCGCGGCTATGGCAAGATGCTCTATGCCGCTTTAGAAAAAAAGCTCCGCGAAATGGGCATTGAAAATCTCTATGCGTGCATCGCCTATCCCGTCGTCGAGGACGAATACTTAACCAAAAACAGCGCGGAATTTCACGAACACCTCGGCTTCACGACGGTGGGACACTTCCACCGCTGCGGTTATAAATTCGGCAGACATTACGACATGATATGGATGGAAAAACTGCTTGAAAGCGAATGATATATTCAAAAAAAGATATAAAACCCGGCGGCGGGCCGTCTATATCGACTCTCACGGAAGAAGCATCCGTCTTTTGATAATCTCGCCTAAAAACGCAGACCCCGTTAAAAAACGCACGGGCGTGTTATGGATACACGGCGGCGGCTACGTCACGGGTATGCCGGAAATGGCTTATTTCACGCGCTCTATCGACCTCGTCAAGCGGTTTGGCGCGGTCGTGGTCAGCCCGGATTATACCCTCGCGGGAAAAGCGCCCTATCCCGCCGCATTGGAGGATTGCAGCAACGCGCTGCGCTACCTCGCCCAAAATGCACAAAAACTGGACATACGTGAAGATCAGATAATGGTGGGCGGAGAAAGCGCCGGAGGCGGGCTGACCGCGGCGCTGTGCATGTATGAAAAGGACCGCGGCGGCGTAAGCATCGCCTATCAAATGCCGCTATATCCCATGCTCGATTACTTTGACACGCCATCATCTCGGGATAATCACGCGCCCGTTTGGAACACACTGCGAAATCACCGCGCATGGGCGAAATATCTGCGTGGGACGGATAAAAAAGACATTTCCGAATACGCCTCCCCCGCGCGCCGCAAAAATCACTCTGACCTGCCGCCCGCATACACATTCATATCCACCGCCGAGCCGTTTTATGACGAGACGATGAGCTATATCGAGTCGCTCAAAAATGCGGGCGTTCCCGCGAAAATCGACGTATATCCGGGGCTTTTCCATGCGTTTGACATGCTTCTGCCCTTTTTAAAGACGAGCAGGCTCGCCGCCGCGCGGTTTTGTGAGAATTTCGCCTTTGCCGCTGAGAATTATTTTTCAGAACAACATTAAAAAAGCATCCATGTCGGATGCTTTTGTCGTTTCGGAAAAAATATCAGATCTTCTCGACGAGCGCCTTTAAATACGCGGCAAATTCGTCGTGCAGCTCGGGACGAGCCAGCGCGAACTCGCATGTCGCGGTGAGATATCCCATCTTGTTGCCCACGTCATAGCGCTTGCCCTCAAATTCATAAGCATACACGCCCTCGCTCAAAACGAGCTTTTCTATGGCGTCCGTAAGCTGTATCTCGCCGCCCTTGCCGGCCGTCTGCTCCTTTAATGCGTCAAAAATCGAGGGAGAGAGGACGTATCTTCCCATGATGGCGAGGGTGGAGGGCGCGTCTTTGAGCTCGGGCTTTTCGACAAGGCTGTTTACCTTATATAAGCCGTTCGCCGCCTCGCCCGGGTCGACGATGCCGTATTTATTGACCTCGCTTTCAGGCACGTTCTGCACGCCCACTACGGTGCGTCCGCAGGCGTCGTAAACGTCAAAGAGCTGCTTTAACGCGGGCTTTTCGGAAACGACGATGTCATCCCCCAGCAGCACGCCAAACGGCTCGTTACCGACAAAATCGCGCGCGCAGGCTATCGCATCACCCAGTCCCTTGGGCGTCTTTTGGCGGATAAAGTGGAGGTTCACCATGCCACCGATATCCCTCACCAGCTTTAAAAGCTCGTCCTTGCCGTTCTTTTCAAGCTCCATTTCAAGCTCGAGCGAACGGTCAAAGTGATCCTCTATCGCCCTCTTGTTTCGTCCGGTTATTATGAGTATGCTCTCGATGCCGGAGTTTATCGCCTCTTCGACTATGTATTGAATCGTCGGCTTATCGACTATAGGCAGCATTTCCTTGGGCTGCGCCTTTGTAGCGGGTAAAAAGCGAGTTCCCAGCCCCGCCGCCGGAATAACGACTTTTTTGATCATGTCCTTCTCCAATCCATTTTTTTCAGTATATCATAAAAATCCCGCGCTCACAAGTAAAGAAATTTAGCCGTCCTTCGCTCTATTTTTCATTTAATTCACGTAAACTTCATATAAATAGTTTAATTTATAAAATGTTCACACATAAAAGGTTGACTTTCTCGGGAAATCATGGTAAATTCTATTCATTATATACAGCGCGATCATCCGCTGTTAGATTTCCCTTAAATGCGGTTATACTAAAACAAAATAAATAAAAACGTGCCGAAAATCTCTTTCCGGTACGACTGTAATACATGCGGTTTTCACATATGAACTATTTTTACATTTTAGGAGGTAATAATGAGCGATAAGAAAAATTATTCCGAGATCACCCCGGAGATATCCGCACTGACACAAAAGTGCATTAAAAACAACTATATCCAGCCCGAGCTTTACACCAAGCATAAAGTCAACAGGGGCCTTAGAGACTTAAACGGCAAGGGCGTTTTAACGGGTCTGACCGAAATATCGGAGATAAACGCAAAAAAGATGGTCGACGGCAAGGAGATCTCCAGCCCGGGCGAGCTTTTTTACAGAGGATATAACATTAAGGAGCTTGTAAACGGCTTTTTAAAGGACAACAGATTCGGCTTTGAGGAGATCGCGTATCTCCTGCTCTTGGGCGAGCTGCCCACATCCGCCGAGCTTTCGTCCTTTTGCGACACACTGAGCGAATACCGCACTCTTCCCAACTCGTTCACGCGCGACGTCATAATGAAGGCGCCCAGCGACAATCTCATGAACTCACTTGCAAGGAGCGTGCTCACACTGTATTCATATGATAAAAATGCTGACGATATTTCTCTTGAAAATGTTTTGCGCCAAAGCATTCAGCTAATCTCCATGTTCCCCCTGCTTTCGGTATATGGTTATCAGGCTTGTAACTATTATCATAATAAAATCGGCAGTCTCGTTATAAGAGATGCAGATCCCTCCCTTTCCACTGCGGAAAATCTCTTGTACATGCTCCATCCCGACGGAAAGTATTCCGCACTTGAGGCAAAGGTGCTCGACCTCACTCTCATCCTGCACGCAGAACACGGCGGCGGCAACAACTCTACCTTCACCACCCACGTCGTCACCTCATCGGGTACGGACACGTATTCCGCTATAGCCGCGGCATTGGGTTCTCTCAAAGGGCCTAAGCACGGCGGCGCGAATATAAAGGTCTGCCAGATGTTTGAGGACATCAAGGCGAACGTCAAGGACTGGACGGATGAGGACGAGGTCTTAGCATATCTCGACAAGCTGTTAAATAAGGAAGCGTTTGATAGATCCGGTCTCATCTACGGCATTGGTCACGCGATATACTCCGTTTCCGACCCGCGTGCAGAGGTATTGAAGGGCTTCGTCGAGCAGCTTTCCGAGGAAAAGCACATGCACGACGTATATAACCTCTATGCGTCCGTGGAGCGTCTCGCGCCCAGGCTCATATCCGGCTGTAAGACAATGTACAAGGGCGTCAGCGCAAACGTGGATTTTTACAGCGGCCTCGTGTATCAGATGCTTGGTATACCCATGGAGCTGTTCACTCCCCTTTTCGCGATAGCGAGAATAACAGGATGGAGCGCTCACCGCATGGAGGAGCTGATAAACGCCGGAAAGATAATCCGCCCCGCGTATATGGCGGTCGGAGATCAGCGTGAATACGTCCCGCTAAACGAAAGATAATAATCACATCCATCTGCGCCCAAACATACCCCTCGGGCGCAGATGTGTTTTTATAAAGAAATAATTTCCGCATAACCACGCGGTATTTCAGACGCAAATACACTTTCTTCTATTTTTTGCAAAATAGTAGTTGACAAACACACGTCCGTTTAGTATAATAATTGCTGTTGGAAACAACGAATATCTGGGTGTGGCGCAGTTTGGTAGCGTGCTTGAATGGGGTTCAAGAGGCCGGAGGTTCGAATCCTCTCACCCAGACCAAAAACCGACAAATCTCGATCAGAGGTTTGTCGGTTTTTACTTATTTACTTTTCACTCTTCACTTTTCACTAAAAATAAGGTCGGTTTTTGGAAAGTAATAAGTAATAGTGATGAGTGAAGATGTTCGTTCAAAAAGCCCCCTCCCACCAAAATACGGCCGAGGAATCCCTCAGCCGCTATATTAATGAATTTTGATTATAACACGAACGAAGAAATATTCGCGCAGATTCGCCTTATATCCACCTTTGATTTGAAGTCGAACTGAAGTACATTTCCGTCGTTAAACGCCAATATGAGCTCACTGTCGATGTCCAAAACTCCCGCGGTCTCTATTCCGAAATACTGCACCTTGGAATAGGGATAGGAAAAATACGAGATCTTCTTGCCCGTTATGCCCTGAACATTCACTACAAACACGCGCTTATTAGTAAAAATGACCTGATCACGCACGGTCTTGAAGCACTGAATAATTTCTTCTCCCATAACGAGGAAATTCGACACTTCCGGACGGACCTGGGTCACATCCATCTCTTTTAGATTTAACAGGTTGGCATCGCCAATGATGCCCGAGGATACGTTTGCCATAATTGAACTCTCCTATGTTTATTTTATAAATTAATTATATTGAAATTGGGATGCTTGTCAAGTTGAACGTATTTATAATTTCCTCTTCAGCAGCTTGGGCATACACTGTTTTATCACAGTTTTTGTCATATCCCTAAAAAATACTGCATATCCCCGCAGCGGCGGCGCATGCGGGAATATATACAATAAAGTGAATTATATGCGTTTTCTTGTTGTAGCCGAACATATGCGGCCCGACTATCCCCTTTAGCTCGGGGTAAAAGTGCGGGAAAAAGTTTGAATGACAGAGTAAGAACCAGTCGAAGAATAATATATCATAAATCTCCATGCAGTAGAGCATAGCGATAAATCTCGCAAAAAACCCGAAAAAGCCAAAATCGTTGTTTATGCCGTCCTACACGGCTATCACGGCGGCCCCTATGAAAAGCAGGAGGGCGATCACGACTATCATCCATCCGATGACGTGCGCGCCCGGGAATCTCTCCTTTTTATCGGGGATCGCATCCAAATTCTCCTTCGGTGCGGATGAGAAAAACCTCTTATCCTGAATGAATCCTACCCCGCCGTATAATACGAGAAAATACGCCGCCATTATCATGACCGTCGCCAAAATCGTTATTCCCATTTTTACCTCCAAATTAAAAAATGCGTCAGATAAAGCTAATCTATTCCCCAATGAGTTTTTCTGTCCTCTTTAGTGATCGCCCTGATGACCTTACAGGGATTTCCGACCGCCACCGAATTTTTCGGGATATCCTTCACGACGACGCTGCCGCCGCCTATCACGACATTGCTCCCTATCGTGACACCTGGCATTACCTGAACCCCCGCGCCTATCCAGACATTGTCGCCGACGGTTATGGGATGAGCATATTCCAGCCCCATATTTCTGCGCTCAAAATCTATCGGATGCCCCGCCGTATAAAAGCCGCAATTTGGCGCGACGAACACATTATCGCCAAAGGTCACTTTTGCCGCATCGAGTATTACGGTATTGTGATTTGCAAAAAAGTTCTCGCCTATTTCGATATTGTATCCATAGTCGCACCAAAACGGCGCAAGTATGCAAAAATCGCCCTTTATACTGCCTAACAGCCGTTTCATAAGCTCCCGCCGACCGCTTTCATCGGACGGACGCAGTTGATTATACTCATGGCAAAGGTCTTTGGCCTCGGCTCTTTCTTCGATTAAAATACTGTCGTTATTCGCGTCATAAAGCAGCTGCTTTAGCATCTTCTCTTTTTCCGTCATGAAATTCATCCTCAAAAACCACAAAAATCCGTCATTTTACTCAATCCCATCCAAATCGAATTTCTTACTGAATTCCGAATCTAAAATGGCATATTCAAATTCATCTTCCCATCTTATCCCGTCCGATTTTTCATATCTGCACTTTTTGATATAGCGGGCTTCCCTGCGCATCCCGCATTTTTCCATCACCCTCCACGAGCCGATATTATCCGGATGACACCGCGCGTAAACACGATGTACATTCAATTTACAAAAACAATGCTCTATCAGCGCTTTTGCGATTTGCGTGGCATATCCCCTCCCCCATGCGCTTTTTAGCAATATCCAGCCTATCATTACGGACCTCTCGGGGTAATTTCTCGTTATCTCTGCCCGACCGATTTTTTCATTTGTCTGCTTATCGACAACCGCAAATTCATAATTGACCTGCGGGATGGCCTTCCAGCCGGCTATTATCCTATCTAAATGGCGCTGTGCCGTATCAAAATCCATCACGGGCACGGGCAAATACTCCATTATCTCGGCGTCCGAGTATATCTTAAACACAATATCGATATCACTTAGCTCAAAGGGTCTTAACACGAATCGATCAGTCTCTATCATCTCCAAAAACTCCTCAATGCTATTTCAAACTAAGTATATCATAACGCATCTAAAAGTCAAAAAATGCCGACATTTTTAATATGACCCAACAAACGGTGCGGATAAAAAACGGCTCTTATACGATTTCAATATTATAATTTATCTCATTTCCAGCGAAGGAAACGAACGGCGAGAATACCGTCGTGCGTACCTTATCCGTCTGCGCTCTTAACATATCGCCCTGCTTCTTCAGCGCCGCCTGTTTCTCCTCAAACTTCTTGTCCGCAAACGTCTTGAGCTTGGGCGCGGTCAGGTATTCTACGAGCATTTCATTTGCCAGTCCGTCTACAGCCTCATCGATGTTTTCACCGAACGGGTTTACATACTCCGGCGCGGCTACGTCGTTTACATAATCCGCTATCGCTTGCAGCATATCTTCTTCGGAAATGCCGCTCTCAAAGTACGTCGGGTCTGCCTCCGCTAATTGCTCATAGAGGGATTCAACGGTCGTCCCGCCCTCTTTCGCTATAGCTATCTTTCCGCGATTTTCGCGCACAAAGCTGCCCCAGTCGGCTATCTCCGCTTTCTGCTGCGCCGTGGGCGTTATCTTAGTCTTTCGTATCATATCGCGTATGGGCTTATAGAATTGCTCAAGCTCTGCTATCGGCTCGGAGCTTCTGTTGATGATATCCCTTGCCAGTGCTCTAAGCTGGGGCATAGCCTCGTCTAAATGTTCCAAGCCCGTCTTGCCGTCCGCCTGTTTGCCCGCAAAGAAGTCAAACATCTTCTGTAAATTCTCCGTGAGCGTCTGCTTATCGTAGCCGGAGCTATACTCGCTGACTATCTTTGCCGCCGCTTTTTTCGCCTCGCCGTCTTTTACGGTCATTCCGTTCGTGCGTTTAAGCTCCTGCTTTAACGCCGCGACCTTCTTTTCAAGCCGCGTGTTCGCCTTTTCCAGACTGCGATACGCTATGTTATCGGGGTCTTTGAGTTCTAAATAAATATCATTGTTTTCTTTGCTGAAAAGACCGATATTATCCGTGGATTTTACCTGTATATCATCAAATGCTACCCACTCTACGCCGTTTTTGATTCCGTCATAGCCTAAATCTTTAAATATATCACTTGTTCTTATCCCCGCATCTTTCGCATACTCTTTAATGTAATCCATAGTGCGAATCGGGTTTGTCAGCTTGTTTACGGCATGTTTGAGATACATGTCGTCATATGCGTGTATGTCGTGCTTTATCGCCCCGTATTTCTCGACTATGCGCCGGGCTTGCGACTTGCTCAAACCCTTTGCGGCATCGTAGGGATTCTGAATAGACGCATATAAATCCATTCGGTTTTTGCCGTATTCAGGGCTTGAAAATGCCGTTTTACTGCTCGACATGTATATGCCGTCGCCCAGCGTCGCGCCCTGATTCTTTCCGCTTAACTCGGTTTTAAAAACGGTGAAATTGGCATCGGTATAGTGATACAGCGTCATGGGCTTTCCGTCTTTTACCGCAGCACTGTTTTTAAACCACCTCTTGAATTGCTGACTTTCTGTTGCATCCTTAAATTTCATGTTGACAGATGAGCCGCTTTCGCGTATACTATGTATATAACCGCTTGAGTTCTTCAAGGTTTTGGGCAATTGTAGCCCCTGATGTTGTAGAAAGCGAGCGGTTTTTGTATTGTTCAGGAAATATACTCCTATGTTTCCGTTTGCCTCATCCGTGAGCGCATCATTTAAAAGATTTATCGCGTTTCCCCTCTTGTGCATTGAAGTAACCGCATTAGAATCAATTTCAACACCATATTGAGTTCCTTTTCCGTCAATGCGCACCGCCGCTATTATCTGTTTTCCTCCATGCGTCATATCCAGTATAGCAACCAAACTCGTATTGTTCTGCGACTTTGACGCAATCACCGCAACAGGGTCTTTTAATGCATCCGGCAGTTGCTTTAAAATCGCTTCACCAAAGTCATGATCGGCTTTATTCCCGTTTAAAATCGTGTTCAGATGACCTTTCGCATAGGTTATGGGCAGCTTGTTTAAGCCTATATCAAGAAGAACTTTAGGTGTGCCGCAGACAATAAGGGTATCATCAATAGGGAATACTCCGTTTTTATAATCCTCTATCTGCTGTGCAAACGATTTCGAATAATCGTAAGTCCCCGGGGTTTTTACGTCGTATCTTGCTCCCGTCTCTTTCTTCGCCGCGCCGTTATCCCTCACCTTTTCAAGCGCGTCAAAGTAGGCGCTCTCTACCTTTTCAAGCGCGTCTATGTCCGTTGCCACTGCCTCGGCTGCTTTATAGTATTTGCGCTTTGTGAGCGCGTCCCTTATCTTGCCTAAAAGCTCCTTTATCTTGTCGATGATGCGCTTAAACAGGCTCTTTGTCTGCTCGTCCTCGATGAACCTCTCCGCGAAATGCTCTGCAAGCTCGGGCTTGTCCGCCAACTTTGGTATGCCGCGACTTTCTTTTCAAGCCGCGTGTTCGCCTTTTCAAGGCTGCGATACGCTATGTCGTCGGGGTCATTCAGCTAAAAGCAATTTTTCAGAAAAATCGTTGGCATTCCCCTTTTTATTGAATATACTATCTATAGAAGATGTCCTGAGGAAGCCAAACTTCGGTTTTTCACCGCATGAGTTGGTTTTGTCCTTGGAGGCATCTTTTATTTAATCACCCTTAAACAGGCTTTTTCGTCATGTATCTAAAAAATGCTGCATACCCCCGCAGCCACGGCACAGGCGGGAATATATACAATGAAGTGAATCATATGCGCTTTCTTGTTGTATCCGAACATATGCGGCCCGACTATCCCCTTTAACTCGGGATAAAAGTGCGGAAAAAAGTTTGAATGGCAAAGTAAAAACCAATCGAAAAATATTATATCGTAAATCTCCATGCAATAGAGCATTATTATAAATCGCGCGAAGAATTTCAGGAAGTCATGACCACCCCTCTTAGGGGTGGTCATGACTTTTGTTGGGACTCACGCCTCGATCTCTGTGCCGCCCTGGAATTTGAAGGTCATTCGTCCGTCGGCGTGAACGGTCACTGTGTCGATAATGGTCAGCCAGAGTTTTTCGTCAAACTCGTTGATGGTGTCCAGCTCCTACATCTCGAACATGAAAGCTCCGATGGCTTCTGCCTGGGCTTCCCGTGCAGCTTTTGTAGTGCGGAGCTGTTCGAGCCGTGCCTTGACTTTTTCATACCGCTCTACAAACCCATTGTACCGGGCGGCGTATTCTTCCTGGTTCTGTGCCGTCTGTGAATTTTCCGCAATGCAACGCCTTGTCAGTTCGGTCACCATATCGATCTCCTCAAGCAGGCTCTCGATTTCTGTATCAATGCCTGTACAGTCTGTCAGGGTGGCTTGCATCAATCGGCAATCCTCAAGGATGTTGTC
>CAKROK010000054.1 GCA_934373295.1 uncultured Christensenellaceae bacterium | reverse complement strand
ATCGCGAGAACTTCATATTGACGGGCATCGCGATACTGCTCGGACTGGTGGGCGGCGTGTTTTTGCATCAGTACATCATAAAGACGGTCGAGGTCGCGGCGGAGATGTTTGGGCGAACGATAAACGGACTGAGCCTGGTTTGGGCGGCGCTTTTGACAGTGACCTTCACGCTCGCGGTGAACTTTATAATGTATTTTAAGCTGAAGAAGATAGATATGGTGGAGGCGTTGAAGTCGGTTGAATAATAAGGTATCACTTTCGGCACGGCTGATTGCCGAAAGTGATTTTTATACGCAAGTCATATGTTCTCCCTGCGAATATAAAGCGAGCTTGCCGAATAGGCGCGGCGCAGGTTTTTGCGGCTTTCAGCCGCAAAAACTAAGCCCGCCCGCCGGAGGCGGGCGGGCACTTTCAAGAGCTAAAAGGCGTAAGCCTTTTAGCTCTTGAAAGCTGCGCCGCGCGAACATATAATGGAGCTTTGCGTAAGCAAAGCAACCTTTGACTTCACTTACATTGATACTTTCATTTTCATAAATCAAGCGGAAAAAAGCTCTCTCTGCAAAAAACGGAGAGAGCCTTTTTATGATTGACAAAATGACGGATAGGGTATAATATAATTTGAGAATGAATCTCAAAATAATTCTCATAATCATTCTTGAATCGAGGAAAATATGTCTACATATAATACAGAACAGAAAAAACAGCTCATAGATTTCATGACGAGACATGCGCAGACCGCGTTTTCTGCGGAGCAGGCGGCGCAGGAGATGGAAAGCGAGCTGGGCGAAAATGCACCGGGCAAGAGCACGGTCTATAGGCTGCTCTCCCGCCTTTGCGACGAGGGCAAGGTCAAGAGATTTTCACAGCGAGGGGAGCGGCAGTCGTATTATCAGATCGTCGCGGGAAAGCACTGCGACAGGCATTTTCACCTGAAATGCACGCGCTGCGGGCGGCTTTTGCACATGAGCGACGAGGAATCCGAAAAGCTGATGAGCGAGATTTTGAGCGCGAGCGATTTTCTCATAGACAGGGAGAATACCGTGCTTTACGGCGTTTGCGCAAAGTGCGCGCAGGAATGGAGGCTGCCGTGAAAAGGCTGATTTGCGTTGTTTTGGCGATTATTTTGCTGCTGACGGCCTGCTCATGCGCCCCTCAAACGCAAACTAATTCGGGGACAAAGATAGTTTGCGCATCCTTTGTCGAATACGACTGGGCAAGCGCGATAACCAAAAACACGGATGCAAACGTCATTCTTTTGGCGGATAACGGCGCGGATATGCACAGCTATCTGCCCACGGCGCACGACATCATCGAGATAGCCTCCGCCGACCTGTTCATATATTGCGGAGGAAGCTCGGAAAGCTGGGCGGATAAGCTATTGCAGACCTCGGCAAAGGACACCCGCGCTATCGAGATGATGCAATATGCGCACCTCATGCATGAGAAGCACATCGAGGGCATGGAGGAGCATCACGACCACGATGATGAATATGACGAGCACGTCTGGCTGTCATTAAAAAACGCCGCGGAGATATGCGACGGGATATGCGCCGCGCTCTGCGAGGTTGATGAGAATAATGCGCAGTTCTATCGCGAAAATACGGATGAATATAAGGATAAGCTGAACGCGCTTGAGCGGGATTTTAAAGAAAAGCTCGACTATTGCCGGGGAAATACACTGCTGTTTGCGGGGAGATTTGCATTCGCGTATCTTCTTCACGACTATTCGATAGATTACTATGCAGCGTTTGAGGGCTGCTCTGCGGAGACGGAGGCCAGCTTTGAGACGGTCGCATTTTTGGCGCAAAAAGCGGATGAGTTGGGAATAAAATACGAAATAGTCCCTAAAGGGGACGACGACCAGCTCGCGGATACGATAGCGCAGAATGTTAAGAAAACGCAGCTTGAAAAGCTATATTTGGACCCGATGCAGTCCACGTCGGGCGAGGTATCGGGCGACGGGACGGTCTATCTCACGCTGATGGGAAAAAACCTCGATGCGATAATCGAGGCACTTTCATAGGAGGAACGCATGGCACAGATCATTTGTAAAAACGTACAGTTGGGCTATGACGGAAAAACGGTCATAAAGGATATAAATTTTGAGGTGAACGAGGGCGACTATTTGAGTATAGTGGGCGAAAACGGCTCGGGTAAGAGTACGCTCATAAAGGCGCTTTTGGGCAGAGTTCAGCCCATTTCGGGTAATATCGAGCTTTCAGATGACTGCAAACGGGGGAGCATCGGCTATCTCCCGCAGCAGACGGAGGTCCAGCGCGACTTTCCCGCGTCTGTGGAGGAGGCCGTCTGCTCGGGGCTTATCGGCGAGGGACTGTTTTTAAATAGAGAGCAGCGGGAACGCGCGGCGAAAAATATGCGCGATATGGGCATATTCGATATAAGAAAAAAGAGCTATCGCGAGCTTTCCGGAGGGCAGCAGCAGAGGGTTCTGTTATGCAGGGCGCTTTGCGCGGCGAAAAAGCTGCTATTGCTGGATGAACCCGTGACCGGGCTTGACCCCGCCGTGACGGAGGAGATGTATGAGCTGATATCCGCGCTCAACAGAGGGGGGATGACGGTCATAATGGTCACGCATGACATTGCCGCGGCGGTCAAATACTCGTCGCACATACTTCACATAGCGCATAAGCTGCTGTTTTTCGGAAAGACGGAGGACTATCTCAAAAGCGGCGCGGCCAGCGTTTTCGGCGTGAGAGGAGAGGAAAAATGAGTATATTAGAGTATTTTAACTATCCGTTCGTGAGATATGCGCTCATAGCGGGCGTGCTCATAGCGCTGTGCGCCGCGGTGCTGGGCGTGTGCCTCGTGTTAAAGCGCTTTTCGTTCATAGGCGACGGGCTTTCTCACGTCGCGTTCGGCGCGATGGCGGTCGCGTCCGTGCTCAATGTTATGGTAAATCAGATGGCGATCGTCATGCCCGTGACGGTCGCGGCGGCGGTGCTCATGCTGCGCGGAGGAAAGCACGTCAAGGGGGATGCGATGATCGCGGCGGTGTCGGTGGGCGCGCTCGCGGTGGGATATCTGCTCATGAACGTGTTTTCCACGTCGGGCAATGTATCGGGAGACGTTTGCGGCTCGCTTTTCGGCTCGACGGCGATTTTGACGCTGTCGTCCGGCGAGGTCGCGGTGTGCGCAGTGATTTGTTTGATAGTACTGGCGCTGTTTATCATCTTTTATAATAGGATATTCGCCGTGACGTTCGATGAAAATTTCGCCGCATCGGCGGGAATAAATGCGGGGGCATACAACACGGTGACGGCGATAGCCTGTGCTGTGATAATAGTTTTGGCGATGAACCTCGCCGGCTCGTTATTGACGTCTGCGCTCATAGTTTTCCCTGCGCTGTGCGCAATGCGCGTGTTTAAGAGCTTTAAAAGCGTGACTGTCGCCGCGGCGGCAATATCCGTCATAAGCACCGTTTTGGGCATAGTTTTGTCGATATTGCTCTCCACGCCTGTGGGTGCTACGATAGTGGCGGCGGATATCGTCACGTTTGCGATATTCTGCGCGATGGGAGCGATTTTGAGAAGATGATATAGAAAATAAAAGAAAATGGGAGATAATCGGAGAAAATATGGCAATGCTTGAAAATAAAGGATGAATTTGACCCTTTTTTATTGTTGTTATTTAACCACAATCAACTATAATAAAGACAGTGATTAGCACTCGATGTAAATGAGTGCTAACAATAATCGACAGTGCAAATAATGCAGTAGAATATTAATAGGAGGTCATTAACCATGACAGTTAAACCTTTAGGAGACAGAGTTGTTGTAAAGCCCGCTGAGATCGAAAAGACGACTAAGAGCGGCATAGTTTTAACTTCCGCTTCTCAGGAAAAGCCTCAGTTTGCAGAGGTCGTAGCAGTCGGCCCCGGCGGTATGATAGAGGGTAAGGAAGTCGTAATGAGCGTAAAGGTCGGCGATAAGGTAATATGTTCAAAGTATTCCGGAACAGAGGTCAAGATCGACGGCGAAGAATATACGATAGTCAAAAACAGCGAGATTCTCGCGATCGTAGAGTAATAACAGGAAGGAAGTAAGCGATTATGGCAAAGCAGATTAAATTCGGCGAGGATGCAAGAAGAGCGCTCGAGGCGGGCGTTAATCAATTAGCTAACACGGTAAAGACGACCATGGGCCCCAAGGGCAGGAACGTCGTTCTCGATAAGAAATTCGGCACGCCGCTCATCACGAACGACGGCGTAACAATAGCAAAGGAGATTGAGCTTGAAGATCCCTTTGAGAACATGGGCGCGCAGCTCGTAAAAGAGGTCGCTACAAAGACGAACGACGTCGCGGGCGACGGCACGACCACCGCTACTCTTTTAGCACAGGCCATCATAAGAGAGGGTCTTAAAAATGTCGCGGCGGGCGCAAACCCGATGGGCATCAAGAGAGGCATTTTGAAGGCGACCGATGCGGCGGTCGAGGGCTTAAAGGAGCTTTCACAGCCCGTTAAGGGTTCTTCCTCCATCGAGCAGGTAGCCTCCATCTCCGCGGGCGATGCTGAAATCGGCAAGCTCATCGCGCAAGCTATGGAAAAGGTCGGAAACGAGGGCGTCATCACGGTTGAGGAATCCAAGACCATGAAGACCGACCTTGCGGTCGTTGAAGGTATGCAGTTTGACAGAGGCTATGCGTCCGCATACATGGTCACCGATACTGACAAGATGGAGTGCGTATATGACGAGCCGCTCATCTTAATAACCGATAAGAAGATAACGAACATTCAGGAAATTCTTCCCTTACTCGAGCAGGTCGTTCAATCCGGTAAGAAGCTCATGATAATCGCGGATGACGTAGAGGGCGAAGCACTTGCGACTCTCGTTGTCAACAAGATTAGAGGTACTTTCAACTGCGTCGCCGTTAAGGCTCCCGGCTTTGGCGACAGGAGAAAGGAAATGTTAAGAGATATCGCCGTTCTCACGGGCGGCACGGTCATCTCCGAGGAGGTCGGCATTGAGCTCAAGGACGCCACCATCGACATGTTAGGCTCCGCTCGTCAGATAAAGGTCGATAAGGAGAACACCACCATCGTCGAGGGCAGAGGCGACGCTGAAGCTCTTGCTGCAAGAGTTAAGTCCATCAAGGCGCAGATTGAAGAGACTTCCTCCGATTATGACAGAGAGAAGCTCCAGGAGAGACTCGCCAAGCTCGCGGGCGGCGTAGCTGTTATACAGGTCGGCGCGGCTACCGAGACCGAGATGAAGGAAATGAAGATGCGTATAGAGGACGCGCTCGCAGCGACGAGGGCGGCTGTCGAGGAGGGCATAGTCCCGGGCGGCGGCACGGCTCTTCTCAAGGTAGAGGGCAACGTAAAGGCGCTGCTTGACAACACTACCGGCGATGAAAAGACGGGCGTAAGCATCATACTGCGTGCGCTGGAGGAGCCCGTAAGGCAGATCGCCGCAAACGCAGGTCTTGAAGGCTCTATCATCGTCGAGAAGATAAGAGAATCCGACAGCAAGTACTTCGGCTATGACGCATATAACGACGTATACACCGACATGATCGAGGCGGGCATCCTCGACCCGACAAAGGTAACCCGTTCCGCTATCCAGAACGCGGCGTCCGTATCCGCAATGCTGCTCACGACGGAAAGCATCGTCACCGATATCCCCGCTCCCGAGCCGCCGGCTCCGGCAGCAGCTCCCGGTATGGGCGGGATGTATTGATATAAAAAATAGGTTAATTAAAACGGCTCTGCATAACGCAGGGTCGTTTTTTTGTTGAGTTTTCGCCGCGCTCATGATAGAATCCATAATATACGGCGAATAACGGCGCTATGATAACGGGGCGGTTTCGCATACTTTTTTCCGTGAAAATATAGTAAAATCGATATAGAATTATAAGGAGGAGGTGCGTAAAAGTGGCATATAGCGAGCTTATAAAGAATTTTGAAAAGATACGGGCATATATGCGCGAGTTTTATGTTTACGGTTTTAAGAGCAGAAGCGAATATGACGCAAAGAGCGCGCGCTCATATGACGATGAGCGCAGGCGTTTGGAGAGCTGGCTGGGCGACTATATGCGCTTTTCTCAAACACCTGAGGGTAAGAACGTCTTTTTATCCGTGGATAGCAGAGCTGTGTCAAATAATCCGTTTTACAGGGCTTGGAAGGCGAAGAGCTTTACAGACGGAGACATAACCCTTCATTTCGCGATTTTTGATATCTTGTATGCACCTGATGTGAAAAAATCGCTTAATGAGCTGGTAGATGAAATCGACGCGCTGATATCTTCAAAAATGAGCTTTGATGAATCCACCTTGCGCAAAAAACTGAAGGAATACGTGAACGAGGGGATAATATCCACCGAAAAATGCGGAAGAAAGGTGCTTTACAGCCGCAGTCCGCAAACGGATATAAGCGCTCTTTCGGATGCGGTAGACTTCTTTTCGGAAGCGGCGCCCTGCGGCGTGATCGGCTCGTTTATTCAGGATAAAGCGGCTGCACACGATGATCTCTTTTCGTTTAAGCATCACTATATGACGCAGGCGATGGACAGTGCAGTTATGGCAGAGCTGTTTGAGGCGATGGGCGGCCGCCGCTTTATAACCGCCGATAATCTCGCCAGACATTCTAAAAAGATTCGCGGGGTGAGGCTCGTTCCGTTAAGGATATGCATCAGCGCGCAGAACGGACGGCAGAATCTCATCGCATTTAACGAGAGCAGCGGTCGATTTGAATCATATCGCCTGGACTATATGTCAAAAGTCGTCATTGAGGACGAAATATGCGAGCGATTCGATGAGTTGAGAGATGAGCTGAAGGGGATTGAGCGGCACATGTGGGGCGTGAGCTGCAAGCGAGACATAACGCGGCTCGAACATGTCGAGTTTGAAATAAAAATCGGCGATGACGAAAGACACATAATAAACCGTCTTGAGCGGGAAAAGCGCTGCGGCAGAGTGGAAAAGCTTGATGAAAATCGATACAGATACAGCGCGGATGTGATAGACACGACGGAGATGCTCCCGTGGATACGCACGTTTATATGCCGCATAACCAAACTCAGCTTTTCAAACCGCACTGTTGAAAACGGGTTTAAGGCAGATATCAGGAAAATGTACGAGATGTACGGCGTGTCGGGAGGTGATAAAAATGCTTTTTAGCGAGCTTTACAGCGCGTATTATAACACCGTCGCACGTATTTTGGAAACGGCGTTTGATATGCAGATGACGGAGGCGGACATGCGGGAGATAGTCTCGCGCGAGGCGTTTTCGGAAAGCGCGCTTAAAATAATCCCGTCGCTAAAAAGCGGAAAATGGCCTCTTTTAAACGACGATCTTTCGCCGGTTTTAAAGCATAGACCCACCATGCCGCTCACGCTGCTTGAAAAACGGTGGCTCAAGGCGGTCGCGAATGACCCGAGAATAAAGCTGTTTGACGTTGAAATGCCGGAGCTTAGTGATGTCGAGCCGCTGTTTACAAGAGAGGATTATCGAATATACGATCAATATTCGGATGGAGACCCGTTTGAGGATGAAAGATATATATGCAATTTTCGGCTGCTTTTGAGCGCGATGCGGGAGCATCGTCAGGTTGCGGTGAGCATGAAAAACCGGCACGGGAGGCGAACCGGCGCGTGGTTTTGCCCGAGAGGGTTTGAATATTCGTTAAAGGACGATAAGATTCGCGTAATTGCGGAAGGATGCAGATTTAGATATAAAAACCTCGGACGGATAGAAAGCTGTGAATACTATACGGGAGAAAGATCGTGGCGCGGCGTGCCTTTTGAAGCGCGGCGAATGGATCTGACGCTTGAAATAACAAACGGGCGAAATGCGCTTGAACGCGCCATGATGCATTTTGCTCACTTTGAAAAGCGCACGGAGCGAGTGGACGACGAAAAGTACATACTTCATCTGAAATACTATGAAGACGATGAGACGGAGATGGTGATCCGCGTGCTTTCGTTCGGGCCGTATGTGAAGGTGATAGCGCCGCAGCACTTTGTAAACCTGATAAAAGAGAGGCTGACGTCTCAAATAAATTGCGGACTGAAATAGTTCGCAAATTTTTTTCCGTGATTTACCATATAATAGCCAATATAATAAGAGCATGGGATGTGTGCGGGATAAAAAAGATACTTACAGCATGTTTTTAGAGGGAAGGACGTGAAAATCCTTTATTCATCGGGCCCATAACCCGTTTTAAGTATCTTGGCGCATTCGTTCTAAAAAGGCACATGCAGCAATTTTTGAAGTCACATTTTGATGTATATGAGAGTTTTTGGGTGCCTTGAAAATAATAAAGACGCTTACAGCAAATATCGATAGCCATATGTGGCACTTGCTTAGGGAGCAAGGGGGAATGCGAGGATATAACTCGCGGCGAATCAAGCGTCTTGTATCAAAAAAAGACGCTTACAGCAAATATCGATAGCCATATAGGGCACTTGCCTTTTAAGCAAGCCATTTATGCGTCTTGTAAAAAAGAAAGGAGCGGCAGATGTTGGAGATAAAAGGAAAAGTAAATACGGCGATATGCTACGCGAGAGTGGTCGAGGATGAGGCAATTGAGCAGATACGCCGTATGTGTGATTTTGAATTCACAGCCGGCTCGCGCATACGCATCATGCCGGACGTCCATGCGGGAAAGGGATGCACCATCGGCACGACCATGACGATAGACGATAAGGTGGTCCCGAACATCGTGGGGGTGGATATCGGCTGCGGGATGTATACCGTAGAGCTTGCCGAAAGGGATATTGACTTTGCGCGCGTGGATGAGGCGGCGCATTATATCCCCAGCGGCATGAATGTATGGGAGGGGCGCACGGAGCGCTTTGACCTCACGGAGCTAAAGTGCTACAGGAGCTTAAAACAGACAAAGAGGCTGGAGAGAAGCTTGGGTACGCTGGGCGGAGGAAATCACTTTATAGAGATAGACGCCGCGTCAGACGGGAGAAAATTCCTCGTCATTCATTCAGGGAGCAGAAATCTGGGTAAACAGGTCGCGGAGATATATCAAAGCCTGGCGATTGATTTGAATGCGGGAAAATCCGACCTGTTCGATAAATGCGATGAGATAATAAGGACGTATAAGGAGCAGGGCAGGAGGAATGAGATACAATCCGCGCTTAAAAAGCTGAAAGAGGAGTGGATAGCCAAAAAGCCCACGATCCCGGCGGACCTGTGCTACGTGTACGGAAAGTATCTCGAGGACTATCTGCACGACGTGGAGATATGCCAGCGGTTTGCGGCGAGAAACCGTGAGAAGATGGCAGAGATAATACTTGAAAAAACGGGTATGAATGCGGTTTCGTCCTTTCACACGATACACAACTACATCGACACGAATGAGATGATACTGCGCAAGGGCGCGATAGCCGCGCATGAGGGGGAGCTCGTCTTGATACCCGTAAATATGCGCGACGGGAGCATATTGGCGCGCGGAAAGGGAAATTCGGAGTGGAATTACTCCGCGCCGCACGGGGCGGGAAGGATAATGTCCCGAACAAAGGCGAAGCAGACGCTTGATGAGCAGGAATATAAAAAGGCGATGGAGGGCATATACACCACTTCCGTGTGCGCGGCGACGCTGGATGAAGCACCCATGGCATATAAATCCCTCGAGGATATCATAGACGTGATAAGAGAATCAGTCGATGTTATAGAGGTTTTGAAATCGATATATAACTTCAAGGCGTCTGAGTGAAAAAACTTTGCGCCGAAATTTTGGAGGATAAAATGCTTAATTATATTAAAGATGAGGCGAACATAGCCTATACCGAAAACGGCGCGGTGACGAATAAAAGCACATTGTCGGATTGCCTTGACTTATTTTCGACAATCGGCGCAATGCGCGCGTTGAGCGAGGATGAGATAATAAAGAGATTTATGCGCGCGTATGCGGAAAACGCGGACATTGCCATGAAGATTCTTTTCTTTGCGAGGGATGTTCGCGGCGGGCTGGGTGAACGCAGGGTTTTTCGCATTATAATAGCGTGGCTTGCCGAAAATCACCCCGACAGCCTGAGAAAGAACGTAGAATTGATAAGCGAATACGGCCGCTTTGA
The DNA here is from genome assembly GCA_934373295.1 of uncultured Christensenellaceae bacterium. Classification (GTDB taxonomy): domain Bacteria; phylum Bacillota; class Clostridia; order Christensenellales; family Christensenellaceae; genus HGM11616. The sequence continues at coordinate 4,877 of CAKROK010000054.1, read as the reverse complement.
CGACCTGCTATGCCTTATGAATACAGCCTGTGAAAGAGATGCAGTGCGCATCATCATAAGGCGTTTGAATGAGGACATGGCCGATAAGGCGGGCAATGTTTCCCTGCTCGCGAAGTGGCTGCCCTCTGTGAATGCGTCAAACGCTCAGACTGTGCATAATGCAAAGCTCATCGCACGGTATTTGGGAATGACGGATGAGAAATACAGAAAGACGCTCGTAAAGCTGCGGAAAAAGCTGCGCATTATAGAGAACGATTTGCGTGAGAAAAACTACACCTTCGACTATGAAAAACAGCCCTCCGGAGCGATGTTCAAGTACAGAAAGGCGTTTATAAGAAACGATCAGGAACGCTATCTTGATTATTTGAGCGCAGTGAATATCGGTGAAAAGAAGCTGAATACGGGCAATATCGCGCCGTATGAGATAGTGCGCGCCGCGATAGACCCGCACAGCGGCTTTAACTACGACCTTTCCGGACAGGAGCGGGCCTCGCTGAATGCATCATGGAATGCGCTTGAGGATTTTAGCGACGGTAAAAACGCCCTCGCGGTGGTGGACACCTCCGGATCGATGTACTTTAACGACGATGCACGCCCCGCGGCGGTGGCGCTTTCGCTTGGGATGTACTTTGCGCAGAGAAATAAGGGCGCGTTTCACAACCATTTCATCGAGTTTTCCGAGCATCCGGCTTTGATAGAGATAAAAGGCAAAACCTTTACGGAACAGGTTGAGTATATGTGTTCCTTTAACGAAATTGCGGATACGAACATCGAGGCGGTGCTTGACCTCATTTTGAATGCAGCCGTGCGGGGACGCGTGCCGCAAAGTGAGCTTCCCGAAAGGCTTTATATCATATCGGATATGGAGTTCAACGCCTGCGTGAGCAATGCGTCGGCTACTGTATTTGACAATGCAAAGAGCAAATATAAGGCGAAGGGATACCGCCTTCCTGAGATAGTTTTCTGGAACGTCGCGAGCAGAAATCGCAATCAGCCCGTTACAAAAAATGAGCAGGGTGTCGCGCTCGTTTCGGGATGCTCGCCCAGGCTGTTTTCGATGGTGACGCGGGGTGATTTTACTCCGTATTCCGTGATGATGGATATTATCGAATCGGAGAGGTATTCGGGGATATCCGCTTGAAGTGCAGGGGATAAATAAGGCGAGGCTGAAAATGTGAAAAAGCCCGCAGACATAAATATAAACCGGTTTGCGGGAAAAAGCGCATTTTGTCCTATCTTGATGAGGTTCAGCACACATATTATGCAAAAAATGCTTGCAATAACGCTTAAAGCGTGATATAATCGTAATGCTAATTGCGTAGGAGGTTATATTGATGGAAGTTGTTTCTTTGATTATCGAAATCGTGCTGTGCGTTCTCGCTCTGGCTCTCATCGTTCTCGTCCTCTTCCAGAAGAGCGACAGAAACGGCATGAGCGCACTTACGGGCGGCGGTGAAGCGATCTTCGGAAAAGGCAAGAAAAAGGGCATCGAGGCTAAGCTCGCTCTTTACACAAAGATCGTCGCTATAGCGATGTTCGTACTGTCTCTTGCACTCGTTCTCATTCAGAAGTTCGCGGCGTAATTGATCATAAAAGCGCACTCGCAAGGTCGAGTGCTTTTTTTATTATAAGGAAATGCTTCACTAAAAAAATGGCTACAATATATTATAAAGGATAAAAACTATGCAGACAGAAGATATAAAGAAAAAACTTTTGGAGCTTTTAGGCGAAAGCCCGCGCACGTTTGACGAGCTGCGGGATGATTTCGCCGAGGAGCTGGGCGAGCTTCGCATCGCGATAAACGAGATGACGGCGGAGCTTGAGATAGTGACGGACGGGCGGGGGAGGCTCGCGCTCCCGGAAAGCCTCGGTCTGATATGCGGCAGAATACACATAAAGCGCGGCGGCTACGGCTTTGTTTTAAATGACGGGGGAGACGTGCTTATCAGGATCAGAAATCTCCACGGCGTGTTTAACGGGGAAAAGGTGCTCATAAAAATCACAAAAATCGTCCCGAACAAGGCACGGGAGGGCGCGGTGATGAGGATAGAGGACAAGCCGTTCACCGTCGTGGGCACGGTGAAAAGAGGGCGCCAGGGCGCGATTTTGACTCCGGACGACCCGATGATACCCAATATCAAGCTCGCCCGCAAGGGGAGAAACGGCGCTCTGCCCGATCAAAAGGCGGTCGTGGAGATAACGCAAAGGGGACTCGCGGGGGCAATGCCCGAGGGCAAGGTCATCGAGCTTTTGGGCGGCGCGGACGACAATGGCGTGGATATACTGTCCATCGCGCGCAGCTTCGGTCTTAAAGAGGAATTTCCGGAGGCGGTTCAAAAATACGCCGCGTCAATACCCAAAGACGTCGAAAAAGCGTCCCTTTCGGATAGAGAGCTGCTCTTTGACAAGCTCATCTTCACTATAGACGGCGACGATGCAAAGGATCTGGACGACGCGGTCTCCCTCGAACGGCTGGGCAACGGCTCGTATATTTTGGGTGTGCATATAGCGGACGTGTCGCACTATGTGCGCGAGGACACGGCGATAGACAAGGAGGCGTTAAAGCGTTCGACGAGCGTATACATGGTCGACCGCGTAGTACCCATGCTCCCGCGCGAGCTTTCAAACGGCATATGCTCGCTTAACGAGGGCGTGATCCGGCTGACACTGTCCTGCTTTATGAAAATAGACCCGTCGGGAAACGTGCTGTCGCATAAGATAAAAAAGACGGCCATACGTTCGGCTCATCGAATGACATATAACGATGTGAATAAGATCCTCTCGGGGGACGCCGAGCTTTGCGAAAAATATGCCGATATCCGCGACACGCTGCTCAGTATGAACGAGCTTGCGCACGCGCTCAGAGAAAGACGCTTTGCCGCGGGCAGTCTGGATTTCGACATTCCCGAGGCGAAAATTACGCTGGATGAGGACAACTTTCCCGAAAAGATCGCTCTGCGCACGCGCGGAGATGCGGAAAAGCTCATCGAGGAGTTCATGCTCATATGCAATGAGACGGTCGCGGGTGAATATGAATCGCGCGGTCTGCCGTTTTTATACAGAATACACGAAAATCCCGATAAGGATAGGATGGGGGAGCTGAGCGACTTTTTGGCGGCGTTCGGATATAAGCTGCCCAAGGGCGAAAGGACGCCCGCGTATATGGTGAGCGATATTTTGAGCGACGCTGCAAAGAGCAAGGATTATGCGCTTATCAGCCGCGTGACTCTGCGTTCGCTCAGAAAAGCGCGGTATTCCACGATAAATGAGGGACATTTCGGGCTTGCGTCGCCCTGCTACTGCCACTTCACGTCTCCGATACGCCGTTATCCCGACCTTCAAATTCATCGAATAATACACGATGATATAGAGGGACGGCTGAATAAAAAGCGCATAAACGACCTCGACGGACGTCTGCCCGGGGTCGCGGCGCAGACGAGCGAGCGCGAGCGAAACGCCATCGAGGCGGAGCGGCGGGTGGACGCGGTCAAGATGGCGGAGTACATGGAGCGGCACATCGGCGAGGAATTTTTTGCGATAATTTCGGGCGTGGCAACCGGAGTCGTGTTTGCGCAGCTCGACAACACTATAGAGGGCGTCATCCCCTTATCCTCCATAAAGGACGATTACTACGAGCTTGATGCATGGCGCTATCTCATAAAGGGACTGCGCTCGGGAAATGTGATAAGAATGGGCGATAAAGTGAAGGTGCGCTGTGTCGCCGCGTCAAAGGACGACGCGCGCGTGGAGTTTGCGCTCATTTCAGGTGGGAAGAAGCCGGAAAAGCCGGTTAAAACACCCGATAATGCGATGAAGCTGCACTTTGAAGCCGACGATAAATCGCATAATAAAGCGAAAAATGGACATGCAGGCAAAAAAAGCCGCAAGCATGGATATCGCGGCGGAAAAAAACGAGTTACAAAACGCGGATAACGTGGTATAATATGTTGAACGGATTTTATAGGAGGACGAGATGAAGGCGACAGGCAAAAAGTTAATAGCACAAAACAAAAAAGCCCGTCATGACTTTTTCATCGAGGACACCTATGAGGCGGGTCTGGTGCTCGTGGGGACGGAGGTCAAGTCCATCCGCATGGGCAAGGTCAACATAAAGGACAGCTTTGTGAGCGTGAAGAGCGGCGAGGCGTTCGTGTATAATATGCACGTCAGCCCCTATGAAAAGGGTAATATCTTCAACCGCGACCCTCTGCGCACGCGCAAGCTGCTTTTAAACCGCAAGGAGATCAACAAGCTCATCGGGCTGACTGCGCAAAAGGGCTATTCGCTCATTCCGCTTTCCATCTATCTCAAGGACGGTCTTGTGAAGATGGAGCTGGGCGTGGCTCGCGGAAAGAAGCTCTATGATAAGCGCCAGGATCTCAAGGAAAAGGCCGTCAAGAGGGATTTTGACAAAAACTATAAGGCCGTTTCAAGAATGTAGCTCATGGGGGCGTACATGGTTTCGACGGGGACTGTTTTTGGCAGATAAGCAGGCCGAAGTGCCCAAAGCTTCGTTAAAAAAGTGGGAATTAAACATAAACGCAAACAATAATTACGAACTCGCTGCTGCTTAATCAGCAGTGACATTCCGGTCACGATCTCCCATCGTCGCGGCTTATGGAGTGTCAATTCAGATGGGGAACTCACTGTCGTGCGGTCTTGAGCGTCGGTGAAGCCTTTCAAGACTACCGAGCGGCATCCTGCGGATGAGGTTCGCCGTGAGGGAAATTCATATCACCCGCTAAGCCTGTAGAAAGTTTGTCACGAAGGTTTTCGGACAGGGGTTCAATTCCCCTCGCCTCCACCAAAGCAATATAATCCGAACCTTTTGCCGATTGGTCATGGGTTCGGATTTATTGTTTTAATGGAAGAAATTG
>CAKROK010000053.1 GCA_934373295.1 uncultured Christensenellaceae bacterium | reverse complement strand
TTTGCCGTATAAACGGTGAAAACCCCGATAAAATCGGGGTTTTCACGGGCTACATCTATTTTGTAGCCCTTTTATGGCGGAGAAGGTGGGATTCGAACCCACGTGCCCGTTAAGGCAAACGCATTTCGAGTGCGCCCCGTTATGACCACTTCGATACTTCTCCATAAATATGCAACATTGATATGATAACAGAAACGGGGAAAAAATGCAAGTATTATTTGCATCTCCCCCGCCCTATTCGTCAAATATTAATAATCCTCGTCCTCTTCACCCTCGGAGATGTCCGTCTTGGGCTTTTGCAGTCCCTCGATGGTTATGCCGTTTTTCTGGGCATAATCCCAAAGCGCCGCGTGAATGGCCTCCTCGGCGAGCAGTGAACAGTGTACCTTTACCGGCGGAAGTCCGTCAAGCGCCTCCATGACCGCCTTGTTGGTTATCTTGAGCGCCTCGTTTATGGATTTGCCCTTTACAAGCTCGGTCGCCATGGAGCTGGTCGCGACGGCCGCGCCGCAGCCAAATGTCTTAAACTTGACGTCGCGGATGATTCCGTTATCGTCTATATCTAAAAATATGCGCATTATATCGCCGCATTTTGCGTTTCCTACAGTACCCACGCCGGACGCGTTCTCGATCTCGCCTACATTCCTCGGATGCTGAAAATGATCCATTACCTTTTCGCTATACATTGTGTTTACCGTCCTTTCTCACTTGTTTTTCTTTACAAAATCCTCATAGAGGGGGGACATCTGTCTCAAATTCTCGACGATCTCCTTTACCTTATCGGCTGTGTAATCTATCTGCTCCATCGTTATATCCTCGTTTAACGTGAGTCTCAGCGAGCCGTGAGCTATTTCATGAGGCAGACCTATCGCCAGCAGGACGTGCGACGGGTCGAGCGAGCCGCTCGTACATGCCGAACCGGAGGACGCGCATATTCCCGCCTGATCCAGCCATAGCAGCAGGGATTCGCCCTCTATAAAGCGGAAGCAGCAGTTCACGTTGTTGGGCAGTCTGTTCGTCCTCGAGCCATTGAGTCTGCTGTAGGGTATCTCCGTCGTCAGCCTCTCGATGAGGTGGTCGCGCAGCTTTATCTCCTTAGCCGTTCTCTCCTTCATATTGGCCATTGCTATCTCACAAGCCTTGCCTATGCCCACGATGCCGGGAACATTCTCCGTGCCGCCCCTGCGGTTTCTCTCCTGAGCGCCGCCGTGGATAAGGTTCTTGATTTTTACACCCTTTCTGATGTATAAGAAGCCGATGCCCTTAGGGCCGTTAAACTTATGACCGGAAGCGGAGAGCATGTCGATGTGCATGTCGTCGACGTTAATCTCCACCTGTGTGAACGCCTGTACTGCATCAGTATGGAAGAGTACACCGTGCTTCTTGGCTATTTCACCGATCTGCTTAATGGGCTCGATGGTGCCTATCTCGTTATTCGCGAACATTACTGAAATTAGAATGGTATCCGGACGAATGCTGCTTTCAAGCTGTTCAAGGCTTATCATGCCGTCCTCATCCACATCGAGATACGTCACCTCAAAGCCGTGCTCCTCCAGCCACTGACATGTGTGCAGTATCGCGTGGTGCTCTATCTTCGTGGTGATGATGTGCTTACCCTTTGATTTATATGCATCCGCGGTCGCCTTGAGCGCCCAGTTATCCGACTCACTGCCGCCCGCGGTGAAGTATATCTCATTGGTCTTTGCGCCTATCGCATTCGCTATGATTTCCCTCGCGTGTGTGACCGCCTCTTTGTTCGATTGACCGAGCGCGTAAACTGTAGAGGGGTTGCCGAAATTCTCGGTAAAATACGGAAGCATAGCCTCCACAACTTCGGGTTTTGTCGGTGTTGTCGCCGCATTGTCAAGATAGATCATGATGATACCTCCGTTTTACAGACCGCAGTCACATATTGGCTCGTCTGCATTTTTCTTTAAATTTTGATCCAAAATGTCTTGTAAAGTGATGCCGTCCACGGTGTCGTTTATGCTCTCGTTTATCTTCTCCCAGACAAACTTCGTCACGCACATTTCACCATTATGGCATTTATTATCTTCCTTAATAGCAAGGCAGTCGACCGGCCTTAGGTCGCCCTCCAGCGACCTTAGAATATCGCCTACGGATATCTCGCTCGGGCTTTTCGCGAGGACATATCCGCCCTGCGCCCCCCTCACGCTTTTTACGATATCGGCCTTTCTCAGCTTTGCCATGAGCTGCTCAAGGTAACTCTCCGAAAGCTGCTGCCGCTCCGCTATCTCGCTTATCGGGACGGCCTGCTGCCCGCTGAATATGGCGACGTCTATCGCCGCGCGCAGCCCGTATCTTCCTTTGGTAGATATCTTCAATTTTGACGCCTCCTTAATCCCGATTATTCTTGTCGGATATAGTATAGCACAGGTGAAAAAATTGTCAATAATAATTTTGACTATTTTACTCGGATTTATTCGAAAAATAAGATTTTTTATTTTTATCGACCATTTAACTTGAAATCGTCCATTATTTATTAAATTAATCATCAAATCGACTTTTTGGCATATTCTTATATTATTCTGTTTTAGGAGGTAAAAAATTATAATGTGCAGCGATTGCCCCTGCGGGCGCTTCATTTCATTTAATAAAGGCGATTCCATCAGCCGTATTTCCCAAAAGAATTCCCTCACCGAGCGCGAGGTCTTAGACGCGAACCCCTATCTCAACCCGACGTACTACATCTGCGGTCAGGTGGTAGTCCTTCCCGACGAATCGGAGGATAAACGCGGGCTTTACCGCGTGAAGTCGGGCGAGACGCTATGCGACGTTTTGAGAAAGACCAACTCCAGCGCGGCGGAGATAATCTCCGTCAACCCAAACATGGATATCTTTCATCTTAAAGCGGACGACGAGCTTAACGTGCCCATAAAAAAGCTGACCTCATCCGACGATTTCTGCCGAATGACGGAGGGCGAAAACCTGAGCTCTCTTTCGCAGCGCACGGGCATTCCTCCCCTCGAGCTTTTAAAAATGAATCCCGATCTTCGTCCGTCCGAATTTTGCTCAGGGCAAACAGTGAGGATAAGCATTCCACGCAGATAAATCTCTTCCCTGCCCAAAATTCGCCTTATTTTTAATTGATTTCCCGATGCAAAGGTGATAGAATGTATCGGATAAAAGGCGAAAGGACCATGTGCAAATGGGAAAGATAAAAGCCGTTAGGATAAAGCCGGGGTTTAAAATAATGCTCGGCTTCTTGATAATAATCATCGCGGGGGCGCTCCTGCTGCACCTGCCCGCGTCCGCGCTCGATGGAAAAAGCATACCGCTTGTGGACTGCTTTTTCACGTCATTTTCCGCCGTCTGCGTGACCGGGCTTTCCGTTTTCGCGCCAGGACTTACTCTCTCATCCTTCGGACAAGGCGTACTGCTCGCGCTCATCCAGATAGGCGGGCTGGGGTTCATGACGGTCACGTCCATGATACTGCTTATAATAGGGAAAAAGTTTACGCTGAAGGATAGGATCGCCATATCCTCCTCCTTTGGCGAGGAAGGCACGACGGGCGTCATCCGCCTCATGCGAAACGCCGTCGTCATAACCTTTGGCACAGAGCTTATCGGCGCGATAATCCTGTCCATTCGCTTTATCCCCGCCTTTGGCGCAAAGGGCGTGTGGTACAGCGTGTTTCACTCGATATCCGCTTTTTGCAACGCGGGCTTTGACATACTAAACGAGACTACAAACTTCGCTACGTATTACAGTGACCCGCTCGTGCTGCTCACGTTGAGCGCGCTTATCATAATAGGCGGGCTGGGCTTTTTGGTGCTGCTGGAGCTATCCTCTCACGTATTCAAGCGCGAAAAGCGGCGCACGCTGTTTTCGCTTCATACGCGCATAGTGCTCATTTCAACGGGCGTGCTACTCTTAGCGGGAACGATACTCTTCGGCATCTTCGAGTGGAATAATCCCGAAACAATAGGAAACATGAGCGTATCGGACAAGCTGCTAAACAGCTTTTTCCAGTCCGTCACTACGAGGACCGCCGGTTTTTCATCGTTTAATCAGGGGAAGATGGGCTCAGCGTCCATTTTGCTCACTATAATATTAATGCTCATAGGCGCCTCCCCCGCCGGAACGGGCGGCGGCTTTAAGACTACCACCCTCGCAGTGATGCTCGCGCTGTTCGCAAGCGTGATTCGCGGCAGGCAGAACGTCAGCATATTTAAGCGCAGCATCTCACGCGAAAACATCAATAAGGCGCTCGCGCTGATACTCATGGTAATAACCTCCGTCGTAATACTCTCCGTCGCAATTTGCGCCGCAGAGGGCGCGGACTTCCTCCCGCACGAGCTGGTGTTTGAGGTCTGCTCCGCATTCGGCACGGTGGGATTATCCTGCGGCATAACGGCGGGCCTGTGTTCCCTCTCAAAGATACTTCTCATGGTAGCCATGTTCATGGGCAGGGTGGGAATGCTCTCTATATTGACGGGGCTTTCCGAGCAATTTACAAAGAACAAGGCGGATATGCAGTATCCTGAGGGTAAAATACTCATAGGATAACATAATTTCATCGATTTTTCAGACTGTCGGATAGTTTTTGTTCGGCAGTCTTTTATTATTAGTTTTGAAAAAACTTCATAAAAATATACACCTTCAAAAAGGCTCGATTTTTCGTCATTTTTCAAGCAGCTTTCAGTGCGGCTGTACATTATAGTACGCCATGCAGAGCTGTCGCAGCAGGGTTTCCGAAAAGGTGGTAGCGCAAGCGAGCCTTTTTGGGATAGAGGAGCAGCAGCGTTATTAGTCTTTGCAATCGCATTTATGCGGCTGCATGACAATCACGCTTGCTGCGACGAAGTCGAAAGGGCGGGTCTTTTTGGAGGTCTTTTTCTTATACAAATTTCGCGCTTTGCACGCCCATCAATCAACATATTTTTCGCAATTTATGACATATACTCATAACAGAGGTGAAACAATGCAAACGGTATATATTGAATACATTCTTCTTGATAACTTTTTGATGGACTTTCTTATACTGTTCGGGTGTATGCGCATAACCGAGCGGCGGGTCTGCCTTTGGAGGATAGCCCTGTCCGCGTTCATCGGCGGCATGTACTCGCTGTTATCCGTGGCGTTTTTCATATTGCGCTCCCCCATTTTTAAAATACTCATCTCATTTGTAATGGTGGTGATAATCCACGGGATAAAGCATCCGCGCGGGCTGGTCATATGCACCTGCGGCTTTTACGGCCTATCCATGCTCACGGCGGGCGGGATACTGCTTTGCGAACATTTTACGGGCGCGCCCGTGAACGACAGCTTTGTGAACCTGCCTGTTTTGAGATACACCATAGCGGGCGGCTGTCTTTCCGCAGTTATTTTTGAAATAATCATAAGAAGAAAACAGGTCATAGCGGGGCGGCAGTACGTCATAACCGCGCGCTTCGGCGACAAGACCGTGCTTTTAGACGCCGCGCTCGATACGGGAAACTGCGTGACGGACTTTGGCGGAAACGGTGTGATACTCGCGGACATGACAAGCGTATTAAAACAGCTGGACTGCGACGCCGTGAGCCGGCTCATGCGCACCCGTCAGCAGAGCTTTTTCTGCTCGACCGTAAACGGCGGCGGCTCGCTAAAGGGCTTTTTGCCCGACGAGCTGACGATAACAGACAGGCGCAAAAGCTATAAGGCAAAGGGATATATCGCGCTTTGCGACGCGATCTGCTTCAAGGGCTGCAACGCGCTTCTGCCTGATAATTTGAGAATGATTTAAAGAAGGAGAAATACTATGAAATACTACGCAATACTTATCGACCGCCTGCTGCGCACGATATTCGGTAAAAATCAGCTTCACTACATAAACGGCGCGCAGACTCTCCCCGCCCCTCTCTCAAAGGAGGACGAGCGCGCGGCGATAGACAGACTCGCGAGCGGCGATGAATCCGTGCGCAGGGTGCTCATAGAGCACAACATCCGCCTCGTGGTCTATATCGCGAGAAAGTTCGAAAACACAGGCGTGGGACTTGAGGATCTCATATCGATAGGCACGATAGGGCTTATAAAGGCGGTCAACACGTTTGACCCGCATAAGAACATAAAGCTCGCGACATACGCAAGCAGGTGCATAGAAAACGAGATACTCATGTACCTGCGCCGCAGCGTCAAGAGCAGGGGCGAGATCAGCTTAGACGAGCCGTTAAACGTGGATTGGGACGGAAACGAGCTGCTCTTATCCGATATTTTGGGCACGGACGGCGACGTGGTCTATAAGGAGATGGACAGTGAAATCGATAAATCGCTTTTAAGCGAGGCGATATCCACCCTCCCCCAGCGCGAACGGCTCATAATAAACATGCGCTTCGGGCTTTCGGGGTTTTCGGAAAATACTCAAAAACAGGTCGCGGACCGCTTGGGAATAAGCCAGAGCTACATATCCCGCCTGGAAAAGCGCATAATAAAGCGTTTGAGAAAGGAGATATCAAAAATGATGTAGGCGCATATCATCATAAAGGGTGATTTTTTTGAGATTTTCAAAGCTGCGGCAAAAGACGGTCATAAACATGTGCGATGGAAAGTCGCTCGGCTGCATTTGCGACCTCGTTATAGAGTGTCCCTGCGGCAATATCAGCGCGATAGTCGTGCCCGGGTGCGTCAACTTAAAGAGCTTTTTTCACGCGAGAAATTACGTGATACCGTGGTGCAACATAGTCAAAATAGGCGACGACGTCATACTCGTAAACGCCGACTTAAGCGGCTGCTCCGTACTCGAGTAGCCGTGTTGATTTATGCCTCGGCGTGGTGTATAATTTAGCCATAGTTTAACTGAAAGGACGAGATAAGCTATGAAGTGCATTTATTGCGGTTATCCCGAAAGCAAGGTCGTCGATACCCGTCCGCTGGACGACGGCGCATGCACGAGGCGGCGGCGCGAGTGCCTTAAATGCCAAAAGAGGTTCACGACCTATGAAAAGGCCGAGCAGGCGCCCATTATGATAGTCAAAAAGGACGGCAAGCGCGAGGCCTTCAACATCACTAAGGTCAAAAACGGCATAATGAAGGCGTGTGAAAAGAGAAACGTCTCCCTCGACGTCATCGAATCGATGGCGATAGAGGTGGAAAAGCAGGTCTATAACAGCGTCGCGCAGGAGGTCTCGACCGAGGCCATAGGCAAGATGGTCATGGAGCAGCTCAAAAAGGTGGACGAGGTCGCGTATGTCCGCTTCGCCTCCGTATACCGCTCGTTTAAGGACGTGACCACGTTTATGGAGGAGCTTGAGGCGCTCGTAAAGGAAAAGGCATGATGCAGTATATCGATAAAATAAACCACGGATTTCGCATGAACAGCTCGCAGGGCGTGGTCTATCTTTCCGTACCCGCTATCGACGCGACGGGCTATTACAAGCACGGCTTTTCCACGCGCATAGGCGGCGTGAGCGAGGGCGCGTTTTATTCCATGAATTTGAGCCTGACCCGCGAGTCAAACCGCGATAACGTAAAGGAAAACTATGCGCGTCTTGCGCGGGCGTTCGAGCTTCCGCTTGAATCCTTCACCGCCTGCCACTATGAGCACGGAAACGGCGTGGAGGAGATAACCCAAAAGGACTGCGGCGCGGGCATCTTACACGAAAACCCTCTCCCCTTATGCGACGGAGTATTTACGCGCACATCGGGCGTGACCGCGCTCACGATGCACGCGGACTGCACTCCCCTCTTTTTCGCGGACAAGCACGGACGCGCGGCGGGCGTTTGCCACGCGGGCTGGAAGGGAACGTATAAGTGCATCGCGCAGAACATGATAAAAAAGCTCAATATTCCACCGAGCGACATTCTCGTGGGCATAGGCCCCGTCATATGCAAAAAGTGCTTTGAGGTCAAGGAGGACGTCGGCGGACTGTTCTCCCGCCGCTGGGGCGCTGATGTGCGGGTGTTTGACGGTCAAAGGCAGTTTGTCGACCTGACCCGTGCGACGCTCAAGCAGCTTGAAGAATCGGGCGTCCCCGCCCAAAACGTGACCGTATCCGACCTCTGTACGAGCTGCAACCCCGACCTGTTCTATTCACACAGAAGAGATCACGGAAACACCGGAGCGATGGCGTCTTTAATAGCCATAAGATGACGGATTTTGCACGTATCCTCCTTTGATCTCATATAATAAAGGGTAGAATACACCGATTCGGAGGCATTTTTATGATATATTTGGATAATGCAGCGACGACCGCGGTCCGCGAGGAAGTTTTTGCGGCTATGACGCCCTTTTTAAAGGAGGAATACGGCAATCCCTCCGGAGTATACGCCCTTTCGCGCAGCGCGCACGCCGCCTTGGATACGAGCAGAGCACAGGTCGCCCGCGCTATTGGAGCAAGGTTCCCCAGAGAAGTCTTTTTCACCTCCTGCGGAACGGAGAGCGACAACTGGGCGCTTTTCGGCACGGCGCTCGCGAGCGAAAAAAAGCACATAATAACGACATCTATCGAGCATCACGCGATATTGAACACCACGGCGGCGCTTGAAAAGCTGGGATATTCAGTCACGTATGTCGCGCCGGATAAATACGGAAACATCTCCCCCGCTGCGGTCGAGGCCGCGATACGCGAGGACACTCTTTTGATATCAGTCATGCTTGCAAATAACGAGGTGGGCACGATAAACCCCATATCTGAAATAAGCGCAGTCGCGCACAAGCACGGCGTACTCATGCATACGGACGCGGTTCAAGCCGTCGGGCATATCACCGTAGACGTAAACCGCCTGGGCGTGGATATGCTGTCCATGAGCGGGCATAAGTTCGGCGCGCCAAAGGGCGTGGGCGCGCTTTATATAAAAAGCGGAGTCAGGATAGACAGCTTTTTACACGGCGGCAGTCAGGAGCGCGGCAAGCGCGCAGGCACGGAAAACCTCGCCTCCATCGTGGGCATGGGCAGGGCTATCGAGCTATCCCAAGCCGAGCTTAAACAGGAGCAGAGCGAAACGGCGGCGCTGCGCGACCATCTTCAAAAGCGGCTTATTACGGAAAACAGCGGCATATACATAAACGGTAATCCGGAAAATCGCCTGCCCGGCATATTGAATATCGCGATAGACGGCGTGCGCAGCGACGCATTTATTTTCTCCATGGACACATTGGGGATATGCTGCTCGAGCGGTTCAGCCTGCGCCGCGGGGAGCGCCGAGCCCTCGCACGTCCTCACAGCAATGGGCATCCGTCCCGAGCTTTCAAAATCCATCGTGAGGTTTTCACTTTCCAAAAACAACACGAAGGAGGAGATAGACCTCACCGCGGACGCCTTCAAAAAAACGGTTATGCGGCTGCGCAGAAACAGACGATAACACAATTCAGACTGTCAAAAAGCATCGCCCTTCCGCCCTTTTTTTCGACTCGGTTCAATCAACGTACCTAAGTACGTCTCATTCACCTCGCTCAAAAAATGACGAAAAATCGAACCTTTTTGGCAGTCTGCTTTTTTAGAATATTTTCAAAGCTGCAATCAAGCTAAGAAAAAAACTTATCAGCATCGATAATCTCAAATCTTTCCATGAGTTAATGATAGTTATTCGTGCATAATAAGGCTATCAACCAAATAGGAGGTAGCCGAAATGAAAGCTTCATTAGTCATAGGACTCGCCGCCGGTATGGTGGTCGGCATGGCGGGATACGCGATGGTCGAGCCGTGTCTCCCCGCAAAGGCGAAGAAAATGGTGCGCCGCGGACGCAGGGCCGTTATACGCGCCGCTGAAAACATCATGTAACCCGTCGCCTCGCAAACACAAGCGGGGCGCTTTTTTTGTAAAAAATTCCAAAACCTCGATTTATCGGTTGTATTATTATTGTTTATGCTATATAATAAAAACGAGAGTGAGGAGAAATATATGAATAACTTACAATCGACAACTACATTTGAATTCGCAAAGGAGCTCGATAACCCCACAAAGGGCATAGTTAAGCTCGCCTGTGACGCCATGAAGGAAAAGGGCTATGACCCGTTAAATCAGCTCGTGGGCTACATCCTTTCCGGCGACCCGACGTACATCACCAGCTACAACGGCGCAAGAAAGCTCATCACGCGCATCGACCGCGACGAGCTTCTCGAGGAGATCGTGGGCAGCTACCTTAAAAACAACGAGTGAAACGCGGAGGGACGGCTTGATCTATAAAAAGATAATGGGGCTGGATATCGGCGATAAGCGCATAGGCATCTCTTTAAGCGACCCCATGCGTATAACGGCGCAGGGCGCCGAGACTTATACGCGCAGGGACGACGCAAGTGATGTCGAGCATATTGCGCGCATTTTCGCCGAAAACGGCTGTGAATTCATAGTGAGCGGACTTCCAAAGAACATGAACGGTACCATCGGTCCGCAGGCGCAAAAGGTCATGGATTTTTGCGAGCTGCTCAAGGAGCGCATCGGCTGCAATATCGAATTTTCCGATGAACGTTTGACGACAATGCTCGTCGAGCGCACGCTTATCGAGGCCGATGTCAGCCGGCAAAAACGGCGTAAAGTAGTCGATAAACTTGCGGCGGTCAACATCTTGCAGGTCTATCTCGACTCACATCATTTTTAAACAAAAGGAGAATATCAATGGCTGAAAACGAAAATGAGATCATCATCTTAACGGACGAGGACGGCAACGACGTACAGTTTGAGCATCTGCTCACATACGAATACGGCGAAAATTTCTATATCGCGCTTCTTCCCGTCGACGACCTTGAAAATCTCGACATGGAGGACGGCGAGGTCCTGCTCATGAGAGTCGAGGACGATCCGGACAGCGACGACGGCGACATCATCCTCCCCATCGAGACGGAAGAGGAGCTTGAGGGCGCATGGAACGCATTCATCGAGCTTTACTACGAGGGCGAGGACTGCGACGGCAACTGTGAGGGCTGCTCCGAGGACTGCGACGACAGAGAGTAAGACTTAAAAAAGCCAAAAAACGAGCATAGAGGCGCTTTGCCCCTATGCTTTTTTCGTGCATTTACAGCCCGCATTTCATCAAAAAATCTTCATCAGACAAGATATCGTTTTTCCCGTCATACGCCACCTGCCCGTTATGGAGGATCACCACCCTATCGCACAGTCTCTTTACGGCGTCGAGGTCATGACTGGCCAATATCCTTGCGCAGGAAATACTCTCATACAGCTCATAAAAATCACGCTTTGAGCGCGGGTCTAAAAACGCCGTCGGCTCGTCTAACAGCAGATAATCCGGCTTCAGGGCTATAGCGCCCGCTATTGCGGCTCTGCGCTTTTCGCCGCCCGACAGCTTATACGGCGGCTTTTGCGCGATGCTCTCGATCTTCAAGTGGCTTAAAACATGCCGGACGCGCTCGTCCGTTTTTTCCTGAGAAAATCCCGCGTTTCTCAGTGAAAACGACACGTCGTCATATACCGTCTGCATAAAAAGCTGGTCGTCGGGGTCCTGAAAGACCATGCCTATGCGCTTTCGCATCTCCCCCATGTTCTTTTTTGAAAAGCGCTCGCCGTCAATCGATATATCCCCGGAAATCGGGCTATTTATGCCGCAGACGAGCGAAAATAGAGTGCTCTTCCCCGCCCCGTTCGCGCCGATAAGCCCTACGCTCTCCCCGAAATCAATGTCCATCGAGACATCTTTTAAGACGTCCGATTCGCCATATGAAAAATACACGTTTCTTAAACTAAGCATGATTACCTCACAGAAAAATCCTCGCGGTCATAAATGCGGCGCAAACTACCGCGCAGTATGCGATATCAGCCGCGCGCAGCCTGCCCTTTCCCGCGATATACCCACCGTCATAGCCCCTAAGCAGCATGGATTGATAAATCCTCCCCGCCTTATCGAAGCATCGCACTAAAAGCGAGCCTAAAAAACGCCCCGAATCGCGTATATCCACGCCCTTTTTGCCGTGTGCACGCAGCAGATAGGCGTTTCTCATGGTTGCCGTCTCCGTCATGAGCAAGGAAAGATACCTAAAACATAGCATTATCACCGTGACGAGTACCGACGGAACATGCATTCGCCTGAGCTGTGAAAATATGTCGCTTGATCGCGTCGTCGCGGAGAGTATTATGACCGAGCTTATCGTAAGCACAGTTTTAAACACTAACGCAATGCACGTCACAACGCCGGACGAGACGATAACACCGCCTATCGCAAGAATCGGCTGACAGTCAAAAATAATGTTTGAAAGCCCCGCGAAAAACACAAAGGGCAGAGCGGGCAATATGCGCTTTACGACCTCTTTTGGCGGAAGCTCACACAGCGGGATCATTAGCGCGGGATAAATGAAATAAACGCACATCAAAAAGAGGTCAGAGTTGTTCACGCTGACCACGCATATGATGTATACCAATGTAGCGAGCAGCTTTACGCCGGGATGCAGCGAATGGACGAATGTGTCCTTCGCCGCAAGCTCCTCTATGCGCAAAAGCTGCCTGACAGCCGCATCAGGCCTTTTCATCGCTCCTTTTGCCCCTTCTCTTTATGAGATATATCGCTCCGCCGACGCCCGCCGCCACGAGCATGACTATGGCACCGCCGACAATGCCCGCTGTGGACGTACCTGCGGCGCTGTCCGAATCTTTAAAGGAATAATCCGGCATGAACGCGGTCGAATCCTGAATATTCTTCGCTTCGTCATAGACCGCGCCGCTTGCGGAAAGCTCTTCCTCCCCCGTCACGCCCAAAATGGACCATTCCAGCCCATCCGGAAAAGCGGATGCCGCCAGGGAAAGCCCTCCGCCGATGAGTACGGCCAGCACGCCGAGCACAGCCGCGATCTTCTTCACGGATACGGATTTATCCATCTTCTTATCAAGCGCAGCGCTGTCTATGAGCTCGGGTCGCGCCTTGTTGACGTATATGAGTACGGCGGAAGTTATAACTCCTTCAACCGCGCCGATCGCCAGATGAATGGGCTGCATCAATGCGGCGAATGAGCCGAACGGCAGCTTGGTTATGCCGGAAGCAAGCGTCTCCAAAACGACCATAAAGCTGCCTAATTGCAGCGCTAAAATGCAGGAAAGCATGGACGCGGCAATAATATACCCATTGCTGCGCTTTTTTCGCATTATTAGCTTGAAAACGAGCGGGTAGACTATCAAACAGGGTATAACGCCCATGTTGAACACGTTGCACCCCAGCGCGAGCAGTCCTCCGTCCGCGAAAAACAACGCTTGTATCAGCAGCACAGCTATTATTGTAAGATATGCGGGATATCCGCCCAAAACGGATGCAAGGAGAATTCCCCCGCCTATATGGCCGGATGAGCCCGTTCCCGGAATGGTGAAGTTTATCATTTGAGACGCGAATACAAACGCGCCCATGACGCCCATCATGGGGATTTTTTTAGTGTCGACAAGCTCGTCCTTGCTTGTTTTGTATATTGAAACCGCCGCAGCGCCCACGCTCACGGCTATCATCGCGCCGCCCACCGCGGGCGAAACGAGTGCATCTGACATATGCATAGAAATTTACCTCCAAAAAAATATAACCACAAGAATGCGGCGGGTTCATCCCGTCCCATAACCTTCGTGGTTACATTGCTCTATTAGAATACCAAAAACACCCTGATTTGTCAATCGGTTTGTCCGAAATTCACACACATCTATTGACAACGTCCGCTTATTAATGTAATATAAATGAGTATGCGGGCATGGCGGAATTGGCAGACGCGCTAGACTTAGGATCTAGTGTCCCCGACGTGCAGGTTCAAGTCCTGTTGCCCGCACCAAACCAATATAATCCGAACCAAATCTTCTTAATCGGAGATGGGTTCGGATTATTTGTTTTCTTCGAGAAGTTCGAGGATACGCATTTCAGAAACGGCGTGGTAAAGCGTCCCGAATCCAAGCCCAGAGGGCCGAGAAAACCAAAGCTGGCAAAGGATAAGGAGGACAATTATGAAAACCATTAAAAGCTGTGAATTCAACATGGACACTGGCTGTGTAGAGCTGCGGTTTCAGGACGGCAGCATGATCTCCATCGACTGCACCGCCGTGGAGAACGAGGTGGCGGACAACCGCTTCCAGCGGTCAGAGCTGGACTATCTCATCTACAACGACCCGCTGGCTTATGCCGATCTCATTTTGAACGGAGACGTCGAAGCATACCTGAACGCCGTCACGGAGTACAAGCCCTATGAAAACTGAACAAACGCACAAAGGGGGATGGCGGTCTGCCATCCCCTTTGCCATGCTGTTTTAGGAGTATATATCCCTTGGATTTGTCTTATATCTATCGTCAGGCGACGTTCTCGCCGTTGCTGTCTTTGTCCGTTTTTGCCCCGTCCCGCGCCGCCTGCCATTCGGCAAATTCCCGCTGCCCTTCCTCACTCTCGTAAAAGGCGAGAATATCCGGCAGCAGAATTCGGGCGATGTTCTCGATCTCATGCTGCGGGATGCCGCTGTTGTTGGTGAGCTTTTTCCGCCTGCTCAAGTTGCACCTCCGAAAAAGTATTTTGCCGCAGCTTTCTCCCGCGCGGCGGAGGAATGGCGTCTTGAGCGTCTTTTGTCGTCTGTGCTTCTTTTCCCTTCGCATCCTTCCCTTCCTATCTGAAAATAAAAATGCAGCCGCCTGTCAAGCCTTTCAGCCCGTCTGCGTCTGCATGGCGTCCTGTATCTGAAATTGTGTTTTTATTATAGCAGCGGCGAGGCTGCACGTCAATACCACGGGAACGGAGCGGCTGACAGCGTAATTTCGGCATCGGCTACCGAAATTGTTCTGTGGCTTGCAGATTGGAAAGGGCCGTAGCGCAGCAGCCGCCAGCCGTCAATGGTCAAGATGAACGCTTCGCGCCATTGACTGCCGCCGCCCGCCGCGCTTTTTGGCAGACAAGGCGGGCAAGCACAGCTTGTGCCTGCCCGCCTGTACGGATTCTGAGCTTTCGCTTATGGCTTTGTGAGAATGGCGCGCACATCCGCCATGTTTTCGCCGAGCGTGAACGTGACGGCCTTGCCGTCGTGGGTGAGCTTGTAGGTATCTCCGCTTTCGCCCTTTTCCAACAGATCAGAGAGCATAAA
>CAKROK010000052.1 GCA_934373295.1 uncultured Christensenellaceae bacterium | reverse complement strand
GCCGATTTGTCGTCACTTTTCAAGCGAGGTGAATGAGGCGTACTCATAGTACGTCGATTGAACCGAGTCGCAACAGGACTCCAAAAAAAGTGGTAGCGTAAGCGAGCTTTTTTTGGAAAGAGGAGCAGCAGCGTTATTAGACAATGAGACCGCTTTTAGCGGTCTCATGTCAATTACGCTTGCTGCGACGACAGGGCGGCAAGGCGGTTCATTTTGGAAGCCTGCGGCATTCCGCCGTTCATCATTCCGCCCGAGCCTATCTTCACCGTTCCGCTTTGCGCGGTCGCCTTGCTCTCGTCCTCCTGCGACGCGCTTATCGAATACTCGCCATCCTTTACGAGCTGCGCGGATGAGAAGAACACGAACCTCGCGTCATAGAC
Organism: uncultured Christensenellaceae bacterium; assembly: GCA_934373295.1. Taxonomy (GTDB): domain Bacteria; phylum Bacillota; class Clostridia; order Christensenellales; family Christensenellaceae; genus HGM11616. Next base: position 14,718 of record CAKROK010000052.1, on the reverse strand, counting down.
CGCCGACCCGCTCAAATGCACGCTGCCCGACGAATCCTTTATTTCAAACTCACTTCCCTGCGATATCAAGGCAGTCCTTTCGCCCGAATCCTGCGTGTCCTGTGCGTTTAAGCTTATAAACGCCTGCTCGGCGCTTACGTTCATGCCCATGCCGCCACTCGCTCCCGCCGCTAAAACCGTGCCGCCGGATACGGTTATCGTTCCGTCTGCATCGAGCGGCTGGTCATCCGCGCCGTTCGCCGTCCAAACGGTCACGTCCCCGCCGGATATCGTCAAGCTGCCGTTTGAATCAAAGCCGTCGCCGCCCGAGGAACGCGCATCTATCGTCCCGCCGGCTATGTTCAGCGAAAAGTCATAGTCCTTGAGCTGTGAATTAGCCGCGTTTATGCAGTCGTCCGAGGATTCTATAGTGATATCGCCCGAATATATGTCGATGCTCGCGCCCTCTAAGCCCTCATAGCTCTGCGCTATGTTTATAGTCGGTCCATCCGAGCCTTCCGCGCCTATCACCAACCCTAAATCGCTGTGTATTCCGTCGTCTTTTGCGGATATATCCAGCTTTCCGCTCTCTATCACAAGGAGCTGCTCCGCATTTATTGCGTCGTTTACAGGCGCATCTATTTCAATATTCGCCTCGGATATCGTAAGGGACGCTTCCCCCTCCTCATCCGTCGTGCTGCCTGATTTTATGCCGTTTTTGCCGTTCGCGGTTATTTTGAGCATCCCGCCGCCGCATATGCTCACGGCCGAGCCGTCCTTGCATTTTATAACGGCGTTCTCCGCATTTTTGTTGTCCGCGTTCGTCTCGTCATTGTTGCTCGCGTCATCCTCCAGCGAGTTCACGCTATCCTCCGACACCTCGATGGTCGTCTCACATGACTTTCCTATTACTATCGGCGCTGTATCCGCACTCTTCAGCTCAAGCCCATCGAGCACGAGCGTCACGCCCTTTGTCCCCTTTTCGACGAGCACGCTTCCGTCCGAGCAGCTCCCCTTTAGCACATACGTCCCCGATTCACTTATCGTGACGTCCGTCCCGTCTATCTCATAACCCGAGCCGCCCTGTGCGGTTATCGCGCTATTAGAAAACGTCAGCGTCGCCTGCGCCTTATCTGATGAACCACCTTCATCCCGCGTGAGCGCGGCGCAGCCGTTAAACGCCATAAGTCCAAACACCATTGCGGCGGCCATTGCTATCGATCTTTTATTCTTCATAAGCTCTCTCCCATCTCGATATCGCCTAAAGCAGCGCCTCTTCACTTCCGCTCGAGGGCAGTGAGCAGGATATCTCGAGGTTGCCGTTTCTGCACCTCATCTTATCTATCAGCTCCTTTTCGCGCCTCGCGTCCTTCAATCTTATTTTGTAATGCAGGCTGTATAAGCTCCCCATGTTCACCGTCTTGACCTTTACGAGGGTCGATTTTTGTGCATATTCTGAAAACAAATCCGAAAAAAGCTCCGTATAGTCGAGGTTTTCAGGCACAGTCACGCGCAGCTCCCTATCCCCTCTGTCGCGGTCAAACTTTGAAATGCTTTGCAGCAGCGAAAGTCCGCATACCACAATTACCGCGAGCGCCGCCATCGCCGCATATCCCATGCCGCAGGCTATCCCCGCCGTCATCGCCGTGAATATCGCCGCGATATCTTTCGCCGACCCGGGCGCAGAGCGAAATCTTATCAGGCTGAACGCGCCCGCCACGGCCACGCCCGCGCCCAAGCTGCCGTTTACGAGCAATATCACCAGCTCTACCAGAAAGGGCAGTACCGTCAGCGCCGCGCTCATAGTAGGGCTGCAATCCGCCGTCTTTCTATGCACTATCGCCATTATCAGCCCTAATATCAGCGCAACTGCGGACGTTATCCCAAACGCCGCGAGCGTTACGCTTCCGTCAAATAACGACGCAAAAATTCCCTCAAGCATATTTCTTTTCCTCCATTTTACTGCTCCTTTCAGTCATCATGTCCATGTATGCCCTGCCGTATTTTGAAAAGGACGTCGGGAACGCCCCCATCTGCGAAAGCGTTTTCGCCATCCATATGGGCATCGCGCCCACCGCCTTTATCTCCATGAGCGTCTGTCCCGTTTCCAGCAGCTCGCCGTATGCCCCGCTTCGCGCATCCTGCCAGCGGATCTGCCTGTCAAAGGTCACGCGCAGGCTTTCGTCCTCTCTGCCCTTAAAGGAATCGCGCTCGCAGGAAAGATATATCGAGGGCTTTAGCGAGAAATACTCCCTCTTCATCCAGTCTATCTCCCTGTAAAGCTGACCCTCTCTATCTATCTTGCCGTCCATATAATCGAGTGCATCGTCATATCCTACGCACGTCCTGCGCTTATACACCACGCCCGCGACCTTCCTCTTTATCTCTATAAACGCCGGCTCCCCCTTTTTCGGGGGAGCGTAGCACCTAACTCTCAGCTTTTCCTTAAAGGTCGGCTTTTCCAACGAGCGGCGTATCATGCGGTAATCCGACGTGTCATAATACAGGTTATATATGCTGCTGTGCGCGTATTCATCCGGAACCATGTGCCTTAGCAATATCGGCATGAGCGCTTTAAGCTGCTCTCCGCTCAAAACATATTTTATCTCTTTTCTTCTGAATACCGCCTGATAATCGCCCATTAATCCTCTCCTGTTTTTTCCTGTTTTCCTGTTATTTGCCTAAAACCGTGCCGTCCGCGAGCGTTATGGTATATCCGTTAAAATCGATCGTGCCGTTGTTCGTGAGCGTGCTTATTGTGCAGTTGCCCGTAAGAACCCACGTGCATCCCTTTTCGATAGTGATGTTCGCGTTACCGTCAACCGCCGTGCCGTTCTGCTCATTGTCAATTATGTTTATAGTTCCCGTGAATGTGCTTGCTCCCGAAAGCGTCATGTCCAGGGTGGAAATTGTGTCCACGACGATATCTCCCTCAAGCGTCTGGTCCTTCGCAGTCAGCTCGACCTGCGCGCCGTTTGCGCCCGCGCTGCCCCAGCCGTGCGATGCGCTGTTTCCGACTACCCTCATGAGATATCCGTCCGCGTCCTTGTTAACTATTTTCACACCGGAAAGCGTCATTACGCAGTGGGTGTTCGTCACATAGAACATATCCCCGCTGTTGCCCGTGAGCGTGCCGCCCGTCATGCTGAATGTGGACGTTCCCACATCCGCGTCGCCGGACATGGACTGATAGATCATCACGTTATAGACGTTTTCATCCGAGCTCGTGCCCTTGTCCTTGCTCATGTTTCCGTAAACCTCGCAGTTTTCAAGCGCTATCGAATTTTTGCCCTCTATTACGAGCGCCTCGGAGGAATTTGCGGTCAGCTCGGCGTTTTTAACGGTTATATCCGCCGTCGAATATACCGCGGGGGAGTTATATCCGTTTGAGGTATACGTTCCGCCGTCCACGTTCACCGTGCCGCCGCCCCTGTCCGAGCGTATCGCCGCCGATGAATTACCGGAGGTCTCCACGGTCAGGTTACTCGCATTTGTCGTGCCGCCGCCCGTCGTCTGTATGCCGCCGGAATTGTCCGCCGTCGTGGTTATCGTGGAATCGGAGATGTTCACGACCGTCCCCTCGCCATAGCTGAATACGCCGTTGCCGTTCTGTGCGGAGGATGTCACCTTGGCGTTCTTTATAGTCACGTTAGCGCCGTTCGTCGCGAGCAGCGCCGCATTCATTCCGTAAAAATCGCCGTTTTCCGTGTTCGCTGTCGCGCCTGCGGATTTATCCACGGTTATCCCAGAAAGCGTGACCTCCGCTCCGTCGATGCGCAATGCGTTTTCGTCGTCGCCCGTCGATGTGTACGTCTCATCAGAATACGTTCCGTCCTCATCTATCGTGGTCGCCGCGTCTCCCTGCGTGACCTCGCCCGAGCCGCCAAAGCCGCCCTGACCGGGCTGTCCGCCCATACCCGTCTGTGCCTCTTCTATCGAGATTATCTGCGCATTTTCGTCCGTTTCCACACTGACTATATCGTCCGCCTTGATGTCCTCCAGGCTGTCTTTAGCGTCGTCCGCCACCTTCAGCGTGACGACCTCGCCCGTCGCGGTAAAGCTCTGTGCTCCGTCATTCTGCGGCATATCGGGCGGTGCGCCGTTTCCTCCGTTGGCGCCCGGCTGCTGCGCGTTATCTTCACTTATATTATCCGTTGAATTTGCGCCATCTGCCGTATTATCGCTCTCGTCCGGCTTTTCGGGCGGCTGCCCGTCGTTTTTATTATCGGAATAATTAGCGTCATCACCGCTCGGCGGCTGCGGACGCTGTGAATCGTCCGAATCGCCCGATCCTGCGCTCATCTCGCCCAAAAGCAGCGTCAATTCGTCATCCTCTATAGACACCACCCTTCCCGCGAGCGTCTTATTCGCGTATTTCGTCTGCGACGTGTCCGTCTTACTGCATGAACACATGAGCAGCATCAGCGCCGCACATATTATCGCCATGATCCTCTTTTTCATAAAAATTGCCTCCTTGGGTTTATTTGATCTGCTCATCGCGTGGTCATTTTCTACTCCCTATTATCCATATCGTTCTTAAAAAACGCTGAATAACCAAATAAATTTTTTAAGAACGCTTTAAGAACGCGGAGTATAATGATAGAATAACAATGAAACGGATGAAAATATTATTTTTTCAGCTTGGCGTGTTGCAAAACGCATTTTTGAACCCACAAAAAGATAGACCGCCAAAAAGGTGTGATTTTTCGTCATTTTTCTGTGCATCCCGCAGACGGCCGTACACAATAGTACGCCGGCCAGAGATGTCTCAGAAAAAGGGCGGAAGGGCATGTCTTTTTGACGGTCCGCACAATGATACGGAGAAAAATCTGATGAATATTTTGATAGTAGAGGACGAACCCTCCCTCGCCGGGGCGCTCGAGCATATTTTACAAAAGGCAGGGCACATCACGGACTGGGTCGCGGACGGCAGGTCTGCGCTCGATTACGCGCGCGCGTTTTCATATGACCTCGTGCTTTTGGATGTCATGCTGCCCATGCTGGACGGTTTTTCCGTCGTGCGTCAAATGCGCGCGGAGAAGAACTTCACGCCCGTGCTGATGCTCACGGCGCGCACGGCGGTCTCGGATAAGGTCGCGGGGTTAAACTACGGCGCGGACGACTACCTGACGAAGCCCTTTGACACGGATGAGCTGCTCGCGCGCGTAAATGCCATGACGCGAAGAAAGGGCGATATGATAATGGATGAGATAAAATACGAAGATCTGACGCTGTCCGTCAGCTCTGCAAGGCTCTCCTGCAACGGTAAAGACGTCCGCTTAAGCCCCAAGGAACTGCAAATCGCGCGAATACTCCTCAGCGAACCCAATTTGACGTTCACAAAGGGCCTGCTCATAACGCGCGCATGGGGAATGGATTCAGATGCGACGGATAACAACGTGGAGGCTTACATCTCATTTTTGAGGAAAAAGCTGCGCTTTTTAAACTCGCGCGTCGCCATAAAAAATCTGCAAAAGATAGGCTATCGGCTGGAGGTTGAATGATGAAGGAGTATAGAAAGCGTTTTATTGAGCTGACCTTGCTGCCTATAGGGCTGGTATTGCTGATAATGTTCGCCGCGGTCGCGGTATACATGTATAACGACTACTGCGACAACCTGCGCACGACAATGGAGCAGCTCGTCCGCCCCATGGAGTCCTTTAAAGATATGTCCGGCGCTCAGCCGCCCGAGGCTCCCCCCGATGATAAAAACGCGCCAAACGGCGATAAAGAGGCTCAAAAGGACATCATGACCGTGTTTTATACTCAGTCGAGCGGAAATATCTCCGTGATATCCCAAACCGAGCTGTTTGAAGAAACCGATCTGAGCGGCATAATAAAGAGCGTGACCGAGCAGACACAGGATTTCGGTACGCTGCACGACTACGGCGTTATCTATTTTAAGACAGGAGACGGCGCTCCCTATAAAATCGCGCTCGCGTCCACGGGATATATCCGAAATTCGATGATAAGCCTGGTCTGCGTGCTCTTTGCGATATGGATGGGCGCGATGCTCTGCGTTTTGCTCGTGAGCATTTGGCTTTCAAAGATCGCCGTGAAGCCCATGGACGAGGCCATGAAGAGGGAAAAGCAGTTCGTCGCGGATGCCTCTCACGACCTCAAAACGCCGCTTTCCGTCATTTTAGCCAACAACAGCATACTCGAGCAAAATCCTGATTCCACCGTCAAAAGCATGGATAGATGGATAGACAGCACGCACGCCGCCGCAAAGAGGATGCAGGCGCTCATCGGCGAGATGCTCACGCTCGCGGACGCCGAGTGCACGGACGTCTCCATAGAAATGCACGAGACGGACATAGCCGACATAGCGACAAAAGCCGCGCTCCAGCTCGAATCCGTCGCATATGAAAAGAACGTGACGCTTGAGACGGATATCCCGCAAAGTCTCACTATAAAAACGAACGCCGACCGCTTCATGCGCATCGCGACAGGTCTAACCGAAAATGCCATAAAGCACGAGCCGGCGGGCGGGGAGGTCACTATAAAGCTCTATACCGTAAAGCACAAGACCGTTTTGGAGGTCAAAAACAAGCTGTCGATGATATCCGCGGGTGACCTTCCGCATGTCTTTGACCGCTTTTATCGCGGGGATAAGAGCCGTGAACAGGCCACCGGCGGACACGGCCTGGGCCTTGCCATAACAAAAAGCCTCGCCGAACAGCTGGGCGGGAGCATCAGCGCATCCAGCGACGAGCAGACGGGCACGGTCTTTCGCGCGGAGTTTCCAATGTGAAAAGCAAATTATTGATAATGTAGATTTTATCTATTTAAACAATCTAATTATCCATCAAAAAAAGACTGTCAAAAATGCTCGATTTTTCGTCATTTTTCAAGCGAGGTGAGAAGGCTGTACATAATAGTACGCCGCCGAGCCGAGTCGCAGAAAAAGGGCGGAAGGGTGAGTATTTTTGGCAGTCTGGTTTGTTATTATGCTTTTATGAGAGGATGCATCCTTCGGAACCGCTCTATCCCAACTATTATCTCAAGCGCTTTACAATAATCATAGCTGAATCTCGCGCAGGTGTATGCATCAGGATACGGGCGGCACTCTATCGCCACATATCCGTCATAGCCGTTATCCAGCATGGCGTGCATATGCGCCTTAAAATCCACATTGCTGCCGCCGGTATACAGCCTGCTCCCGTCAGTAAAATGCACGTAGGCGAGCTTATCTCCGCACATTCTGTAGCAGCCCGCGATGTCGTTATCCTCCTGAAGCATGCTGTAGCTGTCGAGATGTATTTTTACGTTGTCCCTGTCTATGCGCTTTACGTAGTTCGCAGTGTCCTGTATAGTGTTCATCCAGTTTGAAATATGCGCCGTGATATTCTCCACAACTATTAGCACGCCGCACTTTTGCGCATAATCTGACAGCTCATAGATTATATCATCATGATATTCCAGATACCTTTCAAGCTGCCGCGGGTCGGGGACGTTCTTCCTCATGCTCCCCACTATGAGCATTGCCTCAAGCTGTGCGCAGAGGTCGATATGCTCCTTCAGCTTATCCACGGAAGCGCGCCGCATATTCGGGTCGTCGGACGTCATCCAGAGGCCGTGCTCGAGCAGCTCCCGCCCCGTCGCGATTGCGGAAAATTTAAGCCCGTGATCCTCCGCCGTTCTCTTTAAGACATGGGCATCATAGCTCTTAGGATCGCATATCTGCGGCTCGAGCGCATCATAGCCTATCGCCGCCGCCTGAGCGCAAACCTCGTCGATGCTCCCGCGAAGCGTTATGGGCCACTCAGGAGGAACGTCGTTAAACGCGCATGTGATCGAATATTTAAACATGTCCGGCCGCCTCATATCTCAATTATCGCCTTTAGCACCCGTCCCGCGCGGGCGTCCTCAAACGCCTTTTTCCAATCGTCAAGGGGATAGACGGACTGCGTAAACGGGCTTAGATCGACCTTTCCGGAGTTTATCAAAAAAAGACACTTCTCCCACGTCTCGTAACCCGAGCTGTAGCTGAAGAACACGTTCACCGCCTTTAAAACCATTTCTGCCCAGGGCAGGCTGATGTTCCCATGCGGCAGACCTATTGCGCAGAAGCGTCCGTCTTTTCTTAAAAAACCGAACGCGTCCGCGATGGCTCGCCCCGCGCCGGAAAGGTCGATTATCACATCCGCACCTATGCCCTCCGTCTGCTCCATGACGATGGCCGCCGCGTCCTCCTTTGCGACGTTTATGACCCTGTCTGCGCCCAGCTTGAGCGCAAGCGGGAAGCGGTGCGGCTCGTCGACGTCCAGCCCCGTCAGCGCTACCCAGCCCGCGCCCAGCGCCCGCACTATTTGAAGCGCTATGAGCGCAATCGGGCCGCAGCCCAGTATGACGACCTTGTCGTCCGCCTCTATTTTCACCTTTTCAAGTATCGCATGCGCCGCTATGCCCATCGGCTCGATGAGACACGCCTCGCGATAGGGCATCCCCTCGGGTATCTTATGTATGAGCGACTGATCCACCGCGATAAACTGAGCATATGCGCCGTCTGAAAGATATCCGGGCGACCTCTTGTGGCTGCAAAGATGTCTCTTTCCCGTGAGGCAGTATCTGCATACGCCGCACGCCTTCCAGTGCTGCTCGCTCACCACGCGCTCCCCCACCGTCAGTTTTTTGACAGCCGCGCCCGTCTTTACTATCTCTCCCGCAAACTCATGCCCGACTATCACAGGCGGGTCGGATATGAACGTATCGTCGTATATCTTTATGTCCGTGCCGCATACGCCCACGCAGTTTACCTTTACAAGCACCTCATTATCGGCTATTTGGGGCACGGGGACGTCCATTATCTCCATGTTTCCCGCGCCATGAGCGGTTTTTACAAGCGCTCTCATATATTCACTCATTCAAAATCACCTCTGTAAAGCTCTCTTCCGCGCACATTCACCTTTACCGCAAAAAGCGCCCCCGAAAGCGGATATTTTTCCAATTCTTCCGTCGTCATGCCCAGTCTTGACGTGGTTATAAAAAGCGTATCGAGATTTTCTCCGCCGAATGTCACGGACGATGTCAGCGGCGCTTCGACCGTCACCTCATGCATGACCTCTCCCGTCGCCGTATCCACGCATATCACCTTGCCCGCGCCCCATAGCGCGACCCAGATATTGTCGTTTTCGTCTATGCACATGCCGTCCGGCAGTACATTTTCATCTTTAAAGATAACGCGCCTGTTCGATACCCTGCCGCCGTCAAAGTCAAAGGCATATATCTCGTTATGTATCGTGTCCGTATAAAACAGCGTTTTTTCATCCGCCGACCACGCAAAGCCGTTCGATACTCCCACGCCGTTTAAAACTACGCTCATCTCCCCCGACGATGTCAGCCGATATAATTTGCCCTCGTCCGGCTCGTCAAGCGTCCCCATCGAGCCCATATACAGCGCGCCGTCCGGCCCGCATTTGCAGTCGTTAAAGCGATCTGTCGGCTTATTATGCTCAAAACGCATTATCTCATTTTTAACCGAAAAATCGTCGTTCAACATGTATACGGCGTCCTCGGACACCGCGACATAGCCGCCATTAGCACAGCCCATCACCGCCATGGGGTTAAAGGGGAGATAAAACTCCCTCTTTTCCCCCGTTTTAGGATCATAGCTCAAAATGCGCTTTCCGGCACAGTCCATATACAGCGCCGCTTTTCTTTTCGCGTCCCACCATGCGCTCTCGCCGTGAGCCGCCTTGCCCTCAAAGACCGCCTTTGCACTGTATATCATTTTCTCTCTCCGCCCTCGCAGGAGGAGGATTCAAACGCTGCCCTGCTCGTAAGCGCGCTCGTCATGCCGCCGTCTATCACGATATTCGCGCCGTTAAAGTACATCGCCTCGTCGCTCGCCAAGAACAGCGCGGCATACGCGACCTCTTCCGGAGTACCCGCGCGCCTTGCGGGGATGTTCGAGTTCCAAAAGCCCTCGCATTCCTCCCTGTCCGGCGACGCCTCCAAAAGGTCGTTCCATATCTGCGTCGCTATCAGGCCGGGCGAAAGCGCGTTTATCCTTATGCCCTTTTCCGCAAGCTCCACCGCCACGGATTTTGTGAGCCCGACCACGCCCCACTTCGCCGCATCATAGGGCGCAGCTCCGTCCAGGCATTGCAGCGTATGCACGGACGTGATGTTGACTATCGAGCCGCTGCCCGTCTTTATCATCTCCTTGACCGCGCGGGAGGTACACATAAACGTTCCTCTTAAATCAGTGTTTATGACCCTGTCCCAATCCGCCGTCTCAACCTCCAAAAACGGCTTTACGAAATTCACGCCCGCGTTATTCACAAGCACGTCCACTTTGCCGTATTTTTCTATCGTCCTATCAAAAAGCGCCGTTATTTCATTCTCTTTTGAGATGTCGCACTTTACGAAAATAGTATCAAGGCCCTCTTTATTGAGCTTATCGCTCACGGGCTTTCCGTTAGACTCCCTGCGCGATGAGCAGACGACTTTTCCGCCCTCTCTCGCGAACAGCTCGGCGATAGAAAGACCTATGCCGTTTCCCGCGCCGGTCACTATGCAGACCTTGTCCTTTAATCTTTGCATAACTCCTCCTGATTTTACGCCGCGAGCCTTTCGTCGCGCTTCTTTGACGTCTCTATCTTTACGCCCAGCTCTCTGCGCTTTTTAACTACGGTATCCAGCACTACCGCGAAGATCAATATTGCGCCGGTGCAGACGTTCTGCCAGAACGTGTCCACGCCTATCATGTTTAACGCGTTTGTTATCATGGACATGAGCAGTGCGCCCAAAAATGCGCCGATTATCGTTCCCTCGCCGCCGGAGAGGCTCGCGCCGCCTATTACGCACGCCGTTATGACCTGCATCTCCATGCCCGTGCCTATCGTGACGGAGGCGTTTCCGAAACGCGCCGCGAATATCACGCCGATAAACGCCGCTAACATATCCACTATCACAAAGCATATGACCTTTATATAGTTGCTCTTCATGCCCGTCATGGTCGCCGCCTTTTCGTTTCCGCCCACGAAATAGCACTGCCTGAAAAATCTGAATTTTCTCAGAAGTATCTCGAACACTATCACGATCACTATCATGTATATTATCGGGAGCTGTATGCCGAAAATATCCTTTTGTCCAATATCCGTGAAGCTCTGGGGCAGGCCGATTATCGTGAAGCCCTCCGCCATTATCTGCGTGAGACCTCTGAAGATATACTGCGTTCCCAGTGTAACTATGAACGGGCTGATGTTCCACTTTATTACTATAAAGCCGTTTATAAAGCCGATGGCCGCGCCCACGAGCACGCCCGCGATTATGGCGAGCGGGACGGGCAGACCCACGTTATTTAAAAGCTGGCAGGTGATAACGCCCGAAAATGCTGATATCGAGCCGACCGAAAGGTCCATACAGCCCGTCACGAGCAGCACGCACATTCCGCATGCGACGACCGCCGTCGATGAAAGCGATATGAATATCGCGAGCAGGTTGCTCGGCCCTAAAAACTTGGGCATGAAGCACGCCATTATTGCGGCGAACAGTATTATCAATATCACAAGTGCCGATTCTCTTATTTCAAACAGCTTTTTTATGCTAAAGCCGCGTTTCTTTTCATTCATTTTATTACCTCCTTAATTGCTGCGTCCTGCGGCGACCGCCACGACCGATTCCTCCGTCGCCTCATGAGCAAGGCATTCTCCGCATATTCTTCCGTCCTTTACGGCGTATATCCTGTCGCTTATGTTCAAAACCTCAAGTATGTCCGATGATATTACGAGTATTCCCATGCCCTCGTCCGCGAGCGCGCGCAAAATGTTATAGATCTCCGCCTTTGCGCCCACGTCAACGCCCTTTGTGGGCTCGTCGACTATCAAAAAGCGCGGATTGATGCCCAGCCACATCGATAAAAGCACCTTTTGCTGATTGCCGCCGGAGAGATTCCCCGCGAGCTGCATACGCGAGGGCGTCACTACGTTCAGCTTCTTAATACAATCATCCGCAAACGCGTCCATCTTATCCTTCGATAGGACGCCCACGCCGCTTGCAAATGCCCTTAGCTGCGGAGAAACGCAGTTATCCGCAATAGTCTTTTCTAAAAACAGTCCGTCTAACTTTCTGTTTTCAGACGCATAGACCACGCCCTTTTTCATAGCATCCGACGCATTTTTCGCGCGGAAGGGCTGGCCGTCTAAGAACATCTCTCCTCCCGCCAGCTTATCCAGACCAAAAATGCACTTCGCCATTTCCGAACGCCCCGCGCCGATGAGGCCGTACATCCCCACGATCTCGCCGTAATGTACATTAAACGAAATGTCCTTAAACTCATACAGGTGCGAGAGGTTTTTCGCCTCAAACAGCGTTTTGGACATGTCTATCTTATCCGTCCTGTCGATGTGCTTTTCGACTATCTCGCGCCCGACCATAAGGCTTATGAGCTTTTCCTCATTCACCTCGGAAATGGGGACCGTCGTCACGACCTTGCCGTCTCTAAGCACTGTCGCGCTGTCCGCGACGTTCATAACCTCAGAAAGATGATGCGAAATGTATATCATCGAAATGCCCTTATTTTTCAGCTTTTGAATGTTGTTATATAGCTTTTCGGATTCTATCTGCGTCAAGGATGAAGTCGGCTCGTCTAAAATCAGCACCTTCGGGTCATGCGATATCGCCTTCATTATCTCGACCATCTGCTGCTTCGCTATCGTTAAAAATTTTACGGGCGTGGACGGGTCTATGTCCTCCTCAAAGAGGTCGATTATCTTTTGAGCATCCTTAAAGAGCTCCTTTTTGTTTATAAAGCCCAGCTTGCTCACGGGCTGTCTGTTGGGGAACATGTTCTCCGCGACGCTCAGCTCGGGTATGAGCGAAAGCTCCTGAAACACTATTCCTATCCCAAGCGCGGCTGCGTCCGTGGGTGAGCTTATGTGGACCCCCTGCCCGTTTATCTTTATCTCACCCTCGTCCTTTGAATACACGCCGCTTAAAATATGCATCAGTGTGGATTTTCCGGCGCCGTTTTCGCCCACCAGCGCGCGTACCTCGCCCTTTTTTAGCATGAGGTCCGCGTGGTCGAGCGCCAATACTCCCGGAAACCGCTTCGTGATACCGTGCGCTTCAAGCACATACTGCATAACACTATCTCCTTTTTTGATCGTTAAAATAATCCTTTCAGATAATTCTCCCCCCGAACAATTAAGCTCGGGGGGATGTGAATTTGCACATTGCGAATAATTATTCACCGGAAGTGTTGCTTCTCATGTAATATTCCGCCGTGGATGCGTCTACAAATACGACGCCTGTGTCTATCGTCGCGGGAGCGAACTTGAAACCAGCCGCCGCGTTGTCCGTCGTTACGGCGACGTCCGCGTGCTTCATGTTGTAGAGTATCTCAAGCGCCAGGAAGGGCATGAGTGCGGAATTCTGAACGAGCGTTCCGTAGATAGTGCCGTCCTTTATCTTTTCAAGCACCTGCTGATCTCTATCCATGGTGATGACCTTTACCTTGCCTACCATGCCCAGCTCTTCAAGCGCCGTCGCGACAGCCGCGCCGCCTACTGCGTCCGTGCAGCCTATGCCCACGATGTCGGGATTTGCCTGAAGCATCGCCTTCGCGACGTCGATAGCGACGACGGGATCGGACTTCGTATCGCCAATCTGCACGACTTCGATGTCGGAATACTCCTTTAAAGCCTCCTCATAGCCCTTGCAGCGCTGGGCATGCAGCTCCGCGCTGGGCTGCGTGAGTATGGCGACCTTGCCCTTGCCGTCTATTGCCTCGGCGAGCTTGTTTCCGCCCATTTTGCCTGCGTCAAGGCTGCCCGTGCCCACGAACGTCGTTCTATCCGATGAGCTTACGTCGCCGTCCACCGTCACGACGGGGATTCCCTTTGCTTCTGCCTTGTTTATGACCGCCGCGAGAGTCTCCTCCTGACCGAAAACGATAATTCCGTCCGGCTCTTCCGCGATAGCCTGCTCAAATGCGGTTATCATGGCGTTGATATCGCCGTCCGCGGGGCCGGTGTACTTGGTCTGTACACCCAGCATCTTGCCCGCCGCCTCAAGGCCGATCTTGTGGTCATAGAAATACTCGAGGTTGCCCCAGCAGTATACGCCGATGTACAGATCGTCCGATGCGTCCACCTTATCGGCGTCGCCGTTTGCCGCCTGGCCGCAGGATGCGAGCATGAGCACGCAGAATACCATCGCCAGAACAAGCGCCAATGCTTTTCTCATTGTCTTAGTCATTTTTCTTCCTCCTGAAAATTTTAGGTGATTTTTATATTATGATTTTAGTTTTTTTAATCGGGTTTTCACATTATTCCATTGCGCATACTTCTCAAACAAAACGCGCTTTTCGATAGTTCATTTTTTACCAATCTCCCAATAATCCGCCAAATTGCTGTTCCTATTTTTCTTTTTCATCGTTCTTTCGGAAATATGCGACAATCTTCGCCCATTTGGTATTCAATTTTTTTGACAGCGCATGACCATTTTTTACTTTTGTCCCTCTTGACATTTTTTGAGAAACAAAAAAAGACCGCGTTTACGGTCTTGATAGGTTGCTTTGCTTGCGCAAAGCTCTATTTTAGAGATTTGTTCAAGTCAATAGCAAGTTCTTAAAGACATTATTCAGATTTAAAAGTCTACTCTGTTATTTTTTCTGAAAACCGTGGTTTTCAGACTTTCCCATAAGGAGGTCTGCGACCTCCTCATCCTTCTCCGCTAATTTGTTCAGATTGAAACATTGGCATAAGTGCTTAACTTAGTTTTCAGCTATAC
>CAKROK010000051.1 GCA_934373295.1 uncultured Christensenellaceae bacterium | reverse complement strand
GTGTCGGCGCGGGTTTATAATGGAGCTTTGCGTCAGCAAAGCAACCTATTTTATCGCTGTGTTTTTCAGGGCAAAAAACAAGGTGATTGAGCACCTGAAAAGCAAAGAATTTATTGGATGTTTAAATTTCTGTGAGGGTGGATTACTCGCAAAAAGAAAACAGGCAAAGGATTGTGATATCCTCTGCCTGTTGCAGTGTATATTTTTAAAACAGAAACAGGATCGTGCGATCCCGTTTCCGACAGCCGCCGTGTGAGTTAAACCATTTTGTCAGCTATTAAAACAGTTCCTTTGCTTCCAACTGCAACAGCCTGCTGACCTCCAGCGCAATATCATTGAGCGTGCAGTCTAAGTCACCGCGAAACCACTGCTTATAGAGGTTCACGATTCCACCGGCAAAATAGCAGACACGGAGGCTGACCATTTTGGAATGGCGCATATCCTCCGGGATGTCACTGTCATTGAGCATATAATCGGTAAATCTCTTTTTCAGTTTCTCCATAAAGATTTCGGAGCCATTGGCTTTGATTAGAATTCGGTAGAACTCCGCATCTTCTTCGAGGTATCGGCTGAGCTGCAACAGCAGCGGGGTAGGATTGCGGAAAAAGTTTGTGAATTCAAATTCTTTCAGGACAACCAGCATCTTTGCGATGATCTCGTTCTCGATTTCCTCGGTCACACCCCGAACATCCGGGTAATGGGCATAAAAGGTCGCCCGATTTATATCCGCCCGATTGACAATATCCGTGACCGTGATTTTGGAAAGGTCTTTTTCTTTCAGCAACGCCGTATAAGCTTCCCGAATCATGCGTCGGGAACGGATCGCACTGCGGTATTCGGCTTTACCGCCGATTTTTTCTCTCATAAATACCTCCAAAGTTCGATGATGTTAATACATATGTCGGATTTTATATATTATGGCTAAAATTAACGGTTGTGTCTTATGACTTTTAATACTATACTGCAATCGAAAACAAAAGTCAACAGCTGTATGAAATCAGGCAGCTGCCGATCGAAAGGAGTTATGAATTATGAGAAATTATGACAGAGTACACCCCCGCAAGCCTGAGGGCATTGACGAAAGAAAGGCTTACATTGTCGGCGGCGGTATCGCGGGACTTTCCGCGGCAGCATTCCTTGTCCGTGACGCGCAGATGCCCGGCAAGAACATCACCATTTATGACCAACTCCCCGTGTTCGGCGGTTCTATGGATTGTGCCGGAGCATCGGAGACAGGCTATGTGTCCCGCGGCGAGCGCGAGCTGGAGCCGTATATGGAGTGCCTGTGGGATCTGTTCGGCAGCATCCCGTCCCTTTACGAAGAAGGTCGCACTGTCCTTGACGAAACGCGCGAGTGCAACAAAAATTGGGAGATCAATTCCAAGCACCGTCTGTGGGAGCAGGGCTTCAAGGCGCACGATGAATCCACGATGGGCGTCACACCCGAGATCCAGGAGCAGATGATCAAAATGATGCTCACACCCGAAGATCAGCTCGAAGATGTGACCATCGAGCAGTGGTTCAGCCCTGCGTTCTTCCAGAGCCAGCTTTGGTACTACTGGAGTTCCATGCTGGCGTTCCAGCCCTACCACAGACTGATCGAGATGCGCCGCTATGCCGTGCGCTTCATGCACCAGCTTCACCTGATCCGCAGCCTGCGCGGCATACTGCGCACGAAGTACGACCAGTATAACAGCCTTATTCGTCCTCTGGAAAAATACCTTGCGGACCACGGCGTGAATTTTGTCGCGGGCAGCACGGTCACGGATATGGATATCAAGGTCGAGGGCAGCGACAAGACGGTGACGGCGCTGCATATCGGTGAAGGCAGCGACGAAAGAATCGTTCCCATGGCGGAGAAAGACCTCGTGTTCTTCACAAACGGCTCCATGACCCAGAACTCCACACAGGGCAGCATGACCGAGGCCCCCGTGATGAATCGCGACACCGTCCACAAGGGCTGCTTCTCTCTGTGGGAAAAACTGGCAGCCAAGTGCCCGGAGTACGGTCATCCCGAGAAGTTCGCGTTCGATCCAGACAAGAGCAATTTTGTCTCCTGCTCCGTGACCGTGCGGGACTATCCCCAGTTCTTTGACTATCTGGCCGAAAAGACCGGCAACCTCACCGGCAAGGGCGGCTGTTCCACCTTTGTGGACGCACCGTGGTTCATCAACTACAACGTTCCGCTCCAGCCCGTGGCCCCCGATCAGCCGGAGAATGTCCAGTTCATGTGGTTCTACGGCCTGCACGCAAACAACCGCGGCACATATGTGAAGAAGCCCATGACCCAGTGCTCCGGCGAGGAGATCATGCGAGAGTTCCTATACTACTGCGGGCTGGAGGACAAAATCGACGAGATCATGCCCCATATCACCGCCATCCCCGTGGTCATGCCCTATATCACCAGCCAGTTCATGCCCCGCAAGCTGAAAGATCGTCCGGAGGTCATTCCCAACGGCAACAAGAACCTCGCGTTCATCGGCCAGTTCGTGGAGTTGGAGGGCGATGTGGTGTTCACTGTGGAAACCTCTGTGCGCACGGCCATGATCGCCGTCTATCGGATGCTGCACCTTGACCGCCCCATCACGCCGCTGTTCCAGGGCCAGTATGATATCCGCATGGTCAATGTGGCGCTCAAGACCCTGCTGGGCAAGGACAAGATCGAGGTCAGCGACCTGCCGAAGGTAAATCCCTTGAAGCTTCCGCAGACTATGCACGAAATCGTGAACGCCATCAATCAGATCCCGCCCGTTCCGGAATACTATTCCGAGCGGAAGGAAAATCAGTAAATACAACGAACCTAAATCCATATCTGTAACGAACAATCCCGCTGCGGAACACCTCTGTAGCGGGATTGTTTCATTTAAAAATCAAGTGAATTTTCACAAGACAGGTACGGGGCTTCGGGTTCTCAATGCCTTTTGTTGCGGAAGCAATGGAAAGCTCGTCCGCTGCCTTGCTGGCCGCTGTCAGATGAGGCGCATAGATGCAGCTCACCGTCATGGCAGGAGCTTTTCAAAAAGTCCCAAAGTGTCGGCGGCACATCCCGCCGGAGCGCCTTGCAAGCATCGCCTGCATGAGTACAAGCAAGCTCAAAACCTGCTTTAAGCGACAAGTATATCCGGGGGCGGCTATAAGCCGGGCGGAGCACCTTCTGTTCGACATTGACTTCACCATGGGTCAGATCGCCCAGATGATCGGTTACTCCATCTCCAGGCGCTTTGCGGAACTCTTCAAGAATAACACGGGGATACTGCCGATCAAGTAGCTTTCGGTTTATTTATTCGGGACACTTTCTCACAGGCAGGCAACTGTAAACCGAAAATCGAACCCCCGAAAAAGTAAAAAATAACACCCTCCACGGAATGACCGCAGAGGGCGTATATCTCACCGATGAGAGGTGTTGAAGATGCTGCTTTGCTTAATTCAATCAAATGTGAGAAGCTGTTTCAGATATATGTGAGCATTTTCTTTGGAGCAATCTGCGCACTTGACCGCAGCCCACTGCCACACGAGGAACAGCGTATTGCTGTAATGATCGGCAAGCAGCTCATTCGGAATATCCTTGTGCAGCGCATCCGGGCAATCCCTGAATATCCGCCGCATCTGGCTGTTCAGAAAGTTGCGGAAGCTGGAAAACATATAGCCGACCTCCGGATTGTGAGACAATACACGGCCGATCAATTCGCTATGCTGTTTTGTAAAGGCGTAGATTCGGTCAAAGAAAAGATAGAGCATTTCATTTTCCGGTGCATGATGGTATTCCGAAAGCCCTATTTTTTCTGCAAGCGAGAGCCAGCAATAGTTCAAAAGGTCATATTTATCGTCAAAATAATTGTAGAATGTCGCACGAGGGTATTGCGCCTGTTCGCACAGCTCGCCAACGGTGATTTCTTCAAAGGATTTCTCCGACAAAAGCAAGAACATCGCACCGCTGAGCGCGTCAAGCGTTCGCTTAGCTCCCCGCGTGAGAGGTTTTGAAAGATCGTATTTCATGGCGTACCTTTTGCATTTTTTGAAATTTGTCCAAGGCTGGACGCACGCTCCATTCTGTGCCTTGAAATGGACTTGATGATATTGTACCATAATAACAGTTGATTTTGCAAGTGTCTAAATATATACGCTTGTTTAACTATGGAGGAACAATTATGAGTATTGCTGTGATTACCGGAGCATCATCCGGACTCGGAACCTGTTATGTGGACGCCGTAACCAAGGTGTTCCCGGAAATTGAGGAACTGTGGCTGATCGCAAGGCGGGAAGACCGGCTAAAAGAGGTCGCGTCGAAGTGCCCTGACAAGCGTTGTGTGGTGATCCCGATGGATATGTCGGATATGAACAGTTATGAAGTATTTGCCGAAAAGCTGCAACAGGAAAAACCGCAGATCAAGGTGCTGGTGAACGATGCAGGAATCGCCGGTGGTGCGCCGTTTGAGGAAATGGAGCTGTCGCGGATGCTGAAAATCATCGACCTGAACTGCAAGGGCGCAACGGCGATCACAAGGGTTTGCCTGCCGTATATTGTCGATGGCGGTACGATTTTGGAGGTGTCCTCGACCTCTGCGTTCGTCCCCAATACCAACCTGATCGTTTACTGCGCATCAAAATCTTATCTGTCTGCGTTCTGTCTTGGCCTGCGCGAGGAATTGAAGCACCGGAAAATCAATGTATGCGCCATGTGTCCGGGTCTGATGCTCACGGAAATGAACCAGCATAACGGAAAAGCCGAACTGACCAAGGGGCAAAAACGCTTGCCGGTCATTGACCCGAAGATTGCTGCTGTGAAGTCGCTGAAAGCGGCAAAGAACGGTCGGGCGGTCTACACCACTGGGGCGTTCTACAAGTGTTACCGGCTGCTTGCAAAACTTGTCCCGCACACACTGCTCGTGAAATTCGCGGGCTTGGGTTAAGGAGATGAGAATATGATTTTCTATTTTTCCGCAACAGGAAACAGCAAATATGTCGCTGACCGCATTGCCGCCGCAACGGGCGATAAAACCATATCTATTAGCGACTGCTGCAAAGGCGACAGCTTTTCCTTTGATGAAGCAGACATAACGGTGGGAATCGTCAGTCCGACCTACGCTTGGAGCTTGCCGATCATTGTTCGGGAGTTTCTGCAAAAGCTGACGCTGCATACAAAGCCGGATTATCTCTGGTTCGCCGCGACCTACGGCACGACGCCGGGACAGACCGGAAGATTTGCCGAGGATATTCTCTGCCCCAACGGTCTTTCCGTCTCTGCGAAATTCAGCGTGAAAATGCCGGACACTTGGACGCCCATCTATAATCTGAGCGACAAAAGCAAAGTACAGCGCATCAACGAAGCCGCAGAGCCGCAGATCGACCGTATCATCCGCGCAATACAAAATCGTGCCTGCGGCGATTTTATGAAGGATAAAACACCGCTGTTTCTCGCAAAAGCGTTTTACGGTCTGGAATACGACTCCATGCGCAGGACAAGTCATTTCACAGTAGAAGATACCTGCATCGGCTGCGGACTGTGCGCGCGGAATTGTCCCGTTTCCGCCATCGAGATTCGGGAGAAAAGACCGGTTTGGATCAAAGATGAATGCGTCATGTGCCTCGGATGCCTGCACCATTGTCCCAAATTTGCGATTCAATATGGGAAACGCACGAAGCAGCACGGGCAGTATCAACACGTCAAGTACAAATAAAAAAGCCCATCGAAGAGAAAATGCCCTCCTCGATTGGCTTTCAGTTTACTTGTTTAGGCTACTTCCTCACAGGCAGGCAACTGTAAACCGAAAATCGAACCCCCGAAAAAGTAAAAAATAACACCCTCCATGGAATGACCGCAGAGGGCTGTGCTCATTATATTGATTGCCGATATTTGCTGATTGTCTGTCCTGTCCAAACGGCAGCTCTGATAAACGGTTCAATCTCCTGATACCCCAACGGGAACGCAATGTCCTCAGTAGTCATATCGGTGTTGGCAAGATAAGTCTTTGCCAGCAGCTCCCGTGAGCGGTTGTGCTGCTCTCAATCGTTTACTTTTTGAAAGTGTCTTTATGTGAGCCTGCTTAAGTTGTAAACGCCCTCCCGACGTCTCACTGTCGCTACCACCTTTTCGGGAGCCCTGCCGTATCTCGAAATGTTTTGCATTTAAAAGACCCAAGCGCGCAAACGCTACCTCACACCTCCAAAACTCCCCCCGACCGTATAAAGCACAGCAGGCAGCTCTTCGCTCTCACTCCCCGGCTCTGCTCCAGCGCACGGCGATAAAAGCCGAGCTGGGGCGCGTAATGCTCGCGCAGCTTGTCATAGTCGCGCGAAAGATTGGTCTTGTAGTCGATTATGGTATACTCGCCGCCCTCGCGCAGTACGAGGTCGATTATGCCCTGTATTACCACCGTCTCGTCGCTGTCATATCCCAACTCGAGCGCGGATATGCCTATCGAAAAGGGCAGCTCGCGCAAAACCTCGTCCGCCGCGGCTATCCTGTCCGCGATTGGCGAATGTATGAACCGCGAAAGCGCGCCTTCAAATCCCAATATCTGCGCCGCGTCCGCATCGTCTAAAAGCCGACGAGCTTTCAGCGTCTCTACCGTTTCACCTATGCTCGGGCGGTTTTTGTAGTCATAGTGCTGTAAAAACGCATGTACGAGCGTGCCGAAATCCGTGCCGCAGTTTATCCGGCGTCCCTCGGCAGGTGCTTCGTCCAGCACAGGCTGCTCCGGCCGCTGCGTGCTGCCGTCGCTCTCATACGCGCTTAAAAGCGAGCTCACGCCCAGCTTCACGGGGATGTCGTTAAAATGCGGATGCAGCACATTTACGGGCGTCTGTGCCTTTGCGGCGGATATCACGTCCTCCAGCGCCGCCCTTCGCTCCTGCTTAATATCCTGCCTTTCGGGATAGACGTACTTGATATTATCGCCGTAAAGCAGATATAGCCAGCTCATAAAGCTCCTGCCCTTTATGGGCGGGACGTATGAAAACGTGTCCTCGCGCTTCACGCCGCATGTCATTATCAGCCGCTCCTCCGCGCGGGTGAGCGCGACGTATAACACCCTTAGCTGTTCGGATACGGCGGCGCGCGCCCGCTCGTCGCATAGCAGCGTCCTGCTCAGGGAGGGAAATCTGCGCAAATGCTGCGCATCGAAAATATCCGATACCGCACCCCAGCGCCTGTCGCCCATCATCACCGCGCGCGTATCCTGCATGTTGAATTGATCCGCAAGCTGAGACACTATGACCGCCTTAAATTGAAGCCCCTTTGACTTGTGTATGGTCATTATGTTGACGCAGTTATCCGGCACGGCGGTGTCCTCTGCCTGCGCATATGAGCCGCCGTTTTTCTCCTTTATCTGCTCGAGCGTGCATATGAGCGAGTATAGCCCGCCCTCGCCCGCATAACCGAGCAGGCTGTCGAAAAAGCGCGTAAAGCTGTCATATCGCATCTCGCCTGCGCTAAGCGCGGGCAATATCTCATCAAACCGTGTGAACTTTTTAAGCTCTATCAAAAAGCTCTCCGTGGGCATGGCGTGCGCAAGCAGGCGCAGCCTCTCTATTTGCGCCAAAAACCCCGCGATCTTTTTGCATAATTCGTCGTCTTTGTCATATCCGCGTACCGCGTCCGCAAAGCTGCCCTCGGGCAGGCTGCATCGTATGCGCGCCATCTCCTCCTCGTTAAAGCCCACGGCGGGCGACCTCATCACCGCTATAAGCGAGCGGTCGTCGTTTTCGCTGTCCAGCAGTTTTAAGTGCTCCACGAACAGGTCGATCTCGGGCGGCGAGCCCACCGCGCCGTCGAAAAACATGGGTATTCCCCTTATCTCCAGCGCCTTTTTTATTATGTCCGCGCGCGATTTCTTCCTTAAAAGTATCGCGATATCGCCGTATTTATACCCTTCGTTTAAAAGCTGCTCGACCTTTTTAGCTATCATGTCCGCCTCGGCGTCATACGGCTTTTCGGCGTCCACCGCGGCCAATATCTCCACGCTTCCGGGGTTATCCCGCCCCGCGACGAGTACCTCTCCTCCCGTGTAATCCACGCCGCCCAGCTCCTTATTCATGAGCTCGCCCATTATGCGGTTTATCTCGTCTATAACGTCGGGCGAGCTTCTGAAGTTGTCATTCATGTATATCACGCGGCCGGTTTCGGATATCTTTTCTATCTTCTTTATAAATACGCTCGGGTCCGCGAGTCTAAAGCTGTATATGGACTGCTTTACGTCGCCCACGATAAACCGGACGTCATCTGCGCATATCCTCTCCAAGAGCGCGTCCTGTATCTCGTTCGTGTCCTGATATTCGTCTATAAACACGTGATCGAGCTTGTTTTTATACTGCTCGGCGATGTCGCCCTGCTTTAAAAGCGCATATGCCGTGTGTATGAGGTCGTCATAATCGAGTATGCCGCGCTCGGATTTTTCGCGCTCATAGCACGTCTGAAAGCGCGCAAGTACGGTATTGAGCGCGTCGCCCAGGCGGGCCATGTACTCCGCCTCCTGCGCTGTGCCGTATTCGCGCTTTTCCAATATTTCCGCAATTTCCGCCGCGCAGTCCTTTATGCCCTGCTTGCAGCTCTTATAGTGCGCCACGGCGTCCTCCGGCTTTAGGCGGGGCTTTAATCGGGGCAGGCTGAACGATGAGATCATCTGCGCCAGCGCCTCCTCGCCCTTTTGCTCATATGTGTGCGCGAGATTTTCCACCATGTCATATATCTGCTCCGCAGAGGGGTATTCCTTTTCAAAATCCGCATACAGCGCCGCCGTATCTATGCAGTTCTTCGCAAGCGTGCGCATCAAAGCAAGCTCGCCCGTGATGTATTCGCGCTTACCTTGCCGTATCAGCTCTTCAAACTGTTCTTTATCCTTTTTAAGCCCGTCGATGCCCTCGGGAAGCGAGCGCGAAAGCTCGTATAGCGCCAAAAGCTGCTCGGCAAGCGCCTTATCCGCCCGCCCGCCGTATCTCGCAGAAAGCCAGAGCATATCGGCGTTTTCCTCCTCATAAAGCTCGCCTAATGCGTCGTCCACGGCGTCCCTTTTAAGCCGGTCGCATAGCGCCGTCCCGCCCGTCCTCCAACCCAGCTTAAGCCCGGCGCGCAGGAAGTTGTCGTTTATGACCTGTGTGCAGAACGAGTGTATAGTGCCTATGAGCGCGCTTTGGACGCAGTCCGCCTGAAAGCGCAGGCGCGCGTCTTTAAGCTCGCCCGCCGCGCGGGAAAGGCTGTCGTATATCCTGCGCCTAAGCTCCGCCGCCGCAGGGCGCGTATACGTGCATATGAGCATACGGCGGATGTCCGCGCCCTCCTTTATGAGCGATAATACGCGCTCGGCCAAAACCGTGGTCTTTCCCGAGCCGGCCGCCGCGGATATTATGATATCCCTATCGCGCGTATTCACCGCCGCCGCCTGTTTATCTGTCAGTTTCATCTTGCTCCTCCCGCTCGGCCGCGTTAATGTCGTCCATGCTCTTTTTGCTCATTATCCTCGCCTTGTTTGCGGAAAAGCTCTCGTCATAGCGGCATATCGCGCGGTAATCGCAATATGCGCAGGCGTTCTTTTCCGCAGATTCATAATAGGGCGAAATATCGTCCTCGCCCGAAAAAATCGCGTGGACGGCCTGCGCGATGAGCCTTCGGGTGTATTTCATGAGCATGTCTATGTCGTCCGCGGTTATCCCCCCGCGCACGCTGCCGTCCTTTAAAAAGCTCTTTTCCATGCTTATAAGCTTTCCGTTTTTGGTATCGTCAAACAGCAGGACGGTCTTTTTATCGTCCACCAAAAAGCCGTTCATGCGCATGTCCATAAAGCGCTCGTCGTCCGTGTACTTTGAAAAGGGCATGTCTATGTGAAAATAGAACCCGCCCGCGGGGATACAGCCCTCATATATCTTCATCGCCGCCATTAAATAGACTATGAGCTGTATGCTTATGCCGTAAAACACCTCGCTCAATCGGTATTTCTTATCGCCCGATTTATAGTCCACTATGCGTAAAAAGCGCGTGCCGTCCTCCGCCACTGCGATATCCACTCTGTCCACCACGCCGCGTATGTCTATGCTGCCCGCGTCCGTGTCTATCGTCAGCTCGCCGTTGCCGCCGAATTTCAATTCGCTCTTATCGACATATGCATGGCTGCCCTTGAAGTGGTCGCGTATCGCCTTCGCGGTGTATTCGACCTCCTCATCCAGCCGCCGTCCTATCCTCTGCGCACGCTTATCCGTCTTGAAATAGCCCGAGTTGTGCGTCTCGCGCAGCCTTTTAGCGCAGTTTTGCGTAAGCTCATGCAGCTTTTCGTCGCTCGCCTCGTCCCAGCGCATGTGATCCGCCTTTAGGGCGCGGTTTATGCCGTCCAAAAGCTCGTGAACATAGCTGCCCGTCATTCGGCTGTCCTCCTCTAAAAGGGTGACGTTCTGCGGGCGCAGTCCGTAGTTTATAAAGTGCCGATAGGGGCAGCTCATGAATTCCTCAATGCGGCTCACGCTGCTCTTGAGCTGTGCGCCGTATATCTCCCTCGCGGTCTTTTCGCTTAATCGAGTCGGTCTGTTTTCAAACTCGAGCGCGGCGAGGATATCCCCTCCGCCCGACTGCAAAACGGCGCTCGCGTTTTTGAGCGGCATGTCCGCGCCGTCCAGCGTCGCGCGCAGCTCGCCCGCCGCCGCCCGCTCAACTGCGTCCGCCGAGCATAGCGGGATGTCCTGTGATTTTTTAACGTCCAGTCCGTTGAAAATCCTCAAAATGCGCTCTATCACCGTTGAGGGCAGTCCCTTTCGCTCGTCATAGGTTATCATCAGCTTATCTGCGCCCGAGACCGCGCGGCGGATGTATATGCGCTGATCCTCCGCAAGAGAAAGCCCGGGGAAGAACAGCTTTTCGTTTAGCCCGCAAAGCTCGTCCACCGTGAACAAGCCCTGTGCGGGCGGCGCGGGCAGGGTCGTGTCCTCCGCGTCGCATATTATCATCAATTTTTTCCTCGATATGATGGAGTGTGAGATATCCCCCAGCACTATCTCATCCGCGCCGGGCGGGACTATCGCGACCTGCGCCGTGTTAAACGCGCACTTCAAAAGCGCATAGAGCTGTTTATTATCCATGCCCTGTGCGCATGCCGCCGTCTGCATGAGTATATCGCAGACCTTTTCCGCCGCCTGTGAGGTGAATCGCGCCTCCTCCGCACGAGAACACCTCTCGAGCATGGCGGCCTCCGCCTCAAGCCTATCCGGGATATCGCTTGAAAGTATGAATTCGCGCAGCTTTAAGCACGCCTGCGCGGCGTCCTTTTGCCCCGCGACTATCATGACGGGCGCGACGGCGCGGCTGCGCAGGCTCTCCGCCTCTTCATCCTCCCATGCGTCCTTATACCTATAGCCCTTAAAGCCGTGCTGTGCGGCGTATTTTAAAAGGGCGTCCGTCTCGCGCGTGTCGAGCAGCATACGCGTCTTTAAAAACGCCTCGACATCCGCCGTCGCCCATCTGCCGTTATACACGAGCTTTACCGCATACAGCACGAAATCGCAAAGCCTGTGCCGCGAAAGCGGGCGCTTTTGACGCGCGGAATAGCTTATCCCCGCGCCGGTCAGCGCTTCACAAAGGCGCATGGGCGGCTGCGACGGGCAGAGTATGCCGATATCTCTAAGGCGCATCCCCGCGGCGTTTTCCTCCAATATCCTTGAGACTATTACGTCCGCCTGCGCCTGCTCGCTGTTCGCGCATACTATCTCTATATTTTCCGCAGGGAACGGGCTTTTTCTCATGGGGAATGAGTATAGCGCGTCCTCCAAAAACGCTATATCGCGGCTCATATCCGCGGCGTTGTTCTTCAACGTTCTGTATTTTGTACTCTTTCCCGCTATTCTCGCGGCGTTTTCCAATCGCAAGGCGAGCATGTTCTGGTGATAAAACACGTCGTCATCCTTATCTGCCTCTAAAAGCACGCTCACATCGCATCCCGCCGTGAGCAGCATGGTTATCATATTAAGGCGGCCCGCCGTCAGCAGCTCAAAGCCGTGTATTATAACGCGCGCGTCTTTTAAAAAATCGCTTTGCGGTATGAGCTGCGCGGCGTATCTCTCCACCATCGCGGGCGTTAGCTCATCCGAAAGCTCGCCCGAAAGCCGCTCCATCACGAGCGCAAGGTCATATAGCTTATCGGAAAGCTGCCCCTCCGCCTGCTGCGCTAAAGCCCTAAGCTCATCCGGCCCGATATCCTCCGATTCTATCGAGGCTATGGAGGACGCAAGGCGCATATGCAGCTCGTCGTCGCGCTTAGGGTCAAACAGCTTTAGCTCATCCGCGCTTTCCGCAAGAATTCGGCGTATGCGTATGGACACGCCCGTGATATCCGTGCGCGGCAGCGTGCGTCCGCCCGTCCTATCCAAAATGCTGTGCGTGAGCTTTTCAAAGCTCATTACCTCTATATCGCAAAAACCGCCGTATTTGGCGATTATCTGCTTTTCCATGAGAAAGCTCGCCTGAGACGGAACGAGCAATATCGTATACCGTCCCGCGCGCTTAGATTCTCCCGCAAGCTCGAGCGCGGCCTGCTCAAGCGTTTTTAAATATCTGCTTACAATTATCTCCAAGGGCGTTTCTCCTCTATTTTTTAACAAGTCCCCCTGCCTGTTTCCCCGTTATATGTTCAATATCCAGCCTTAGCGCGAGCATCCTGCCAACAGCGCCGTCTATCGCGGACTCTACGGTTTTAGCGGTCTCCTGCGGGCAATACTTTTCCGCCAAAGTACGCGCGGCATGGGCAATATCCTCCTTTTCTAAGAGAATGGTCATTTTACCAAAGACTATCACGCTGCGGTAAAGCGTCGTGAACTCCTGCGGAACGACTTCGTCTCTGTCCGTCACGCAAAAGGACGCGCGGGACTCGTTTCTTATGCAATCCAGCTTATGCCCCCTTATCGCGCAGTGAAAATATATCGAATTTCCCGAAAGCGCGAAGCTCATGGGCAAGGCGTAGGGATAGCCATCCTCTCCCAGCAGCGCGAGCACGCCCGAGCTTGCGTTTTTCAATATCTCGACGCACTCGTTTTCATCGAGCGCCTGTTTTTTTCTTATCATAGGTGAAAACATATTATTACCTCCTATAAAACACCTTATCAATCGCGATATCGCTCGCCATCCTCCCCCGCTCGGCGCACTTGTCGATAAAGCGCGCATGGGACATGTCCACTTTGCCCTCAAGGGCGTTATCTATCTGCGTCAGCAGCTCGTCAAAGTCGTGACAGAGCGGACCGGGCGCAAGCTCGCCGAGGCTTCTTTGAACGCCCCTCGACGCGCAGTAATAGTCCTCGTCATAGACATAGAACAGCACGGGCTTTTTTAACAGCATGAACTCATAGAAGCAGGACGAATAATCCGTTATGAGCATGGCCGCGCTGTAGTATAAGTCGTTTATATCCGTTTCGACAGACATCAGCCTATCGCGCATATTCTCTGGGACAGGCGGCTTTTGGGCTATGAACGGGTGCATCTTAAACACGCATGTGACGTCCTTTTTCTCGCAAAGGGCATACAGCGCGTCAAAGTCTATTTTGGAATAGTCATAGTGCGCGTCGTCATGACCCAATCCGCGATACGTGGGCGCGAATACTATAAACCTCTTGCCCGAAAGCTCGGGATATTTTTCAAACAGGCGTTCGTTTGCGCGGGCGGCGGCGTCCTCATCCAAAAAGTGATCGAGGCGGGGCAAGCCCGTAGCCAAAAGCCTGCTCTTATCGATACCCCAGACCTCCTCGAATATGGGCTTGAGTTCCTCACAGCCCACCAGACCCAGCGTGTACATCCTATGCCCGGATAAAACAGCGTGCGGCCCGCCCGCAAGCCCGAAGCGCGAATATCCCACGCGCTTAAAGCCGAAGCCCGCGTGCCACGTCTGTATGAGCTGCGTCTTTTTAGACAGCTTTAATCCGTTTAAAGTAGGGGTATAGTCGTCTAAAAAGATATAGTCGCTTCTCGCCGCCTTTGTGAGGAAATCAAGCCAGCTCTTCAGCTTTCCCGCGACGCCCAGCGAGAATATGTCGTGATGGGAATGTATGAGCCGATAGTCCTTATCCATGCCCCGCTCGCACATCCTGCGCTCTATCGCCGCGAGGTTCGCGCTCGCGTCGTTTCGGTTTTGAGACGCGAAAAGCACCGTTTTATCCGCATGGGCGCAGAACAGCCGCGCGACGTGATAATACGCATTGAACACGTGCTGTGCGGTGTATTTCACTATGCGTGAAAGCGCCTGCTTTGCGCACAGAGCTTCCGCAAACGGCCGGCGGCGGCGAGCGTTTTTGTTCCTGCGCATGTATCTGATGTTCAATATAGGGAACGTCCGGCAGCTCGCGTCGTCCGCGGCGCAGGTCATCTCCGCGACTAGGCTATACGCGCCCCCGTCGTACACGAACGCGCGTCCGAGGGACAACAGATCGGACAGCACCTTTGCGTCCGCCTCGATGGGCGCGCCCTCCTCATCAAAAAACGCATAGCCGCCCTCCGCAAGAAGGAGGGAATCCACATTCACGACGTTTATCAAAAAGCCCTCGTCCGTCCTTTCGGGCAAACATACGGGCTTTGCGGCGAAAACAGCCGCGATATCACGGCTCTGCCCGCCTATTTTCGTAAGCGATATCTGCTCACACGGCGCATCGATTCTTAAAACGCAATCTCTCCATGAAATACCTGTTATTTTAACGGACACGGCGATCTCCTTAAATATCGTGTTTTTTCTAATTATAGCTTTTTTGACGGGGTATTGCAAGGCGAGGGAGGCGCACAGGGGCGTAAGTGATATGTAGGGAGGAATAGTTGAAATGTGGTGGGGGCGGGTGATTCGTGCGCTTGATTTAAAAGTAAACTATGTTTTAACTTAAAACCGTAGTTTTCTTAACTTTCCCAAAAACAGGCAACCAAAATGTGCCGATTTGTCGTCACTTTTCAAGCGAGGTGAATGAGGCGTACTTTAGTACGTCGATTGAACTGAGTCGCAGGAAAGGGGCGGCAAGGTGGTGCATTTTGGAAGCCTGAGGTTGCTTTGCTAATGCAAAGCTCCATTTTAAACTCGTGCTGATATGACGTCCCGCTGAAGTTAAAAAGCTTCAATTCACTCGTCCGCGCGCGGCGCAGCTTTCAAAAGCGAAACGGCGAAAGCCGTTTCGCTTTTGAAAGTGGCCGCCCGCCGCCCCCGCGGGGGCGGCGGGCGGGCTTAGTTTTTGCGGCTTTGCCGCAAAAACCTGCGCCGCGCCTATTCGGCAAGCTCGTTTTATCTTCGCAGCACAAGGCGAAAGACTTGCGTATAAATCATCTCTTTTGGGATAGAGGAGCAGCAGCGTTATTAGACAATGAGGTCGCTTTTTAGCGACCTCATGTCAATTACGCTTGCTGCGACGAGCCAAAAGAGATACCTTATTATTA
>CAKROK010000050.1 GCA_934373295.1 uncultured Christensenellaceae bacterium | reverse complement strand
GCCACTCGGCTGGAAGTCGCCTAGAACTATCCTTTTTTCGTTCCGAAGCGTGTAACACATCATTGACAAACCTACATAATTCAAAATGCAAAAAACTATCGAAAACATAAGCCGGCAGCGGGCAAATATCGCCCGCCGTCAGCTCCGTCATTTCACGTTCTCTTCTTTATAGGATGCCTTATCACCGTTTTGAGCTTCTCCGGCGCGGTTTTTCGCGGATCGGAGAGATATATCTCGTGGTGCAGTCTGTCGCCAAAATCATTTTGATACCCGTTTTCCTTAACATACTCGTCCATGAGCGCGACGCTCTTTGGCTCATCGTCATATGGCCCGATGTGCATAATCTGTACGCAAAGCCCCTCGTCAATCGTCAAAAGCTGTGCCGCCGAACAGTCCGTCTTCTTCTTTTTGCGCGCCGTATCCACCGCCCAGTCAAAGTCCTCTTTTCTTATAAAATCGGGCAGGCGTATAGCCGATATCCAGTTAAACGCGGATTTATCCGAATAGTCAATTTCTTTCATGCCGTCCATCCACCAGAAGCCCTCGAGCGGCGGGACGACGTATTCAAAAAATCCAGCGATTTTATAATCCGTTTTATAGCTCATTTTAAGGGTATATGATACGGCATACAGCACGCCTATCGCCCGCTTGTACTCCCCGTCCTCCTCGTTCGGGTCGCCCTTTCCGCGCACCGCGACGAAATTCGCACGAGGCACGGTCACGATTTGCGGTCTGTTTTTGGGAAGATAAAACTCCCTGTACTCCTTTTTAAAGTCGAATGCCATGTTTTCCTCTCTTTTTCAAATCATTCCGCGGGCTTGATTTCGATGGGACGCGCGTCCGTCACGAAAATCATAGCGTCATATGCCGCTCTCGGCGTGCGCATGACCCGATAGCTTTTCGGCATAAAGTCCATCAAAATGCTGTAGCTTTCGCCCAACGAGCCCATGCAAATTTCACCTGATAACTGCTCATTTAATGCGGATGTCTCCGGGATTTTTGAAAAATCCAAAAAGCTCACGTCAAAACCGCATTTTTTCGCCGCCTTTGCGAGCGGGTCATATGAATAGAACACGTGCGTAAAGCGCTTTCCCGTAAACGGCTTGGGCAGGTTGCAGGTGGATTTATAAAAATCCGTCCCTATAACATAATAACCGTTTTTCAGCTCCTTTGCAAGAAGTGCGCCCATTCCGACCATGCCCGGGCTTTCGCATTTCATCACGTGATTGTTATGCCCCGATATTATGATGCACTCGTTGCCCAAGGCCCTCTCCCGCTGTGATATCCATAGTATGTTTTGCTCCATCATGCTGTCCCGATGCTCGTTTAACTCGCCCGAATCGTCAATGTATTTCCCCAGCTCGATGTTCTGTATCAGCACAGCCGCCAGCTGTCTCGCCCAAGCGTTATCCTCCGGAATCTCATCTTTGACCTTTTCTATTATTTCGCTTCGCTCCTTCGCGCTGTATTTTTGCCTATATGCGCCCTTTTTGTCATCCCATATGCTTTCCAGCTCCGTCGTGTCGGCGTTCTCCTTTTTAAGTTCATCCAACAGATATCGAAAGCTGTATGCGTACTGCTCCATATCAAAGCCGTAAAAGCTCAGCTTATCCGTCTGCACCTTTGTATTATAATCGCGCATCCATTCGACGAGGTCCTCCATCTCCTGCGTGCGATATATCGCAAAGCCCGTCGCCGCGAGGGCTTTTGCCGCGCTTCCTTCCTCGCCGTGGATATAGCGGTTTATGCCCTCACATGCGCCGAAATCCGCCTCTAATGCAAACGCGCGCACGCCGTACCTTTCCACCAAAACCTTAAACACATCCAGCCTAAGCTGCTGAAATTCGCTGTTTCCGTGAGTCGCCTCCCCCAGCGCTACCACCCGCGTCTCATCGGGTATCGATATGTCGCAGACAGCTCCCGCATATTTTGAAAACTCATCAACGTCCGCGCACTCGCCCGTGCCAAAGCCACCAAAGCGCGTGTATACGCACGCCCCGCCCACGGCCAATACAACTATCGCCGCGACGATGCTCAATATCACCCTCAAAGCCGGGTGTTTTTTCTCATTATTTCTCATCATACATACTCTTTCACATTATAAATGCACTCCTGCAAATTCTTTAAAAACCGCCCCGCATGTGCGCCGTCCATCTGCGTATGGTGAAATTGAAAGGACAGCTTCAGCGTCGTCCTTAAAAATCCCCTGTGATATGCGCCCCATATAATAAACGGGTTGTTGAAAATACCGCTGTTCATGCCCACCGCGCCGTCTATCTGCGTATCGATTATCGCGGACGTCCCTATCACCATGCTGTCCGTCAGGTCGTGATTTTCACAGCTCTCCGCCACATTTTTGGTCAATTCGAGATAATCGCCGTTAAAGCGGTGAAAATCCCCGTAAAAGGGCACGTCGCACGAGCTGACCTCGCCCTGCGCGTTTTTAACAATGGTGTTTACCGCGATGCCGTCGTATTTTATAAGCTCGTTACCCACGGGAAGGACGTAAAACTCATTTATATCGCACGCCGCCCTGCCTATGCAGTAGCATAGCAGCATGTTGAATTTAAATCCCCGCCTTTTGCTCAGCTTTACGAGCGGCGTGACGTCCAGCGTCTTAAAAAAAGTGACCATGGGGTTGGGCGCATTCATCCAAAGTTCATACGCCTGCGCACGTGATGTTTGTTTTGGGTCGACCGCTATAGGCTTCATAATTCTTTATCCCCCTCAAAATCGTTTTTCATAAGATGATCTATATTCCCCGAATGTATCGCGTAAATATTTCCGCTCGTTTGACCGCCGCCCTCGATATCGATGTCGGTAAATGCGTCCTTTAGACACACGGTTTGCGCACCCCCCGTGCGGGGATATACCTTATTTCTCATTTTTCCTCCGTTAAAACAGTTGACCGGGCAGTCTGAGCTTTTGCTTTTCGGGGAAGGTCGCCTCGAATTTCTCAAATCCCTGCGGATCCTTGTCGCATACGAAATATCCCTCGGGGTCCTTATACGTCCCCGATACTCCCTCTAAAAAGCCCTTTTTGAGCTCCTTTATGAGGAAGTAATCCGCCTCGAGATCGTCAAAATACCTGACGCCCTTCGTCTTTGCGGGGACAAAGCCGGACTTGCCGTAAAAATCGATGTTTCCGGTGATCGCGAGCGCGCCTGCGCCCAGCTTTTCCGCCTGCTTCATTGAATAGTCAAGCAGGCGCTTTCCATACCCCTTGCGCTTGTATTCGGGCGCTATTCCTATCGGGCCGAACGTCATTATAGGCAGCTTTTTGCCCTCGCCGCACTCTATTTCCGAGCGGACGTATATAACCTGTCCTATGAGCTTTCCGTCAAGCTCCATTATATAGTCAAGCTCGGGCACAAACGCGGGGTCGTTTCTATAGCAATGCAGCACGTAATGCTCCTTGCATCCGGGGCAGTACACGTTCCAAAACGCCTCGCGCGTGAGCTCCTCAACGCTGCGATAGTCCTTTTCCTCTTCTCTTCTTATTATAATATTATTCTGCATGATTTGTTTTCCTTTCTGATTATTAATGTTTAAAAACAAATGGATTCTCCCACAAGCTCCGCCTGTTTTCATTCAGTATACTCCCATCACCTCATCCTCTTGCCGAATATGATTCTATCTCTTTTAAAAACGCTTCGCCATAGAAACGCCTTACAATTCGTCCCATGCGGCTTACATTTTTGTAAGAGGCAATAATATCAAGAAAATCAAAAGACGGCCGTGCAATATGCCCCCTGCCGTCAAATTCGCTCATGCCCTGTTTTTTCTCCCCAAATACCTGAAAACGCGCTTTTTGTATTCGATATATTCCTCTCCGAAAACGCCTGCGAGATATTTTTCCTCCTGAAGTATCTGTAAATGAAGCATTATGATCGCAAATGCGGAAAACGCCGATGTGAGCGGATTAAAATACAGCAGCAGCACGCCCATGTACATGAAGTCAAA
This sequence comes from uncultured Christensenellaceae bacterium, assembly GCA_934373295.1. Classification (GTDB taxonomy): domain Bacteria; phylum Bacillota; class Clostridia; order Christensenellales; family Christensenellaceae; genus HGM11616. The sequence continues at coordinate 12,373 of CAKROK010000050.1, read as the reverse complement.
GCCTAAAAACGCGGGATTTCTGCTGAATTTATATATCCCCGCCGTCACAAGCTCCGTCTTATCCTCATCGGGTATGCCCGCGCGCCAGCTATCCTTCATGCATATCACGGACAGCAAAAATATGACGTCGCCTATAATGCCTATGCAAAACCCCGTAAAGCGCGCGCTATTCGGCATTATGCTCCACCCGAACGCGATGGAAACGAGCTGAGAAATTGGCGCGCCCAGCGTCGCTACGCTCATGAGCAGCTCGACCGTGTGGATATCGCGCTCCTTTCTGCGCCCGATCTGCCGCGTAGTTATCCCCTGTCTTTTCTGTATGAGCATTTTTGAAAAGTACACCCCGTAAAACAGCGCCAAGACCGTCAGTGCGAATATCGCAAAAATCAACCTTTCATTCATCATTAACCCCCTAATACTACATAGAAATAATCAATTATCAAGAAAACCTTTCAGGAACCTTTCCATTATTTTAGTCTGCCGAAAAGACTCGATTTTTCGTCATTTTTCGAGCGAGGCGCGGAGGCGTACTTAGAGTACGTCGCACAAGCCGAGTCGAAGAAAAAGGGCGGAAGGGCGGGTCTTTTCGACAGACCGCCTATTTAAACGATTTTATTGATACGTCTAAATGAGATGCCCCGAACACCATCATTATCACCACCGCGGGAATATTGCTCATCCATACCGCCGCGCATAGAAAATACAACACGGGGAATATCGCGAGCGGCATGGGAACGAACAAAAACGCGCGGTTTAAAAGCTCCGTCCGTCTTCCTCCAGCAAAATAACGCACCCATACCGCATAATATAGAATGAGAAAAAACGCGGCGAGATACAGCCAGAAGCTGCACACGTCGAGCGCATTTTCGCTCACCAAAAACGTCACCGCGAGCAGATACAATATGCGGCTGACCTGCTCTATTATTTCAATCCACTTGGCAGATTTTTCCTGTTTTTCCGACTTATTCGCAGGAGGAAATATTACATAAAAAATATTTATCACCATGGGCAGGGCAAATATTACCAGCCCCACCCAGGAAAATGACAGCTTTAAATTCACAGTTCAATACCTTCTTTCACAGCAAATTCGGGCAGCCTCGAAGGCTTTCCGTATATGGCGATAAGCGCGCGGAACTCGCGCCTGAACGTCTCTCTAAGCTCCTTTTCCGTCATATCGAGGTGATCCGTGTTCGCCAAAATCGCAAGGCCGTATGAAAAAAAGATCATATCCCGATGAAACTCTCGGGCGACTTCCTCGGTGTAGCCGAATTCCTCCATGAGTACCGCGACTACCTCCGCATAGAGCACATCGTTTTGATACGGCCCGAACTGCTTGCCCTCGAGATACAGCCAGCGAAAAAGCTGCTTTTCCTCCGCCGCGAATTTGACAAAGCCCATGCCGTAGCTGCTGTATCGACTGTCGTTTCCCTCATGCGCCTTCAGCGAATCGCGCACATGCCGTGTATGCTGCTCTATCGCCCTGTGCGTCAGCTCGTCTTTCAGCTCATCCATGCTTTTGAATGAACAGTATATGGGTTGGGTCGAGCAGCCCAGCTTTTTAGCGACGCTGCGCGCGTTTATGGAGGAAAATCCCCCGTCGCGCAGCACGCCCACGGCCGCGTCGATTATTTCGTCTCTCGATATCTTTTTCGTAGCAGGCATATCATCACCCCAAAAATAACAATCAGTTATATAACGCATTGTTATTTTATAGCAAAACAAATCAAATGTCAAGAAAAAACTATTTTTTCTTTTTCTTCTTCCGCTCGGGCAGCTCATCATACATCGTCCTAAAAAGCCCCGTCAGATACGCCTCATCGTCTACGTCATCCACGAGCAGCATGGGCTTTGCGCCCTCATAGGGCAGCTCATAGACGACCTCGTTCAGATATTCCTCCGCAGTTTTTACCGGCTTTACGAGCAGTCTGTCATCGTATATTCCCCCGACTATCTTTCCGCGGTAATACAGGATGTACTCGCCCATCATCTTTCTGAATGTTATATCCTCAAGCGCGTGCAGCCTCTCCAAAATGTATTCCAAATATTCATTGCTCGATGCCATTGTTCTTCTCCTCACTAATTATCCAATTATCCAAAAAGCTCATCTGTTCCGGCATATGAAACCAGTGCTCACCGCCCTTCATGACGGTCAGCTCCGCGCCGATCCTTTGAGAAAACTCCCGTATCGTCTCAATCGACGTCAAATTATCATTTTCACCGTACAATATGCGCGTGGGGACGTCCCATCTTATCGGATTTTCCCTCACATAACAAAGATACTCCCATGACAGCGTCTCGCCAAACTGCGTAGGGATGGTTTTCCTCTCGCTAAGCTCATCCTCAGATACTCCCGCCCAACTCATCATATTTCCTATAAGCGCGCGCATATCCGCGATGGGTGAAACGAAAAACGCCCTGTCTATCAGCTTTTCATCCAGTGAATTCATGCAGAAAAACGCGCCTATGCTGTTCGCTATCAGGGTTATCTCTCCGTATTTTCTTCTCTTATCCTCAAAAAAATCGCGAAACTCCGCCTTGGCCTCCCACGGCGTATCGGCGCGATAGTCAAACCCGACCACCTCGCCATCCTCAAACAGACGGCTGTAATGCTCCGCCTCACTGGCGTTTCCGCCCTTTCCGTGGACGTAAACCACACATTTTTTCATAAAAACTCTCCTCACTAATTAAAATTCATACACAAAGCATATCACTCATGCGTATTATTGTCGAGTATTTTTTCGATCAATGTGAAATATTTTAGTGAGGCATAAAAAATAAAAATCGGCAAACATCTGATGAAATTTGCCAATTTTTGGTGGTGACCCATCGGAGACTCGAACCCCGGACAACTTGATTAAAAGTCAAGTGCTCTACCTGCTGAGCTAATGGGTCATATGAAAGACAAGCGTCTTATAAAAAAAATAACCGGAATGGCTGGGGTGGCGGGGATCGAACCCACGAGTGCGGGAGTCAAAGTCCCGTGCCTTACCGCTTGGCTACACCCCAATGCATTGGTTTTTATATGGGGTGGGTAGTGGGACTCGAACCCACGACCCCCAGGGCCACAACCTGGTACTCTAACCAACTGAGCTATACCCACCACATCTGCTAACCAGCATATCCCGGCAGCTTTGCGGCACGAGCCTCGCCTTAAAGACGAAACCCGTTCCGATTGGCGCGCCTACAGGGATTCGAACCCCGGACACACGGCTTAGAAGGCCGTTGCTCTATCCAACTGAGCTACAGACGCATCTCAAAACAATTCCTGTGCGTTACCACGCTTAAAGATTATATAATATAAGGAAACGATTGTCAATAGTTTTTTTCACAAAATCAAATTTCCATCAAATTCGCTTTCAGGATGCCCTCCTCAGTTATCTCTATCACGGCATATCCCGCATGGCTCGCGCGCGGGCGGGACAGACTCCCCGGGTTTAGTACCGTCATAGCGCCGTACCAATCCAGCACGGGTCTGTGCGTATGCCCGAATAGCACGGCGTCCGCCTCCTTCTCCTGCGCGGCAAGACAAAGGCGGGTGAGCGAATAGCCCACGCCGTAGTTATGCCCATGCGTGAGGAAAAACCTCTTTCCGCCCACCGTCACCAATATCGTGCCCGCGGCGCGCTCAAAATCGCAGTTGCCCGGGACGCAATCCACGGGCTTCGCCGTCCTTCCGGCTAAATAGCCCGCGTCGCGATAGTTGTCCCCTAAGTGGAATATCCTGTCGAAATCATGCTCCTTATCCAAAAGACGATCCATCGCCGCGCGGTCGCCATGCGTGTCAGAAACCACCAAAATGCGCATTATTTAAGCTCCTTCAGCTTTTGTCTCACCAGCTCGAGCGCCCTCTTTCTGTGGCTTATGGAGTTTTTAACGTCGCTGTCTATCTCCGCAAATGTCTTTTTAAGCTCTGGGTGATAGAACACAACGTCGTATCCGAAGCCGTTTTCGCCCCTCGGCTCGTCCGTGATAAGCCCCGTGTCCGATTCTCCCTCGCACGTAAACAGCACCTCGCCGTGACGCGCCACGGCGATCGCGCTCACGAATCTCGCCGTGCGCTTTTCAAACGGAACGTCCTTTAATTTTTCTATCAACAGCGCGTTGTTATCCGCATCGTTGCCCGTCCCCGCGAAGCGCGCGGAATATATGCCGGGAGCTCCGTCCAACGCGTCCACGCAAAGGCCGCTGTCGTCCGCAAGCACATCGCAATCCGTTAACAGGCTTATCTCCCTTGCCTTCTTCTGCGCGTTCTGCGCGAAGGTCGCGCCGTCCTCAACGACGTCCGCCTTTATCCCTTCGTCCTTCAGGGAGCATATCTCGTCATAAAGCCCGTCGAATATCGCCTTTATCTCCCTAACCTTGCCCGCGTTTCCCGTCGCTATCACCAATTTTGACATGTCTTAATCCTCCAAAATGTCCTTTTGCGCCTGTATGAGCTGCATCACGCCGTCCTGGCACAGCGAAATTAGCTTGACGAACTCATCCCCGCGCACCGGGCGCTCCTCGCCCGTTATCTGTATCTCCGCGATCTCGCCGTCCTCCGTGCCTACGTAATTCATGTCCGCCTGTGCGGATGAATCCTCGGTATAGCAGAGGTCGAGCATGGGCTCGCCGTCCACTATGCCCGCGCTTATCGCCGCGACATATTTTTTAATGGGCGTCTCCGTCAGCGTATTATTCGCCATCAACCTCTTCACCGCCAAGCCGAGCGCGACAAAGCCGCCCGTTATGGAGGCCGTGCGCGTGCCGCCGTCCGCCTGGATGACGTCGCAATCCACGGTTATTGTTATCCCCGGCATTTTGGAAAGGTCGACCACGCTCCTCAGGCTCCTTCCGATGAGCCGCTGAATTTCTATCGAGCGCGAGTCTGATTTCAGCCTTTCCCTCGCCTTTCTCGTTATCGTCGAACCGGGCAGCATGGAATACTCCGCCGTGAGCCAGCCCGCGTTTTCCGGCCTGAATGTAGGCACGCCGTGCGATACCGTCGCCGTGCATAATACGCGCGTCCTGCCCGTCTCTATGAGGCAGCTCCCCGCGGCGTTGGGCATGAAGTTGGGTATTATCCTTACACGCCTGCCCTCGTCGTTGCTTCTCTTATCGTTTCTCAACTTTTACAGCCTCCCTTAGCTTATATCCTCAATTATATAACAGCCGCCCGCGCCGCGCAACTGCGTTAAGCTCATCGCTCGAGCACTTTTTTCAAAAACTGCCCCGTGTAGCTGCTTTTATTCACGGCGACCTCCTCCGGCGTTCCCGTGGCTATCACATTTCCGCCCGCGTCTCCGCCCTCGGGGCCAAGGTCGATTATATAATCCGCACACTTTATAACATCCAGATTATGCTCGATTATCACGACGGTATTGCCGTAATCCGTGAGCCTTTGCAGCATGTTTATCAGCCTGTGTACGTCCGCCGTATGCAGCCCCGTCGTGGGCTCGTCTAAAATGAACAGCGTCTTGCCCGTCTGCCTGCGTGAAAGATACGTCGCGAGCTTTATCCTCTGCGCCTCGCCGCCCGAAAGCGTAGTTGAAGGCTGCCCCAGCTTGACATATCCCAGACCAACATCGTTTAACACCTTCAGCGTCGGCTCCAATTTGGGAAGATTTTTGAAGAACTCATACGCATCCTCTATCGTCATGTCGAGGACTTCATATATGTTCTTTCCCTTATAGCGCACCTCCAGCGTCTCCTCGGTGTATCTCTTGCCGTGGCACACCTCGCAGGGAACGTATACATCCGGCAAAAAGTGCATGGGTATGCGGATTATTCCGTCGCCCTTACATGCCTCACAGCGCCCGCCCTTTACGTTGAATGAGAATCTTCCTTTGGTATATCCCCTCATCTTCGCGTCGTTCGTCATGGCGAAAAGATCGCGTATGCTGTCGAAAAGCCCGGTGTATGTCGCGGGGTTTGAGCGGGGCGTGCGCCCGATAGGCGACTGGTCGATATCCACAATTTTGTCGATATTTTCCAGCCCGTCTATGCGCCTGTGTTTTCCCGGACGATATGCCGACCTGTTTATCCTCTCCGCAGCCGCCTTATAAAGTATCTCATTTACGAGCGTGCTCTTTCCCGAGCCGGATACGCCCGTGACCAGCGTCATCACCCCTGTCGGGAAGGCGACATCTATGTTTTTCAGGTTATTCTGCTTTGCGCCGTATATCTTTATCATGCCCGTGGGCGTCCTGCGCGTATCGGGTACGGGTATCCTTTTCTTTCCGGAAAGATACTGCCCCGTGACGGACTGCTCACACGCCATGACCTCCGCAGGGCTGCCCGCTGCCACCACATTTCCTCCGTGGACGCCCGCTCCCGGGCCTATATCCACCAAATAGTCTGCGGACATCATCGTTTCCTCATCATGCTCCACCACTATTAGCGTATTGCCCAAATCGCGCAGACCTTTTAGCGAATTTAAAAGCTTCTGATTATCGCGCTGATGCAGTCCGATGCTCGGCTCATCGAGCACGTATAATACGCCCGCAAGCCCCGAGCCTATCTGCGTCGCCAGCCTTATGCGCTGCGCCTCGCCGCCCGAAAGCGTCGCCGCAGACCGCGACAGCGTGAGATATTCCAGCCCGACCTCTATTAAGAAATCCAGGCGCGCGTTAAGCTCCTTTAGCACCTTCCCCGCGACCGCCTGCTGACGTGAATTTAACGTGAGATTGTTTAAAAACTCCTTCGCATCGCGGATGGACAGGTCGGAAAGCTCCGCGATGTTAAGCCCGTTCAGCTTTACAGCCAGCGTCTCCTCGCGGTATCTTCTTCCCTTGCAGCGCTTGCACGGCACCTCGTACATATACTGCGAGATGTCCCTCTTCGCCGCGTCAGAGGTCGTCTCGGCAAAGCGGCGCTCGAGATTGGTTATTATGCCCTCAAACGGCTTTTCGTAGTTAAACGATGCGTTGTCGCTCACATGCGACATCTTTATGTTCTCGCCGTCCGAGCCGTAAAGCACTATGTGCTTAAACCTGTCGTCCAGGTCCCTCCAGGGCGTGTCCAGCGAAAAGCCGTAGTGATCCGCGACCGCCTTCAAGCGCTCCGCATTCCACTTCTCCATGCTTATTAGGTTCCATCCGCTCACCTTGACCGCGCCCTGCGCTATGGAAAGGCTGTCGTCGCGCACAATCGAGCTTTCGTCAATGCGCATTATCACGCCCAATCCCATGCACTCCGGACACGCGCCAAAGGGCGAATTGAACGAGAACATTCTGGGGGATATCTCCCCAATGGATGTTCCGCAGTCCGGACAGGTGTAGTTTTCGTTAAAAACGCGTTCCTCGCCCGTGTCGTTATTCTCGACCACCGCGAGGCCGCCGGACAGCTTGAGCGCAGTCTCGAGGGAATCCGTGAGCCTGCTGCGCTGCTCCTCGCGCAGCTTTATTCTGTCGATAACAACCTCTATCGTATGCTTTTTGGTCTTTTCCAGCTTTATATCATCTTCCAAAAGGCGCATCTGTCCATCCACGCGCACCCTCGAATATCCGCTCTTTGAGAGGTCCTCAAGCGTCTTTTTATGCTCGCCCTTTTTCGCGCGGATGACCGGGCTCATTATGGATATCCTCGCCTCGCCCAGCTTAAACACGCCCTCTATCATTTGATCTATACTCTGCCTGACTATTGGCTTGCCGCATTTCACGCAGTGCGGAACGCCCGCCCGCGCGAACAGTATTCTCAAATAGTCGTGTATCTCCGTGACCGTGCCCACCGTCGAGCGCGGGTTTCTGTTGGTCGTCTTTTGGTCTATCGAAATCGCGGGGGAAAGACCGCCTATGTAGTCGACATCCGGCTTTTCCATCTGCCCCAAAAATTGGCGCGCATACGACGAAAGCGATTCGACATACCTTCTCTGTCCCTCGGCGTATATCGTATCAAACGCGAGGGAGGACTTTCCGCTGCCCGATAATCCCGTCATCACGACAAGGCTGTTTCTCGGAATGTCGAGGTCTATATTTTTAAGGTTATGCTCCCTTGCGCCCCTTATCTTTATGTATTCACTCATTTTTTCTCTCCTTGAGCCGTTTTATCTCGTCTCTCAGCATCGCCGCCACTTCAAATTCAAGCTCTGCGGCGGCCTCCTTCATCTGTTTTTCGAGTACCTCTATGCGCTTTTCACCCTCGGCGGCGGCGCGCTCCTCCGCAGACTGCGACATCACGAGCTGCTCCGCTATCTCCTTTTGAATGGTCTTGGGCGTTATTCCGTGCTCAATGTTATACCGCTGCTGAAGCTCTCTTCTTCGCTCCGTCTCGCCCTTTGCCTTCAAAATGGAGTCCGTCATCTTGTCCGCATATAGTATGACCCTGCCCTCGGCGTTTCGCGCGGCACGGCCTATGGTCTGTATGAGGGACGTCTCGTTTCTCAAAAACCCCTCTTTATCGGCATCCAATATCGCGACCAGCTCGACCTCGGGGATATCCAGTCCCTCTCTTAGCAGGTTTATGCCCACGAGCACGTCATATTCGCCCATGCGCAGCCCGCGGATTATCTCAATCCTCTCCAGCGTGTCGATATCCGAATGCATGTAGCGCACGCGCACGCCCATCTGCGCATAATAGTCCGTCAATCGCTCCGCCAGCTTTTTGGTGAGCGTGGTCACGAGCACCCTCATTCCCCGCGATGTGACGCCGCGTATCTCGGCAAGCAGGTCATCAAGCTGGTTTTCCACGGGTCGAATTATTATCTCGGGGTCCAACAATCCCGTCGGGCGGACGATCTGCTCCACGACATGCCCGCCCGCAAGCTCTCTTTCATACTGCGCGGGCGTCGCGGAGACGTATATCGCCTGGTTTATCTTGGAATTGAACTCGTCAAACTTTAACGGCCTGTTATCCCGCGCCGCGGGCAGCCTGAAGCCGTATTTCACGAGCATATCCTTGCGCGAGCGGTCTCCGTTATACATCCCGCGCACCTGAGGCAGCGTGACATGGCTTTCGTCAACAAACAGCAGATAGTCGTCCGGAAAGAAGTCCATGAGCGTATAGGGCGGCTCGCCCTCGCTCCTGCCGTCAAAATACCTCGAATAGTTCTCTATCCCCGTGCAGTAGCCCAACTCGGAAAGCATCTCCATGTCATAGGTCGTGCGCTGTGTTATGCGTTCCGCCTCCAAAAACTTGCCCTGCGCCTTGAAATCCTCCGCGCATTTCACCATGTCCGCGCGTATCTGCGGAATGGTCTCGAGCAGCTTTTCGCGCTCGACCGCGTAATGCGTCGCGGGGAATATCATCTCATAATCCACGTTTAATATGGGCTTTCCCGTGAGGACGTCTATCTCACATATTCTGTCCACCTCGTCCCCGAAAAACTCCACTCTTATCGCCTTATCCGTCTGTGACATGGGGAATATCTCCACGATATCCCCACGCACCCTGAACGTTCCGCGCGTGAAGTCGATGTCGTTTCGGTGGAAATTTATCTTGACAAGCTTTTCCAAAAGCTCATTTCTCTCCAGCGTCATTCCCCGCCTTATGGGCACGGTCGAGGCGGAATAGCTCTCGGGCGAGCCTATGCCGTAGATGCAGGATACGCTCGCCACGACGATGACATCCCGCCTCTCCAAAAGCGCGGTCGTCGCGGAATGGCGCAGGCGGTCTATCTCCTCATTGACGCTGCTGTCCTTTTCGATGAACGTGTCGCTCTTTTCGATGTATGCCTCCGGCTGATAGTAGTCGTAATACGACACGAAAAATTCGACCGCGTTATCGGGGAAAAATTCCTTAAACTCGCTGCAAAGCTGCGCCGCGAGCGTCTTGTTGTGCGCCAAAATGAGCGCAGGGCGCTGTGTGCGCTCTATAACGTTCGCCATTGTGAAGGTCTTTCCCGAGCCGGTCACGCCCAAAAGCACCTGCGCCTTATCGCCCCGCTCGACTCCCTTGACGAGCGCGTCTATCGCCGCGGGCTGGTCGCCGGACGGCTTATATTTTGATCTCAGAAAAAATTTACCCATATTCCTGCTCCGTTTTTTCTGTTTTTTCTCTACAACTTCTGTGCGTCATCCATCTCGCCTATCAGCCTGTCCGCCGTCTTTCTCATGTTGGATATGTGCGTCACTGTGAGCTGTGCGTTTCTCTCCGCCTGCGCCGCGTGCGCCGCGAGCTTTTCAAGCTCCTTCGCGCTGCTCTTCAAAAGCGCGAGTATGTGCGCGCTCTTTTCCTCCACCGCGAACTTTACGCAGCCCATGTCTATAGTCGATATCAGCGCCGCCATAGTCGCCGGCCCCGCCGTGAGTATGCCATAGCTTCTCATCAGCTCGCCCGTCATTCCCAGCGAACACACATGCGCATATATCGCCTCCGACGGTATGAACATTACCGCGAAATCCGTCGTTTTGGGCGGGATTATGTATTTTCTGATGCTCTTCGCCTGCTCCGTTACCGCCCGTCTTAGCGCATCCTCTGCCGCCTTTACGCCGACCGGATCGCCCTGCTCCGCGGCGTTTAACACCGCCGCATATCTCTCCATGGGGAATTTTGAATCTACGGGCAATACACCCTCCTCGCCGGGCAGCTTCACCGCGAAATCCACGCGCTCCCTCGAGCCGTCTATCGAATACTGCGCAAAGTACGCCTCCGGCGGCAGCATATCCGCTAAAATGGACTCGAGCTGGGCCTCCCCCCAATTTCCGCGCTGCTTCACGCCGCCCAATATGCGCTTTAGGTCGACTATATCGCCGCTCATGCCCTTTAGCTCGCCGATGGACTGTGAGACGCGCTCAAGCTGTCCGGAGACCGTCTTGAAGCTGCCCTCGATGCTGGATGAGACGCTCCTCGAAAGGCGCTCGTCCACCGTTCTGCGCATATCCTCCAGCCGTCTCGCGTTTTCCTGCTGGATTAGGCGCAATCTGCCGTCCACCGACGCGCGCATGGCCTCCGTATCCGCCTTGTGCGATGCGTTCATTCCCGCCATGAGCCGCGCGGTCAGCTCGCCCTGTTTATCTATCCTCTGCGCGAGCCTGTCCTCCGCGCCCTTTTCTCCGTCCTTTTTGCGCGTAATTATGAGCACGACTATCATCGCAAGCACAAGCACAGACAATACTATGAGCAATATATCCGTCAATCCCATATTCTACCCTCCAATGCCGTTTTTATGATGATACCAAACGTCCTGTCCCAAAAAACGCCCTCTATCGACTTTTCCCGTACTATTTTAGCACAGTCAATTTTTAATGACAACCGATGTAAAAAAGAGTTCTCCCCCATTTTCAGAAGAAGAACTTTAAAATGTCGCTTATCAATAGAATGTAACCACACGCTCCTCCGGCTCCTCAGCCGGTATAACGCTTTTCGCCGTTATGACCGGGCCTTTCTTGCCGTAAATGCGCGAATATTGGATGTTTATCTCGCCCTCGACGATCACCCACTGCGCGTTCTTCGGGCGGAAAGCCCCCGCCCAGCGCACGACCACGGCGGAATACTTCGTGTCCGCCTCACAGCAGGTCATTATGTGCCGCCCCGCGACGAACGTGTTTGAGGGCAATCTGCCGTTGACCGCGGCCATCGCCTTAAAGCGCACGGTTTTTCCGTCGTATTTCTTCATCTCGTCGACGAGATCCCTGTACCAATAGGCGTAATCCCTATCCTCGATATCCACAACGGGCGCGTCTATGTCAAACGGGAGCGGATCCTCGATGTCGTCGTATTCCGTCTTTCCGTCCATGTCCTCATAGGCTATATCGCATCCGCGGCTTATCGCGCGCACGAGCTTATGCAGCTCCATCTTATCAGTGTTTTCGCCCACGCGGTTGAATATGACCAGCTCGGCGGTGTTCAGCTTATCCACCACGAGGCTGCGCATATTCGCGTTATAGCCCATTATGGTGGTGGAGTCCGCGAAGAATATCTCCTCCGCGATGCCCCATTCCGGCGGAAGATTTTCGAACAGATCGTTCATGTTCCACATGCCGTTGTATTCGATTATTATGCGCTCCGCCTTGTACTTCCTGCCCAGCTTGGAAAGCGCGGTGGGCGTGATATCGCTCGTCTCCTCGATATTTTCAATAAATATATCGGGGTTGGCGAAGGTCTTGGGGTCAAGCTCCTCCTCGCCCTCCTCGCACATGAGCAAGAGCGTGCGCTCGCCCGCGTTGAAGCGCTCATCCTCTAAAATCCCCTGTATGAACTTGGTCTTTCCCGCCTCAAGAAATCCCGTGAACAGGAATACCGGTATCATATCCATATCAGTTTACCCCAAACAGCTCCGCGAGCTTTTTCTCATCCAGCTTGGAGCCTATCACGCAAAGTCTGCCCGTTACGCCCGCGCTGCCCTCGCGCACGTCCGCCTCGCCGGGAACGTGGTCAAAATGCAGCCACTTTCCGCCTTCTGACGCGACGACGCCCTTTGCTCTAAGTACGATGCCGTATTTTTCGTCATCCAGCT
>CAKROK010000049.1 GCA_934373295.1 uncultured Christensenellaceae bacterium | reverse complement strand
GCGCAGGTTTTCGCGCGCCATCCTGCGGATGGCGCGCGAAAACTAAGCTCGCGTACGCGAGCTACTTTCAAGCGTGAAACGGCGGAAGCCGTTTCACGCTTGAAAGCTGCGCCGTACGTCATCGGCAAGCTCGCTTGTTCTACGCAGAACAAGACGAAAGACTTGCGTATAATTCATTCCGCCCGAAAGACTTGCCGGGCGGAATCCTTATCAAACTAAAACAACCCCGTTATCTTCCCGCTCTCGTCCACGTCGATGCCCAGCGCCGCCGGCTTTTTGGGCAGTCCGGGCATGGTCATGATGTCGCCCGTCAGCGCGACTATAAATCCCGCGCCCGCGCTCACCTTGACGTTTCTCACGGTTATCCTGAAGCCCTCCGGCGCGCCCACCTTTGCGGCGTCGTCCGAAAAGCTGTACTGCGTCTTTGCCATGCATATGGGCAGTCCGGAAAATCCCAGCTCCGCGAGCTTGGCGATCTGCTTTTTCGCCTGTGCGGTGAAATCCACGCCGTCCGCGCGGTATATGCGCGTCGCTATAGCGCCTATCTTGTCCTCTATCGAGCCTTCAAGCTCATATGCATACTGCATTTTTGACGGCTGTTCGCAAAGGCGCACGACCTCTTTTGCAAGCTCCTGCGCACCCTCGCCCCCCTTCGCCCAGACGTCCGATAATACCACGTTCACGCCCATCTCGGCGCACTGCTCCTTTACGCAGTCTATCTCCGCGTCCGTGTCTGTGGGGAAGCGGTTTATCGCCACCACGCAGGGCAGCTTGTATACGTCCTTAATGTTTGATACATGGCGCAAAAGGTTGGGCATACCCGCCTTGAGCGCGTCTAAATTCTCATCGGTAAGCTCCGTCTTTTTGAGTCCGCCGTGCATTTTGAGCGCGCGCACCGTCGCCACGAGCACCACCGCCGAGGGCGCTATGCCCGCGTATCTGCACTTTATATCCAAAAACTTCTCCGCGCCCAGGTCCGCGCCGAAGCCCGCCTCCGTTATCGCGTAATCCGCCGTTTTCATGGCGAGCCGCGTCGCCGTGACGGAGTTGCAGCCGTGCGCTATATTCGCGAACGGTCCGCCGTGTATGAGCGCGGGCGTCCCCTCCAGCGTCTGCACTAAGTTGGGCTTTATTGCATCCTTTAAAAGCGCGGTCATTGCGCCCGCCGCGCCTATCATGCCGCAGGTCACGGGTCTTTCGTCATAGGTATATCCCACTACTATCCTCGAAAGGCGCTCTTTGAGGTCGGTTATGGAGTCCGCAAGGCAGAGTATCGCCATGACCTCGCTCGCGACGGTTATGTCAAAGCCGTCCTCACGCGGGACGCCGTTCACCCTTCCGCCTAAACCGTCCACAACGTTTCGCAGCTGCCTGTCGTTCATGTCCACACAGCGCTTCCAGGTTATCCTGCGCACGTCGATCCCGCATTCATTTCCCTGATGGATGTGGTTGTCTATCATCGCCGCAAGCAGGTTGTTCGCCGCGCCTATCGCGTGGAAATCGCCCGTAAAGTGCAGGTTTATGTCCTCCATAGGCACGACCTGCGCATATCCTCCCCCTGCGGCGCCGCCCTTTATGCCGAATACCGGCCCTAATGAAGGCTCCCTCAGCGCGGCACAGACGCTCTTTCCTATGCGCCTTAAACCGTCCGCAAGACCTATCGTGGTCGTGGTCTTGCCCTCTCCCGCGCTCGTGGGGGTAATCGCCGTGACGAGCACGAGCTTGCCCGACGCTTTTTGCTCTTTCATTATTTCAAGGTCTATCTTCGCCTTGTATTTCCCGTACTGTTCGATGTATTTTTCATCGATACCCGCGTTTTGCGCTATCTGCAAAATGGGCTTCATTTCACAGCTCTGCGCTATTTCAATATCAGAAAGCATCGTCAAATCTCCTTTTTAAAGTAGCTCGCCGCCGAGGCAAACATGCCTATGTCGTAGTTTTCGGGGACGTTCTTATAAAGCCCCGCGCCTATTCTCTCCGCATGTCCCATCTTTCCGAACACGCGGCCGTCGGGCGAGGTTATTCCCTCTATCGCCAGCATGGAGCCGTTCGGGTTATAGTTTATATCCATGGATGCGTTCCCGTCAAGGTCTGCATACTGCGTCGCCACCTGTCCGTTCTTTATGAGCTCGGCTATCATCTCGTCCGTCGCGATGAACCGCCCCTCGCCGTGGGATATGGGCACACCGTATACGTCGCCCACTTTCGTGTTTTTGAGCCACGGGCTTAAATCGGACGCTATCCTCGTGCGCACGATCTTGGATTGATGCCTGCCTATAGTGTTGAACGTGAGCGTGGGGCAGCTCTCATCCGTGTCGATTATCCTGCCGAACGGGACAAGACCCAGCTTTATAAGCGCCTGAAAGCCGTTACATATTCCGCATATCAGCCCGCCGCGCTCGTCTAACAGCCGCGTGACCTCATCCTTGACCGCGCCGTTCCTGAAAAACGCCGTTATGAACTTTCCCGAGCCGTCCGGCTCGTCGCCGCCCGAGAAGCCGCCGGGGATGAATATCATCTGCGCATCCCTGACCTCTGCCGCGAACTCATCAATGCTCTGCGATATGCCCTGCGCTGTGAGGTTTCTTATGACCACGAGCTTGGCGTCTATGCCCGCGTCCCTCGCCGCACGCGCAGAGTCGTATTCGCAGTTTGTCCCCGGAAATACGGGTATGACCACCTTGGGGCGCGCCGTGATAATATTGCAGCTCACCGTCTTTTTGGCGTTATACGCGATATTCTCCGCGCGTCCGCCCTCGCCGATGTTGCAGGGATATACGCTCTCCAGCTTGTTTTCATATTCGCTCGCAAGCGCGGAAAGGTCGATATCCTGTCCGTTATGCGATATTACCGTCTCTTTTAACACCTTGCCCAAGCGCTTTAATCCGCCTATCTTCTCCGTCGCCTCTATTATAAACGAGCCGTAGCTGTAGCCGAATATGCCGTTCGTATCGAGCTTTTCGTCAAATTCAAAGCCCAGGCCGTTGCCCATGCACATCTTCATGACGGCCTCTGCCGCGCCGCCCATGCCGGGGGTATATGCGGCCATGACCTTCCCTTCGCGCATGAGCTGCGTCACCTTGTCAAACACGGCTATCAGGCTGTCTGCCTTGGGCAAGTCGTTTTCGTCGTATTCGGGAGATATCACATATACCTCATCCCCCGCGTTTTTGAACTCGTTTGAGAGTATATCGCCCGTCTTTTGCGTGGTCACGGCGAAAGATACGAGCGTGGGCGGGACGTCTAACTTTTCAAACGTGCCGCTCATGGAGTCCTTTCCGCCTATCGCGGCGATGCCCAGCTGCTTTTGCGCCTCAAATGCGCCTAAAAGCGCGCTCAGGGGCTGTCCCCACCGCCTTGCGTCCCTGTTCGGGCGCTCAAAGTACTCCTGGAACGTCAAATATACGTCCTTAAACTCCGCTCCCGTCGCAATGAGCTTTGAAACGGATTCCACCACCGCCAAATACGCGCCGTGATACGGGCTTTTCTCCGCTATGAACGGGTTATAGCCCCACGCCATGAGCGAGCAGTCCTGCGTATGCCCCTTTTCAAGGGATATCTTTTGAACCATCGCCTGTATGGGCGTGCGCTGAAGCCTTCCGCCAAAGGGCATGAGCACCGTCCCCGCGCCTATCGTCGAGTCAAATCTCTCCGAAAGCCCTCTCTTTGAGCATATATTGAGGTCGCCCGCCAGCTTTAAATATTCCTCCTTAAAGCCGCCGTTCACCTCTTTTTTATAGCATTTCGGGCTGTCCGTCTCTATGTCTATGTATTTGGGCGCGCCGTTCGAGTTTAAAAACTCCCTCGATACGTCCACAATCACGTTGCCGTTCCATGTCATGGTCAAGCGGGGCTGCTCCTTTACCACCGCGACGATGCTCGCCTCAAGGTTCTCCTTACCCGCAAGGTCGATGAACCTCTGCGCGTCCTCGCTTGCAACAACGACCGCCATTCTCTCCTGAGATTCGCTTATCGCAAGCTCCGTGCCCGTGAGTCCCTCGTATTTTTTGGGGACTGCGTTTAAGTCGATATCCAGTCCGTCCGCAAGCTCGCCTATCGCCACGGATACGCCGCCCGCGCCGAAGTCATTGCATCTCTTTATCATGAGCGACGCTTGCGCATTTCTAAACAGTCTTTGCAGCTTTCTCTCCTCGGGCGCGTTTCCCTTTTGAACCTCCGCGCCGCACGTCTCCAGCGACTTTAACGTATGAGATTTCGATGAACCCGTCGCGCCGCCGCAGCCGTCTCTGCCCGTCTTTCCGCCCAGTAAAATGACGATATCCCCGGGGATGGGGCGCTCTCTTCTCACGTTTTTCGCGGGCGCCGCCGCTATGACCGCGCCTATCTCCATCCTCTTCGCGGCATATCCGTCGTGATATATCTCATCGACTATGCCCGTAGCAAGTCCTATCTGGTTTCCGTATGAGGAATATCCAGCCGCGGCGGTGGTCACTATCTTTCTCTGAGGGAGCTTTCCGGGCAAGGTCTCGCTCACCGGCTTTAGCGGATCAGCCGCGCCCGTGACCCTCATAGCGCCGTAGACGTAGCTTCTTCCGGAGAGCGGATCCCTTATCGCGCCGCCTATGCACGTCGCCGCGCCGCCGAACGGCTCGATCTCCGTCGGGTGGTTGTGCGTCTCGTTTTTAAACAGCAGCAGCCAGTCCTCGTCAGCGCCGTCCACGTTCACCGTCATCTTGACCGTGCAGGCGTTTATCTCCTCCGATTCATCCAGCTTATCCAGCTTGCCCGTCTTTTTTAGATATTTCGCCGCGAGCGTGCCTATGTCCATGAGGTTTATCGGCTTCGTCCTGCCTAAAAACCTCCTCGTCTCGAGATAATCGTCATATGCGTCCTGTAACAGCTTATCCGAGAATTTCACCGAATTTATAGTCGTCAAAAACGTCGTGTGGCGGCAGTGGTCTGACCAATATGTGTCTATCATCCTTATCTCGGTTATCGTCGGGTCGCGGTGCTCTGTCCTGAAATAGTCTCTGCAAAACGCCGCGTCGTCCTCGTCCATCGCAAGGCCGTATTTTTTAACGAAATCGCCCATCTGCTCATCCGAAAGAGAGGTGAAGCCCTGTAACGTCTCCACAGTCGTGGGGATATCATGCTCTATTTTCAGCGTCTCCGGCTTATCAAAGCCCGCCTGTCTCGCCTCGACGGGGTTTATGACGTGCTTTTTTATCTTTGATATGTCCTCGTCCGTAAGCTCGCCGTAAAGCAGATAGACCTTCGCCGTGCGCACGTCCGGACGCTCCTTTTGCGATATTATCTGTATGCACTGTGCCGCGGAATCCGCCCGCTGGTCAAACTGACCGGGGAGATATTCCACTGCGAACGCCGCCGCGCCCGATGTATCTAACATGTCATAGGCGTCGTCCACCTGCGGCTCGGAGAACACCGTGCTCTTTGCGTATTTAAACAGCTCCTCGTCTATATTCTCAACGTCATAGCGGTTTACCACGCGCACGTCCTCCAGTGCGTCTATCATGAGGATGTCCTTCGCCTCGTGTAAAAGCTCCTTAGCCTCCTGCGCGAACTGCCTCTTTTTTTCAACGAATACTCTGTATACCATCGAGTTTAGCCCTCCTTTTTGGCCAAAAGCGCCCTCTTGCCGATATCGTGCCTATAAAAACCGCCCTTGAAGTCGACCCTTTTCACGTTCTCATACGCGCGCTCTATCGCCTGCTCGAGCGTGGGCGCCGTCGCGGTCACGCCCAATACGCGCCCGCCGTCGGATAAGAGGTTCCCCTGCTCATCCAAGCGCGCGCCCGCGACGAGTACGTCGTCCGCTATTTCTTCGTCAATTTTTATGGGGCAGCCCTTTTCATATTTCATAGGATAGCCCTTGGTCGCCATGACCACACAGCACGCCGCGCCGCCGTCAAACTCAACGTCCATGTCGGCGAGCCTTTCCTCCGTCACCGCGCGCATCACGCTAAACAGATCCGTCCTCAGCAGCGGAAGCACGACCTGTGCCTCCGGGTCGCCGAATCGGCAGTTATATTCTATCAACTTGGGACCATTTTGCGTAAGCATAAGCCCGAAGTAAAGGCAGCCCTTAAATGTTCGCCCCTCCTTTTTCATTCCCTCTATCGTGGGCAGGAATATCTCGTTCATGCACTGCTCCGCGATTTTTTCGGTATAATACGGGTTGGGTGCGATTGTCCCCATGCCGCCTGTATTTAGGCCCTCGTCATTATCCAGCGCGCGCTTGTGATCCATCGAGGATACCATGGGTACGATGGTCTTTCCGTCCGTAAACGAAAGCACGGACACCTCCGGCCCGGTCAAAAACTCCTCTATGACGATGTTCGCGCCGCTTTTGCCGAAAATCTTATCGCACATTATCGAGTTTACCGCGTCATATGCCTGCTCGCGCGTTTCGCATATGAGCACGCCCTTTCCCAGCGCGAGGCCGTCTGCCTTTACCACTGTGGGTATGGGCGCTGTTTTGAGATAATTGAGCGCTTTTTGCGCGTCGTCAAATACCTCATAGCCCGCCGTGGGTATGCCGTATTTTTTCATGAAGTTCTTGGAGAATACCTTGCTGCCCTCTATTATCGCCGCCGCCTTATTCGGCCCGAAGCAGGGTACGCCCGCCTCTTGGAGCACGTCCACCGCGCCCAGCACGAGCGGGTCATCGGGCGCGACCACGGCGTAGCCTATGCCCTCGTCCTTTGCGAATTTAACAATATTTTCGATATCATTTGCGTCGATGGGTACGCATACCGCGTCCGCCGCAATGCCGCCGTTTCCGGGCAGGCAGAATATCTCATCTATCTCGCCGCTCTTTTTGAGCTGCTTTATTATGGCGTGCTCTCTGCCGCCGCCGCCTACTACCATTATCTTCATATCATCCCTCCGATCAATGATGGAAAAGTCTCATTCCGGTGAACGCCATCACCATGTCGTATTTATCACAGCACTCTATCACGAGGTCGTCCCTTATCGAGCCGCCCGGCTGTGCGATGTATTTAACGCCGCTTCTGTGCGCGCGCTCGATATTGTCGGAGAACGGGAAGAATGCATCGCTGCCCAGCGCGACATCCGTTATGCCGTCCAAGTATTTTCTCATCTCATCCGACGCGAGCGGCTGCGGGCGAGTCGTGAAATATTTCTGCCAAACGCCCTCGGCGCAGACGTCCTCCTCGTTTTTATTGATGTAGCCGTCTATGACGTTATCCCTGTCCGCACGCTTTAGCTCCGGCTTAAAGGGCAGGTTCAATACCTTTTCATGGCGGCGTAAGAACCACGTATCCGCCTTTGTCCCCGCGAGGCGCGTGCAGTGTATTCTCGACTGCTGACCCGCGCCCACGCCTATCGCCTGTCCGTCATACGCATAGCACACGGAGTTGGACTGCGTGTATTTTAACGTTATGAGCGCGACTATGAGGTCTATTTTTGCATTTTCAGTGAGATTTTTGTTCTTTGTGACTATGTTGTTTAAGAGATCTGCGTCTATTTTGAAGTCGTTTCTGCCCTGCTCAAAGGTTATGCCGAAAACCTGCTTCTTCTCCTGCTTCTGCGGGACGTATTCGGGGTCTATCTTTACAATATTATAGCTTCCCTTGCGCTTGCCCTTTAAAATTTCGAGCGCCTCCGGCTCATAATCGGGCGCTATCACGCCGTCAGATACCTCTCTTTTAATGAGGTTCGCCGTGGTCACGTCGCATATATCCGAAAGCGCGATGAAATCCCCAAAGGAGCTCATCCTGTCCGTGCCCCTCGCGCGCGCGTATGCACATGCGAGCGGGGAGTCATCCAGTCCCTCAATATCGTCCACAAAGCACGCCTTTTTTAACGATTCAGGTAATACCCTGCCCACCGCGGCAGACGTTGGTGAGACGTGCTTAAAGGACGCGGCGCAGGGCATACCCGTCGCGCGGCTAAGCTCGCTCACAAGCTGCCAGCTGTTGAAGGCGTCCAAAAAGTTGATATATCCCGGCCTGCCGCAGAGTATCTCCACGGGGAGGTCGTCTCCGTTTTCCATAAATATGCGCGCGGGCTTCTGATTCGGGTTACAGCCGTATTTAAGCTCAAATTCCTTCATTTATATTCTCCTTATCAAACCTTCAGCTCATCCGACACGTCGCCCGCATAGTATTTTTCGATGACGGGCGCGGCGTATTCGCTCAAGAACTCGTTTACCTGATTTACGCATCTGCCGATATACAGCTTCGGGTCGAGGTGCGTCAATATCTCCTCTTTTGTTATGGGGAACGCGGGGTCGTCCGCAATCCTGTCTATTAAGTCGTTCGCGCCGCCCTCTAGCTTGACCTTTGCCGCGGCGGCGTGTGAATGGACGCGCAGCAGCTCATGCAGCTCCTGCCTGTTTCCTCCGCGCTTTACGCACTCCATCATTATGTTCTCCGTCGCCATGAAGGGCAGCTTTTCCATGACCCTTCTCTTGACGACCTTGTCGTATACGACTAAGCCGGAGGTTATGTTGATGTATATGTTTAATATCGCATCCACCGCCAAAAATGCCTCCGCGACGGATATCCTCTTGTTTGCGGAGTCGTCCAGCGTGCGCTCAAACCACTGCGTGCCTGCGGTAAACGCGGGGTTTATCGAATCCGCAATGACATACCTCGCGAGCGCGCATATTCTCTCGCTCCTCATGGGGTTTCTCTTATAGGGCATCGCGGACGAGCCTATCTGGTTCTTCTCAAACGGCTCCTCCATCTCCTCAAAGGACTGTAATATCCTCAAGTCGTTCGCGAATTTATACGCGGACTGCGCAAAACCGGAAAGCACGGACAGGAAATACGCGTCCACCTTTCTGGAATACGTCTGTCCGGAGACGGGGACGCAGCCCTCAAAGCCCATATCATGAGCTATCATCCTCTCTAACTTCTTTATCTTATCCTCATCGCCGTTAAACAGCTCCATAAAGCTCGCCTGCGTGCCTGTCGTTCCCTTTTGACCGAGCAGCTTCAGGTTTTTGAGCTGATAGTCGAGATTGTCGATGTCCTGTAAAAGCTCATAGATGTAGAGCGTCGCGCGCTTGCCAACCGTCGTGAGCTGCGCGGGCTGTAGGTGCGTATACGCAAGGCAGGGCATCCCCTTATACTTATCCGCAAAGTCGGAGAGGTTCTTCACGACCTGCGCCGCCTTTTTGAGCACTATTTTGGACGCCTCTCTTAAAATTATCACGTCCGTGTTGTCCCCCACGTAGCAGGACGTCGCGCCTAAATGGATTATTCCCTCGGCATGGGGGCACTGCTTGCCGTATGCATATACGTGGCTCATAACGTCGTGGCGGCATTCCTTTTCCCTTTGCTCCGCGACGTCGTAGTTTATATCCTCGGCATGTGCCTCAAGCTCGGCTATCTGCTCGTCTGTTATATCTAAGCCCATCGCCTTCTCCGCCTTCGCAAGGGATATCCACAGCCTTCTCCACGTCCTGAATTTGAAGTTTTCAGAAAAGACGTGCTGCATCTGTGCGCTTGCGTATCTCGTTGAAAGGGGTGAAATGTATCTGTCCTTATCGCCTGTCATTACCGTTTTCTCCTTACATATTCTTGTTTATGAGCCTGTTCTCGGCGCTCATATCGTCTAAATCGATGTATCTCACATACAGCGATATCTTGTTGTTCTCATCCAAATTATCCCATATTGCCGCGGTAAATTCGTCTATATCAGAGGGGATGGCGACTCTCTCCGGCTCGCCCTGGAAGGTGGGCAGCGGATCGCCGTCCGTGACGTAGGTATGTATGAAGTGGCCCACGCCGTCGAGAGCGGGGTATGAATACGTGAAGCGCGAGCATGCCGTGCCCTGCGCGTCCGCGCTCTTTAAAATGCTCATCTCATATTTATATCCCGATGAAAAGTCCATCACCGCGGATATGCGTGGCGTGAAGTTAGGCGCATCCGGCTCAAAGCCGCGCATCTCCAGCGCCTGCGTCATGCTCTTTCCCATGAGCATGTAGTTATATATAGTGTCCGTCTGGTTGCCGTTTGTGACTATGAGCTTCTTATCCGCCTTTCTTATGGGCGAATATATTATCAAAGACGGGTCGGATACTTTAGAAGCGTCAAACGGATGGATGACGACGTCCTCCCCCTTTTCTATAAATATCCTGTTGCGGCTGTTCACGCTCCTGCCCATTATGAAATAGGCGGTCACGGCGTGCTTTCCGTCCGCGGATTTGCCCACTATTATTCCTCTGCCGACATATGGATTTTTGCAAATGTATTTTGAAATGTCATTTGTCTCGTATACGTTCATTTTATGTTCTCCTTGATTATCTGAGCTGAAACCGTCTCCACCGCTTGGGGGAGTATTATCCACTCCGCCTGCTCCATGACTCTTTTTTGGAGCGTCTCTGGCGTGTCGTTTTCTTCAATATATACCGCCTTTTGGGCGATTATCCTTCCGCCGTCCGGTATCTCGTTCACGAAATGCACCGTCGCGCCCGTCACCTTCACGCCGTATTCGAGCGCCGCCTCATGCACCCTTAGCCCGTAAAAGCCCTTTCCGCAAAAGGAGGGTATGAGCGATGGATGCACGTTTAAAATGCGCCCGTCGTGCTCTTTAGTGAATTTTTCGGAAAGTATGCTCATAAATCCCGCTAAAACTATGAGGTCTATATCGAATTTTTTAAGATACTCGTCGATAGCCTCCTCAAAGCCGTCCGCATACTGCTTTTTAGTCACGACCGCGGCGGATATCCCCGCGTTTTTCGCGCGCTCGAGCGCATATGCGTTAGGGTTGTTCGAAATCACGAGCTTGATTTCCCCGCTGTTTATTATCCCGGCGGACTGCGCGTCTATGAGCGCCTGAAGGTTCGTCCCGCCGCCCGAAACGAGCACGGCTATGTTTGCCTTTTTCATGTTCTCTCCTATAAAATGACGATCTTGTCCTCGCCCTTGGCTATCTGCCCTATCGCGTATGCTCCCTCGTCCGCAAGCAGGTCGAGCGCCTTTTGTGCGTCATCCTTAGCCACGACTATGCTCATGCCCACGCCCATGTTGAACGTGTTATACATATCGCGCTCGGGGATATCCGCCGTCCTCGCGATGATGTCGAATATGGGCAGAACTCTGACCGACTTTTTATCTATCTCCGCCGTGAGTCCCGCGGGGATGCTGCGCGGGATGTTCTCATAAAATCCGCCGCCCGTTATATGCGATATTCCCTTTATATCCGCGTTTTCCAGGAGCTTCAAAATGGGCTTTACGTATATCTTGGTGGGCGTTAGCAGCGTCTCGCCTATGCTCTTATTGCCGAGCGCCGCGACGGGCGCTTTGATGTCGCTATTTTCCACGTCAAAGACCTTTCTCACGAGGGAAAAGCCGTTTGAGTGTACGCCGCTCGAGGGCAGCGCGATAATCACGTCCCCCTGCTCCATGCGCTTATTGTCTATCACCTTATCCTTATCGACCACGCCCACGCAGAAGCCCGCGAGGTCGTATTCATCCTCCGGATAAAAGCCGGGCATTTCGGCGGTCTCTCCACCCGTGAGCGCCGCGCCCGACTGCACGCAGCCCTCGCACACGCCCGAAACTATCTGCTCTATCCTCTCGGGGACGTTTTTTCCGCAGGCGATGTAATCTAAGAAGAAAAGCGGCTTTGCGCCCGTGCATATCACGTCGTTTACGCACATCGCCACGCAGTCGATGCCCACGGTGTCGTGCTTATCCATCAAAAACGCCAGCTTGAGCTTCGTGCCTACGCCGTCCGTGCCGGAGACTAAAACGGGCTTTTTTATACCCTCGAGGTCAAGCTCGAAAAGGCCGCCGAAGCCGCCTATATCGGACATCGCCCCTGCGGTGATCGTCCGCGCGATGTGGCTTTTCATCAGCTCGACCGCCCTGTATCCCGCGGTTATGTCCACTCCTGCCTCTTTATAACGCTCGCTGTAGCTCTTCATTCGTCTTTCTCCTTTAGCCTCTCGCTTATCTTCAGCTCAAATCTGTTCTTTCTCGTGTCGTTGGGTACGGCCGTGGGGTACTTTTCGTCAAAGCACGCCGTGCAGAAGCCGTCCTTATTTTCCTCGCCGCACAGCAGCTTCACGTCCTCAAGGCTCAAATACCCGAGGCTGTCCACGCCTATCTTTTTGGCTATCTCGTCTATCGTGTGGTTGGACGCTATGAGCATCTCCTTTGAATCGATGTCCGTTCCGTAAAAGCACGGGCCGATAAACGGGGGCGCGGATACGCGGAAGTGGACCTCCTTTGCGCCCGCCTCACGCAGCAGGCGGACTATCCTCGCGCAGGTCGTGCCGCGCACTATCGAATCGTCTATCATGACCACGCGCTTTCCCTCGAGCACGCTCTTTACGGGGTTGAGCTTTATCCTGACGAGATCCTCCCTCGTCTTTTGACCGGGGGATATGAACGTCCTGCCTATGTATTTATTCTTCAAAAGTCCTATTCTATAGGGGATTCCCGATTCCTCGGAATATCCCACCGCCGCGTCTAACCCGGAATCGGGCACGCCTATCACGACGTCCGCCTCGACGGGATGCTCCTTCGCCAAAAACCTGCCCGCGCGCCGCCTCGCCTCGTGAACGGAACAGCCGTCAATCGTGCTGTCCGGCCGCGCAAAGTAGATGTATTCAAACACGCACAGCGACCTACCACACTTTTTACAGTGATCTGTTATGGAATACACGCCTTTTTTGCTTATGACGAGAATCTCGCCCGGCTCGATATCGCGAATGAGCGTCGCGCCCACTGCGTCGAGCGCACAGGATTCACTCGCCACGACGTATGTTCCGTCCTTTTTCACGCCGTAGCACAGCGGCCTGAAGCCATGGCTGTCCCGCGCCGCGATGAGCTTTGAGGGAGACATTATCACGAGCGAATACGCGCCCTCCAGCCTATCCATCGCCTTATTGACCGCCGCCTCGATTGACGGCTCCGTGAGGCGCGCCTTTGTTATCATATATGATATGACCTCTGTGTCGCTCGTCGTGTGGAATATCGAGCCTTCAAGCTCAAGCTCGCTCCTCAGCTCGAACGAGTTTGTGAGGTTTCCGTTATGCGCGAGCGCCATCCTGCCCTTTATGTGGTTGACGACGATGGGCTGCGCGTTGAGCCGCCTGTCCGTACCCGTCGTGCCGTAGCGCACGTGCGCCGCGACCATGTTCCCCAGCCCCAGCTCCGCTAAATGCTCGCGCGTGAAAACGTCGCCCACAAGTCCTACATTTTTATAAGACGAAAAGAGCCCGTCATCGTTCACCACGATGCCGCAGCTCTCCTGTCCTCTGTGCTGAAGCGCATAGAGTCCGTAATATGCCATTGTCGCTAAGTCCTCGGTATGCTGTGAAAACATACCGAAGACGCCGCATTCCTCATGTAAACCCGCCATTATCACTCTCCGAAGACTCTTCTCATCATCTCTTCATAGGCGCCCTCGACGTTGCCGAGATCCCTCCTGAAGCGGTCCTTATCCAGCTTTTCGTGGGTCTTTGCGTCCCAGAAGCGGCAGGTATCGGGGGATATCTCATCGGCTAAGACGATCGTTCCGTCGGGCGTTTTGCCGAACTCGAGCTTGAAGTCGACGAGATCCACGCCCACGGACGCAAAGAACTTTTTGAGATAGTCGTTTATCTTGAAGGTATAATCCGTTATCGTCTCAAGCTCCTGCTCCGTCGCCCAGCCGCACGCGACTATGTGATAGCTGTTCGCCATGGGATCGCCCAGATCGTCGTCCTTATAGCAGAACTCCAGCGTGGGGCGTAAAAGCTTCGTACCCTCCTTCACGCCAAAGCGCTTTGAGAACGAACCGGCGGCGATGTTCCTCACGATGACCTCGAGCGGGACTATTTTGACCCTCTTTACGAGCGTCTCACGGTCGGAAAGCTCCTCCACAAAGTGCGTGGGGATGCCCGCCTCCTCGCTTAGCTTCTTCATTAAGAAGTTGCTCATGCGGTTATTCACGACGCCCTTTCCCGCTATCGTGCCCTTTTTAAGCCCGTTGAACGCAGTCGCGTCGTCCTTATATGCCACTATGCAGTAGTTTTCATCGTCCGTCTTAAAGACCTTTTTCGCCTTGCCCTCATACATCTGTTCTCTTTTTTCCATTGCAATGATCCTCCGTATATGCTTAAAAATTATTTATTGAATCTATCTTCTATAGCTGCGTTTTTGGAAAGCACCTTCGCCGTATCCGCCGCCCTTTTCACGCGCAGTCTTTCCTCTATCGCCTCATCCTCGACGGCGAGTATCTGCGCCGCAAGTATCGCCGCGTTCGCAGCGCCGTCTATCGCGACCGTCGCCACGGGTATGCCGGAGGGCATCTGCACGGTGGATAAAAGCGCCTCCATTCCGCCCAAATTCGCGGATTTAATGGGAATGCCTATTACGGGAAGCGTCGTATTCGCCGCGATAGCGCCCGCGAGGTGCGCCGCCATGCCCGCCGCGGCTATTATCACGCCGATGCCGCGCTCTCTCGCGCCGCAGGCAAACTCCTTCGCCTCGAGCGGCGTCCTGTGCGCGGAAAACACATGCACCTCATAGGGCAACATGAGCTCCTTTAAAGTGTTTATCGCCTTTTCAACCACGGGCAGATCGCTGTCGCTGCCCATTATGACTGCAACTTTTTTCATAAGAAAACCTCCAAACAATACTCAAAAAACATAAAAAGGGCACACCTGTTCTCTGCGAAAAAGTGTGCCCAGACGGTCGGCATAAGGATGTTCTTTGTTCCATTGTGGTGCTCCACATTTTTCCGTCAGTCGCAAAGAACCTAACACAAATATTGTAAACGAGATGATGCATATTGTCAAGTTATATTCGCCATTTAACCCGTATAAATCCCATTGGAATTATTTATCATTCGGAATATATCGAACTATATGGTATGCCACATAAAAATCATACTGCATAAAAAAAGGCTTGCAGAAAAACTGCAAGCCTTAAATTTCAGTAGTAATTCGCTGTTACGAAAGGATGTACTTGAGTATGAACAGCGCGGAGATGAAGTACATGAGTACGGGGATCTCCTTGACCTTGCCGCGGCAGAGCTTGATGATAACATAGGAAATTATACCAAATGCGATACCATCGGAGATGGAGTAAGCCGCTATCATCATGAACATGGTGAGGAACGCAGGGATCGCGATCTCGATGTCCTTCCAATCGACCTTAGTAACGTTGCCGATCATGAATACGCCGACGATGATGAGCGCGGGCGCAGTCGCAGCACCGGGGATGATATGTGCGACAGGCGCAAGGATAATAGCGATGAAGAAGAGGATCGCTACTACAACGGAAGTAAGGCCCGTTCTGCCGCCCTCGGAGATGCCCGTGGAGGACTCAACGAAGGTAGTAACAGTGGAAGTACCGAGGCAAGCGCCTACGCAGGTCGCGATAGCGTCCGCGATGAGCGCTCTGTCACCGCCGGGGAGGTTACCCTCCTCATCGAGCATGCCCGCATTGCCTGCG
Source organism: uncultured Christensenellaceae bacterium (assembly GCA_934373295.1). Lineage (GTDB taxonomy): Bacteria > Bacillota > Clostridia > Christensenellales > Christensenellaceae > HGM11616. Next base: position 1,286 of record CAKROK010000049.1, on the reverse strand, counting down.
GTGCCGATGAGCGTACCGACCGTATCAAACATATCGACCATTAAGAAGGAGATAATTGCTGTTATCGCCGCGAGGACCGTGCCGCTGCCGAACAGACCCGCAAAGTCGAGCTGGAAGAAAGTATCAAGCTTGATGCCGCTGTTGAACATCGCGCCGAAGGACTCGGGGAGCTTTGTAACGCCCATGGGGATACCGATAACCGTAGAAGCGATGATGCCGATAACGAGCGCGCCCTTGACCTTCCAAGCGAGAAGGATAGCGGTGATGACAAGACCGATGATTATGAGAAGTGCATCTACATTCAAAGCACCTCCAACCTTGAGGTTAAGACCGGTAATGTTGGTCTCGCCGTTCAGGAATATAATGCCCTTGCCGCTGTTAATAGCGCCGATGAATGCGATGAACAGGCCGATACCTGCGGAGATCGCCGCCTTGAGACCCGCGGGGATGGAGGAGATGATCTTGCTCCTTAAGGGAGAAATGGCAATGAGAAGGAAGATAATACCCGAAATGAGAACTATCGTCAGAGCCTGCTGCCAGGTGTAGCCCATGCCGAAGCAAACGGTGAACGTGAAGAATGCGTTAAGACCCATGCCGGGAGCCTGCGCAAAGGGCGTGTTGGACATAAAGCCCGTAAGCAGCGTGCCGATGCCGGCGGAGAGGCAGGTCGCGACCATGACGGACGTGAAGTCCATACCGGCCTGAGAGAGATAGTTCGGGTTAACGAAGATGATGTACGCCATCGCGAAGAACGTCGTAATGCCGGCGATGATCTCCGTCTTTACCGAGGAGCCGCGCTCCTTAATCTTGAAAAACTTTTCCATTTCTTGAGGTATCCTCCTGATAAATTTTAAAAATTGCGTTAATCGCCGAAGCGAAAAATGATACATTCATAATTTACAGAAAATTCAGAATCTTGTCAACCTCAAAATCGCAAATATCGAGCTATTTTTTTATTTTTATACGGAACGTGTCGAATGTTCGTATTTTTTGCAGACGATTATTGCGCCTAATAGCAAACGTTCACACATACTTCATATAAAATAAGGCGGGAGAGACAGCGAGGAAAAAGGATTGCTTGCGCGCTTGATTTTGATAGTGTGAATATGTGGGTATGTTGAATAATAAGGTTGCTTTGCTAAAGCAAAGCTCCATTATATGTACGCGGCGCAGCTTTCAAGCGCAAGACGGCGGGAGCCGTCTTGCGCTTGAAAGTGGCCCGCCCAGCCCCGCCCCGCCAACGGCGGGGGGCGGGGCTGGGCGGGCTTAGTTTTTGCGGCGACAGC
>CAKROK010000048.1 GCA_934373295.1 uncultured Christensenellaceae bacterium | reverse complement strand
TGCGGCCGAAGGCCGCAAAAACCTGCGCCGCGCCTCATCGGCAAGCTCGCTTTTTGATCGTAGCGTATTCGTTTGACTTAGGTATAAAAAATCATTACGGCGCTATCCCATTCGCGCTGTTTTCATAGTATTTGTGCGCGGTCGGGATATCCTTTGAAACTATTATCGCCCAATAGACGTCCCCGCCCGCTATCTCGTAATTGCCGCCCGCATTTTGCGTGAGCGCCTGCGCAAGCTCGTTTCGAAGCTGCTCGTCGTTTTCGGGGTGCTCGTCGTGCGCGGAGGTTAGTGCAAGAATATCGCCGTTTGAAAAGCGCGTGAGTGAAAAGCTTTTTAAATACGCCTGTTCATCCTCGCTTTTTCCCTCAAAGATATTCTCTATTTCGCTGCTATCCATCCTTTCACCCGTGACGCCCACGGTCTCGTACCACTTCTCCATGCGTCCTGCGAGGTCATAGCTCTCGCCCGGGGCGGTTTCGTCAAAAACTCCGTCATTCGGCGCGCTGTCTGCGCCCTTTGCGCACGCGCATATCATCAGCGCGGCGATGAGTATAAAGATAGTCAATGCTTTGCGGTTCATGTTCGTTTCTTCCTTTCTTTTTCCCATTTGAGGCGATATTGCCCTATAGCTGCAATATAACAAGTTTATAAAAATGTGTCAAGTAAAAATGCTGTAACGAAGGAGACTGCGGGCGATATGGATTTATAAAAAATCTGTGCGCATATTCCCAAAATGATGTATACTTATAATAAGACTTGTCAGAAGGAAAGGAATTAATATGAAAATTACTGAAAAAATATTCAGCTATGGCGGCTTTGACGCGAAGCTCGTCTGCTATGTCCGCTCGGAGGAGCACATCACACAGGGCAAGGAAGCTCCCGATGTCCCCGCGCGTCCCTTTATGCTCGTAGTCCCGGGCGGCGGATATCACATAGTCTGCGAAAGAGAGGCCGAGCCTATCGCGCTTGCGTTTTTAAACGAGGGATATAACGCCGCCGTGCTCTATTACAGCGTGAGCGAGGCGCGCTTCCCCACGCAGCTCGTGCAGCTTTCAAAGGCGATGGCGTATATTCGCGAAAATGCGTGTGAGTTGAACGCCGACCCCAATCGTGTGTATCTGTTCGGAGCGAGCGCGGGCGGGCATCTTGCCGCGTCGTTAGGCACGCTTCACGACCGCGACTTCCTTAATGAGATAACCGGGCTGGACGCAAAGGCGATCCGCCCCGATGCGCTCGTCCTCGCGTATCCCGTAATAACCTCGGGAATAAAGACGCACGGAAATTCCATGCACTATCTTTTGGGAGAAAATGAGAATGACGAGGAGCTTAAAGAGCTGGTGAGCATGGAAAAACAGGTGAATAAAAATACACCGCCCGCGTTCATATGGACGACGCAGACGGATTCCCTCGTTCCTGCGGTGAATTCGCTTCTCTTTGCAAACGCGCTCATTGAAAATGACGTGCGCTGTGAGCTGCACATGTTCCCCACGGGCGACCACGGCGCGTCCCTGTGTACGCAGGAGACCATCATGGTGGGCGATGTATCGGAGTACAGCTACATGCGCGGATGGTTCAAGGAGGCTGTGCGCTTTTTAGATACGCTTTGATCGATAAAAATTACGATGACGGGCCGCTGTTATATGCGGCCTGTTATTGTTTTAAGCTGTAGTTTTGCGCGGCGGCGCAGACATCCTGTTCGATCTCTTTGCGCAAACTTTCCGGCGATAGTATCTCGACGTCCACCGCATACTGCATCGCCCATTTTCTCATGGCCTGTAGGTTCACGAACACTCTCGCGCTGACGTGCTCTGCCGTTTCATCGAAAAATTCTATGTCGCTGCCGAACCAGTCCATGATCTCGTTTAAGAGCTTTTTTTTCATGCGAAAACATACCGTGGCGCTGCTTCCGGTGTACATGTATATGTGCTCGGACATATGTCGGGCGAGATTAAGCGTGTGCTTAAATTCGTCCGCCTTTTCTGCGGGTTTTATAGGCGTTTCAAGCAGCTTTATATCCGTTATCCTGTCGATGCGGTAGTTCGATATGCCGTCGTATTTATCGTAGTTGCATATGAGGTAGTATTTTCCGTTGGACGCGGCGATGTAATACGGGTTTATGACGTATCTGCGCACATCGCCCTGCGTGTTGACGCGCGGGTGCATCTGTTTGTCGGTGTGATATTCGTTGTATGTGAATTCGACCTGCTTGTTGCTGTATATGGCTTCGTCCAGCGTCTCTATCGTGAGGAAAAGCTGCTTATTCTGGGAGGAATCGGCGGGCAGATCGTTTACATATTGAACACGTGAGCGAAAATACCGGTTTGATAGCTTTTCCAGCTTGCCGACAAGCTCGAGGCTTTGGCTGCTCGATATGTAATTTGAAAATGCCACGCTGTCTATCAGCAGCCTGAGCTGCGCATTGGTGAATTCGTGGACGTAGTAAAACTCGGTGAGCAGGACGGTCTCCTCATATGCGCCCGTTTCGCTGTTTTTAAATTTCCGCACTCTTTCGGTAAATTCTATGGGGAAGCCCGCGTCTATGAGACACGTCAGATTTCTCTTTATCGTCTTTCTCTCCGCAGATACCCCATGTTCGGTTTTGAGCAGCGTCTCGACGTCCTTTTGGCTCAATCGATGCTCCTCGTCGGAATACTTTCGAAGTATGTCCAGAATATCGAACATGAGCATCTTTTTAGTGCTTTGCATACAAATGTATCACTCCAATCATCATAAAACTCTCTCATAGATATGATACCATATATGATGTGCAAAAAATACACCATCGGAATAAATAACGCAATGTTTTGTCATTATTATTCGGATGGTGTCGAATATTGCGAGTAATACGCCGTTTTATTTTTTTAAAATATTTGATGGCAGGTCAGATATTGTTGTGGAAATAGTAGAGCGTCTGCGCATCCATGTCGAAATAATAGAGCGAATAGTCGTCAAATCTGCCGTATGCGCCCTCGCCTATGGGCTGACCTTCTTTCGTGATGAGGTAGAAATAATCGCCCGCGGAAATATTAGAGCGGTCAAAGTCGTATTTTTCCAAGAGCTCGCCACCGCAGTTTTCTACCCATTGCTCAAAATCGTCGATATAATCGCAAATATCGCTTATGTCGGCATCAGCTATTTTTTTAAAATATCCCGTCTCTGTGAGCGTATTCTCGTCAACGGAGTGATAGCTGTATTTCGCGTAGTCGGTATAATCCTGAAAATCGCCGGAGGAATACGCCGCCATGCTGTCGTATTTGGGCAGAGCGGACACGACCTTGTCGTTTGCCATTGAACAGGCGGAAATGGATAAAAATGTAAACAGAGCGGCTAAAATAATGCATATCTTTTTCATAACGCATCTCCTTAATGGGGTGATTTGATTATATCATGAGTATGTCGAGGGGGACAAGGGTCTATGAAAAAAGAACTGCGATGAAATGCAGCTCTTTTAATTAAATCAATCCTTATCCTCTTTTGCCTGTTCATCCGCCTTTTTCCAGTTTTTGCTGTAATAGGTGTTATAGGCCTGTGCGGCGTCGTCCCATGAGGAATATGCCTCTTCGCCGCGGTGATCCGCATAGTAATAGCCGTTATCGCGTAGGTAATCGGACATATACTCGGTTAGCTTGCGCCCGCCGCGGGAGTTTAAGTGACCGCTGTTGCAAAAGTCGGCCGCCGTGTCGATGTTCATCTTATCGAGCATCTCCCTCGAGCCGAAATCAATGGTGTCATAGCCCTTTTGCGCGATATAGCTCATTATGGAGCGCAGCTCGGCTTCTTCCTCTTCACTGTTGAAAGAAGGGGTACAGATGAACAGCGTGGGTATGCCCTTTTCTTTCAGATAGTCAAACAGTCGGTCAAGCTCGTCTATCTGGAAGGCGTTTAAAGAGTAGCTTTGGGCGTCGTCCCAATATTCAAGATTTTCGGTATTGTCATAGGTTTTAAACGCCTTTTCGTGCTCGAGTGCGCCCTTATACGGGTTTGGAGCGAGGTCAAAGTCCTTTTTTTCCAGCCCGTCCTTCCAGCGGTTATGGAATGAATAAAATGGAACATACCACGAAATATCGTCAAAATCGATTATATCTTCCTCTTCATCAGGTTGACCGTAAAACTCATAGACTCTGCGGGCGTATTCGAGAGAGGCGTTTAAAACGCTGTATCTTCCCTTGGTCAGCGGCAGGTCGTTATACAGCCTTCTGAGGTTATCCGGCTCGACGCTCGTCTTTACGGCGGCGGAGCGCAGACCGTGGATGTCTATTATCAGGTATTTTATATCCTGTGTGGACGTCAATGCATCGATGTATTCAGGCAAAACGCCGAACGCCTGAATGGACGTGCCCGCCTGATAGATGGTCTGACCGTTTCTTTCGTATGCGACGGTGGGCTGCCATGAATACGCAAGGACGCTCGTGCCCACGAGCAGACCGTCGACGGTGTTCTCATCCTCGTCGAAATACGCGGCTATGTCCTCCGAGACATAGCTCTTGGGATAGGAAAACGGGCTGCATATTGCGGTGATAAGGCATACTGCGAGCGCTATAAAGAGCACTGCTCTGAGCCACTTGAATTTTTTATTCATCAGTCATCCCTCCTATCCGTTAAAATTGCTGATAGACGAAGTTTGCAGCGGTGAAATCCCCGCCGTATCTTCCGAATATGAGCACGAACACTACCGCGCCGATTATAAACAGCCATCTGAACAGTATGTTCTGTTCATCCAGCTTTTGACGCAGCTTTATGCCATTTTCCTGCATGAGACTGACTACGAGCACCACTATGAGCACGAACAGCACGAGCAGCAGCTCATTCATAGAAAGTCCGAGCTTCAGAATGCTTCCATCCCAAAAGACCCACGGGTTAAAGGATGAAAACATGTTTTTGAGCATTCCCAGAGACGCCTTTAATGAGGTCGCTCTTGAGAATATTCTGCCGATGCTTATGAGAGTGAACGTGCGCAGTATCTGAAAGAGCTTCCAGCTGAAGCACTCCGTATTTATGCGCAGTTTTTCCTCCGTCTTTTTATAGACGGGATCTAAAAGTATGCTTGATGTGATTATAACGCTGTTCCATAGGCCGTATGCGACGTATTTCCAGCTGGAGCCGTGCCACACGCCCACGAGCAGGAACGTGAAGAAGGAGGCGAGGAAGGTGGGCAGCTTTTTACCAATGTAGTTGCCAAAGACCTTGCGCGTCTTTTTACCCATCTTTGCGAACGCGCCCGAAAGGGAGAGCGGATAGAAGAAGTAATCGCGCATCCACGCGCCCAGGGTGATATGCCATCTGCGCCAGAATTCAGAGACAGAGCATGCGAAATACGGGCGCTCGAAGTTCACGGCGAGGTCCACGCCGAATATCTGAGCCGCGCCGCGCACGATGTCCATACCGCCGGAGAAGTCCGCATAGACCTGAAAGCCGTAAAAGACCGCGCCTAAGAATATCATAAAGCCCTGATAATCCTGATAATGCCCAAACACGGCGGTGGATACCACGGAGAGATAATCCGCTATGGTCAGCTTTTTGATTATGCCCCAAAGCGCAAGCTCAAGACCGTGACGCACGCGCGTGGAATCAAACCTGTGTCCCTCAAAAAGCTGAGGAGCTAACTCGTTAAAGCGGCCGATGGGCCCCTGGATTATCTGCGGGAAGAAGGACACGAAAAGCGCGACCTTTGCGATATTTTTCTCCGCAGAGATCTTTTCACGGTATACGTCTATGATGTAGCTCGTCGCCTGAAGCGTATAGAAGGAAATACCCAGCGGCAGAGCGAGGTCGATCTTGGGCGCATCCGCATGAACGCCGAACAGCCCGAGTATGGAAAACGCCTGCGTCGACAGGAAGTTAAAGTACTTTAAAAAGACGAGAAAGCCCAAGCATACGACCAGCCCGAGCGAAAGCACGAGCCGCTTTTTATGCCGTATTTTCTGTTTATATTCGCGCTTTGCCCCGCCCTTTAAATCGGGATGCGCGGCGATATGCTCCCTTTGGAGCCGGTTTATCTTATCCAGCCAAAGGGCGATAAGATATATGCATATTATCGTGAATACGAGAAAATAGCCCGTGCCAACGCCGCCGTAAAAAAAGAACGCGGCAGAGGAGGCTAAAAGCACGATCCATCGGTATTTGAGCGGTATAATGAAGTATAATACTGCGGTTATCGCCAATAATATGGCGAAATCAAGTGAAATAAGAGTCATGAAAATATAATCCTTTAAAAATGACGTGATATATTCCCACTGATTTTTTTAAATAAAGCAAATTCCGCAAATGCATTAGAGTAATAACGCACTTGCGGCAAAAAATTAATCTCTCATGCTCTCTATGAGGGCGATCATGGCGTCGATGTTATCGAAATTTTCCGGCTCGAGGTCGTCAACGCCGATGGTGATGTCAAACTCGTCGTTTAACTGAGCGACGAGAGAGACGATGTCGAACGAATCGAGCACGCCGTTCGTGACGAGCTCAGTTTCCGACTCAAAGTCGATATCGGGGCGTAAATCATCTAAAATCTCCAAAAGCTGTTCTTTCATTATTCTATTTCCTTTCGATCATATATTGATAGCAAATCATGCCGTCCTGCGTGAAGCCGGTCTTTTCGTGCAGCGCAATTGCAGGGTAGTTGGCCCTGTCTACCCAAAGGCGGAGCGTCTTTACGCCCAGCTTGACAGCCAGACCGACGCACATTTTCATCGCGCACAGCGCAAGCCCATTGCGTTTATGCAATTTTGATACAGAAATGTGCTGTATCAGCGCGTGGTTGCCCTCTACGTTCAGCATGGCCGCACAGGCGAGCTCGCCCGTTTGGTCGACTATGCAAAACAGCGTACCTTCATCATAAATGCGCTTTATCATATCCGGCTCGGGCAGAGGCGTGCTTTTTTCGTCGAGCGAGAGCTTCCATAGGTCGAGTATGGAATTAGGGTCAGGCAGCGTCTCGGCGAGACGGTAGCCCTCGGGCAGGAGCCAGTTATAGTCCGCAGTCGTCTTACCCGCTAACGGATAGCTCATGCGCATATAGCTCTTATACGGCTTTATCGCACCCGCATCCAGCATTCTCTGGAGGACGGGGTCGGTCTTATCCTGAAGGCGCTTAGGCACGACGACGTCTATGAGAACCTCGTTTTCGCCCGCCGCGGCGAGAGCCTGTGAAAAATCGGGCGATTGAGCGTCCTGGGCGATGTAATAATAAATGTTGTAATAGCCGGGGCGCTCGCATAATACGAGAAGCGCGTCATCCTGCGGCAGTACGGCGATTTTGCCGCCCGCTGCGAGAGAGGATATCTCCGCAGGCATCAAAAAGCAATTCGTAGCCGCCTTAGGGTGCTGCTTTTGAAAGTCCTTTACGATAGCGGCGAAATGCGCGGGGTCTGTTATTTTTATCATGATAAATACTCTTTTTTGAGGAAGACCCTGTCTATCTTCGCGTTTTTGGTGAGGGGCAGCTCGGTAAAGTGCATGTACTTGTTGGGCAGCATGTACTTAGGCAGTGTCTTTCCCGTCTCTTTGGCGATATCGCGGCGGCATTCCTGCGCCGACTGATAGAACAGCACTATTTTTTCCTCGTTTTGGTCGTAGATGCAGCAGGCCGCGTCTATGAAGGGCAGCGCGTTCACCGCGACTTCAATTTCGCCCAGCTCAATCCTGTGGCCCATGTGCTTTATCTGATGGTCCTTGCGGGAGACAAAGTATAGCAGGCCCTCTTTATCGCGGCGCACGAGGTCGCCCGTGCGGTAGATGCGCTCGGGATATGCCTTGTTAAGCGGATTTTGACAGAATGCCTCTGCGGTTTTTTCGGGATTGTTATAATAGCCCAGCGCGAGGGAGGTCCCGCGCACGCAAAGCTCGCCCACGGTGTCCGGCTCGGTTATCAGCTTATCGCCGTCCAACAGGAGGATATCCGTGTTGCGGAAAGGTACGCCTATGGGGAGGGTATCGTCGTCAGCAAAGGGGCGGTCTGCGATATAATAGGAACAGTTACAGGTGATCTCCGTCGGGCCGTAGAGGTTGACGTAGGTGACGTCGGGGAGCTTGTTTCTCCAGTAGTTGAGCACCTTATTGGGCATGACCTCGCCTGAGAACATGACCGTTTTAAGCGTCTCGGGTAGATTCTTTTCAAGCGCCTTCAAGTTTTCGACTATGCGCAGAGCTGCCGTCGCCCAGATGGCGGTGTTTATCTTTTGCTCGTTTATGCAGTCGATGAGCTTTCCGGGGAAGGAGAAGAACGCCTGCGGGATGACATGCAGCCGGCCGCCGCAGCGCAGCGTGGAGTATATATCCTTCACGGAGACGTCGAAATCAAAGGGAGCCTGATTGCCGAATACGCGGTTTTCATCAAAGTCGAATGTCTCATAAAAGCGCTCGATGAGGTCTATAACAGAGCGATGGCAGACCAATACGCCCTTGGGCACGCCCGTCGAGCCGGATGTAAATATGGCATAGAGCGGGTCAGTATCGATGGCCGCGGCGCGTATCGCCGAAATCTCATCGGCATATATGCGATGAGCAGCCGCGTCGGAGTATGCGACGCTTGCGCCGGTATATGAAAGCGCATCGAGAATGGCCTCGTCGCCCGCGGATGTGATAACGGCGCGGGGGTCGAGCGTATCGAATATGAGGCGTATCCTCTCGAGAGGGAGCTTTCTGTCGATGGGGACGTAAAAGCAGCCGCCCTTTACCACGCCCATAAAGGATATGATGCATTCGACGCTGCGGTCGATGAACACGACCACGGGAACATTCGTCTCGTGGAGCTGTGATATGAGCGCGCTCGCGACGGCGCTTGAGCGTTCGTCAAGCTCGCGGTAAGTTACTTCGGCAGTGCTGTCCGTAAGTGCGGTTTTTTCGGGAAAACGGCGGACGCTGTCGTCGAGAAAATCTAAAACGTTAGTATACATATAATAATCCTGTGTTAGTCCAAAAAATATACAATTGTATTATACTACATATAGCGGATAAGTCAATAAGTTTGTCGAAAAACGGCACAGCCGCCCGATTTTTGTGGGTTGACTTTACGGAGTTTGCATAATATAATAAACATAAGTAAGGACGTTGCCGATAGACGGTCAACCCCTTATACGCTACTAAAAATAGCCGTCCGAAGTTGCGATTTGGCGGCTACTTTTTGTTGCTGTTTTTTACGCACGAAATTATAGGTATCGCGCTCGGCTCGGCTATTCGCCGAACGCGATGGATCATAAGCAAGTCATTCCTCTTGCCCCTCGATTATAAAGCGAGCTTGCCGACGAAGGCGGGCTTAGTTTTTGCGGCAAAGCCGCAAAAACCTGCGCCGCGCGCATATATAATGGAGCTTTGCGAAGCAAAGCAACCTTTTTCTTGAATTGATGAACCACCCCACTTAACTCAAGCGCACTAACTCCACTCTCCGCACACTTCCCAGTTTTTCACTATTAGTTCTTACATATTACTTGCGCCGTCAGGCGCACTGCCTCCTTATGGGAAAGTTAAGAAAACCACGGTTTTCAGAGAAAAATTGCAAAGTTGGATATTCAATCTGAATAATGTCATATGCTCAAACGGTTGATTTGCACATCATTTTGGAGCTTTGCGAAGCAAAGAAACCTTTTTATTCATTTTACGTAAGACATACACAAAAAGAAACTTCATCGAAACACGCGATAATTTGACTTTCCCGCGGCGAGATAATATAATGAATACGATTATATATGAACGAAATCGGAGGCGTTAAATATGCCTGAAAGAGTCGCCGTGGGCATGTCCGGCGGGGTGGATTCCGCCGTGAGCGCGCTTTTGCTAAAGGAGCAGGGCTATGACGTGTGCGGCATTTTCATGAAAAACTGGGATGAAACGGACGATATGGGCGAGTGTACCGCCGCGCAGGATTATGACGACGTGCGCGCGGTCTGTGACCATATCGGCATACCTTATTATACCGTAAATTTTACGGAGGAATACTGGAACAGGGTGTTCACGTATTTTTTAAATGAATACAAGAGCGGACGCACGCCCAATCCGGATGTACTCTGCAACAGGGAGATAAAGTTCGCCGCGTTTAAGGATTTCGCGCTGTCCACGGGCGCGGACTACATGGCGACGGGGCATTACGCACGCCTTTCTAACGAGGGGATACACCTCTTAAAGGGTGTGGATAGCAATAAGGATCAGACGTATTTTTTATGTATGTTGTCGCGCGAGCAATTAGACAGGATAATATTCCCCGTAGGTGATCTGACAAAGCCGCAGGTGAGAAAGATCGCCGAGGAGGCGGGCATACCCGTCGCCAAAAAGAAGGACAGCACGGGCATATGCTTTATAGGCGAAAGAAAGTTCCGGCAGTTTTTAAAGCAGTATCTTCCCGCGCAAAAGGGCGAAATGCGCACGCTTTCCGGTGAATATATCGGTCAGCACGAGGGACTCATGTACTATACATTAGGTCAGCGGCGCGGCCTTAACATCGGCGGACGAGGGACGTGCGAGCGTTGGTTCGTCGTTAAAAAGGATATGGAAAATAACATATTATATGTAGAGCAGGGCGCGGATTCGCCCGAACTTTACTCCCGCGCACTCAGGACGGAGAGATTTAACTTCATTAACCCGCCCGATTGGAGGGAAAAGCACCTTTGCTGCAAGGCGAGGTATCGCCAGCCCGATCAGCCGTGTACGGCGCATATCGAGGGCGAGCGGGTGTTTATAGAGTTTGACGAAAAGCAGAGGGCGCTCACCCCCGGGCAGTTCGCCGTGCTGTATGACGGCGAGGAATGTCTGGGCGGCGGCGTTATTGAAGAGGTGATAAGCTGATATGAAAAAGTATGTTCCCAAAACAGCGGAGGAGGCGGCGTATATCGCGGCGTATGACCCGACGAAGTACTATCCCAATCCTGCGGTGACGGTCGATCTTGCGGTGTATGCGTTTGACGAAAACGCGCGCGCGATGAAGCTCCTGCTGATAAGGCGGGGCGGCTTCCCCTATAAGGGGGATATGGCGCTGCCCGGCGGATTTTTGAATAAGGATGAAGATCTCGAGACCGCCGTGGGCAGGGAGCTTTTGGAGGAAACGGGCATATCGGGCATGGAGGCGTTTTTGCACTGCGTGTTGTCCGAGCCGGAAAGGGACCCGCGCCAGCGCGTAATAACGCCGGAGTACATCGCCCTTACGAACGTCCGCGACGTGACTGCGCACGCGGGGGACGATGCCGCATCCGCGGGATGGTATGAAGTCGCACGGTTTGAGGAGAATAAGACGAGACAGGACGACGCGATAAAGACGCATTATATAATGCAGCTTAAAGGGCAGGATAATGTTATAGAGCTTGCGGCGGATGAGACCGCCGACTACTCTCAAAAGCAGCCCGCCCGCGTTTTTGACGTGACGTGCGACGGCGATATGGCGTTTGACCATGCCGAGGCGGTTTTAAAGAGCTTTATCGCGCTGCGTGAGCGGCTTTTGCACTCCGACATGGTCTGCGGCGCGCTGGGCAGCCGCTTTTCGAAAAATGCGTTTGAGGACGTGCTGCGCGCGGCGTTTATCGCGACGGATGAGGTTAAAAACGATATGCTTTATGAGGAAAACGGCGAGTTGACGGTCTTTCCTCCGTATAACGCGAAATAAAAGGAGAGCTTTTTTCATGAATTGCAGTGTTTTGATATTGGCGGCGGGCGAGGGAACGAGGATGAAATCCTCCACGCCCAAGGTTTTGAACAGGGCGGCGGGCCTGCCCATGTGCGAGTGGGTAGCGCGCGCGGCGGTGGACGCCACGGGTAAGCGCCCCATCGTCGTATACGGAAGCGGCGGCAGCGCTCTTCCCGACTATTTCGGAGATAGGTGCAGCTATGCTCTCCAGCAGGAGAGAAAGGGCACGGGACACGCCGTATTATGCGCAAAGCAGCAGATAATCGAAAGCGGGAGCGACTATGTGGTCGTGCTCGCGGGGGATATGCCGCTCATGCGTGCGGATTCCATAAAGAGACTTTGCGAATATACGCAAAACGGCCGTTACGGCGCTATGATATTGACGGCGATACTCCCCGACCCTACCGGCTACGGACGCATACTGCGCGACGATATGGGCGGTGTAAAGGGAATAATAGAGCATAAGGACGCGACGGACGCCCAGCGCGCGATAAACGAGGTCAATATCTCCGTATACTGCTTTGAGACGGCGGCGCTGCTGAGAAATCTCGAAAAGCTCACGCCCAATAACAAAAACGGCGAATACTACCTGACCGACACCATCGAGCTTATAAGAAATGAGGGCGCAAAGGTGGGCGCGCTCCCGCTGGAGGACTATACCGAGGGCGAGGGCGTGAACGATAAGCGCCAGCTCGCCGCATGTGCGAAGATATTGAGAGAGCGCATAAACGACGCGCATATGCTGAACGGCGTGACCATGATAGATCCGGAAAGCTGCTATATCGACGCGGATGTGAGAATAGCCCGCGACGCGGTGATTTACCCCGGCGTGGTGATAGAGGGAAAAAGCGTCATCGACGAGGGCGCGGTGATATATCAGGGCAGCAGGATCGTGAACTCGCATGTTGGCAAAGACGCGAGCGTGCAGAACTCCGTGCTCATAGACAGCGTTGTGGGCGCGTATACGCAGGTCGGTCCGTATGCATATCTGCGCCCCGGCTCTAAAATCGGCGAAAATTGCCGCATAGGCGACTTTGTGGAGGTCAAAAACTCCAATATAGGCAACGGCACGAAGGTCTCTCATTTGACGTATATTGGCGACGGCGACATGGGAGAGAACATAAACGTCGGCTGCGGCGTGGTGTTCGTGAACTATGACGGGCAGAAAAAGGCGAGGAGCAAGGTGGGCGACGGCGCGTTTATAGGCTGCAATACAAACCTTATCGCACCCGTTGAGGTCGGCGAGGGCAGCTATATCGCCGCGGGAGCGACGGTCACAAAGGACGTGCCCGCGGACAGCCTGCTCATAGCGCGCGCACGGGAGACGGTGCTCCCCGGCTGGGCAAAGGGCAGATATAAGAATCAGAAGAAAGAGAAGTAAAGATGTATCTCATAGTAGGACTGGGAAACATAGGCTTAAAATACAAGAACACGCGGCACAACATGGGCTTTATGGCGATAGACGAGCTCGCGAAGCGAAACGGTCTGCGCTTTAATAAAAAGAGGTTTAAGGGAAACGTCGCGGAGGGGACGATAAACGGCAAAAAGGTCGTGTTATTGAAGCCTGCGACATACATGAACCTCTCGGGGGACAGCGTTATCGAGGCGTACCGCTTCTATAAGCCGGATCCGAAGGACATCATCGTGCTTTATGACGACATCGACCTGGACGCGGGCAAGCTGCGCATACGCCCGTCGGGCAGCGCGGGGACGCACAACGGAATGCGCTCCATAGTCGCCGCGTTAAAGACATACGGCTTTGCGCGTGTGAGGATAGGCATAGGCAAAAATCCGCCCTATATGCAGCTTGCGGATTACGTCCTCCAAAAGCTCAAGGGGAACGATAAAAAGACGCTCGAGGAGGCGTGTACCCGCGCGGCGAAGGCCGTGGAGGTGATAGTCTCGGAGGGGGTGGACAAGGCGATGAACGAATATAACCAAAGGTAGAATGGGTTAGCAAACAACAAAGGGGCTTTTAAAAAGCTCCTGTTTTATAGACGGAGAAAATGCGGATGAGCGGAAATGACGGGCTTTATGAAAAGCTGAAACGGCACGGGAAAGAGGGCTATCTGCCCATGCACATGCCCGGGCATAAGAGAAATGCGGAATTTTTAAACGGTCTGCCCGTGGAGATCGACATAACGGAGATAGAGGGCTTTGACAACCTCCACGACATGGGCGGCGTGCTTTTAGATACGTCGAAAAGAGCGGCGGCACTTTACGGCGCGCATAGGTGCTATCCGCTCGTGAACGGCTCGAGCGCGGGCATTTTGGCGGCTGTGACGGCGGCGACGCGGGGCAAGGGCAGGCTGCTCATGAGCAGAAACTGCCATAAATCCGCATATAACGCGGCTGTGATAAACCGGCTGGAGACGAGCTATCTGTATCCAAAGACGGACGAAACGGGCATAATGGGTGAAATTTCGCCGGAGGATGTAAAAACCGCGCTTGAGGAACACGGCGACGTGACCGCCGTGTTCATAACCTCCCCCACGTTTGAGGGAGTGGTCAGCGATATACAAAAAATCGCCCAAATATGCCTTGAAAAGGATGTTCCGTTGATTGTGGATGCGGCGCACGGGGCGCATTTCGGCTTTGACGCGGGCTTTCCGCAAAATCCCGTAAGACAGGGCGCAGATTACGTCATAATGAGCCTGCATAAGACATTGCCCGCGCTCACGCAATGCGCACTTTTGGCGACGGGCAAAAACGCGGACGAGGAGCTTTGCGCATATGCGCTCAGCATATACGAGACGACCAGCCCGAGTTATATATTGATGGCGGCGATAGATGAATGTGTGCGCGTTATGGAGGATGGATCGAAAGAGCTTTTTTATGAGCTGAATGAAAATCTGCGGCGGTTTTATGAAAGCACGCGGCTAAAAACGCTTAAAATAAAGCATTACGACGATCCGTCGAGGATAGTCGTTGATTGCTCGCGCGCAGACGTAAACGGAACGCAGCTTTCCAAGATACTGCGCGATGAGTTTAAAATAGAGATAGAGATGGCGTATGCCGATTACGCCGTGCTCATAACGACGGTGTGCGACGATGCTCAGAGCTTTGAAAGGCTATCCGCGGCGCTCATCGAAATTGACGGTCGATTGAGCAAAAAAGCCCCCGAGCCGATAATGCGCATACCAGCGGCGGCGCAGCAAATGCCCATGTACGCGGCGGCGTTTAGAAAATCAAGGCATATTAGCGCGCTGGACTGCGAGGGGAAGATCTGCGCGGAAAACGTATTCGCATATCCGCCGGGCATACCGATAGCCGCGCCGGGCGAGCTGATAACGCGCGAGGTTGCGCAGTTCATAGCGCTTGCGCCGCAAAGGGGTATCGAGCTTCACGGCTCGAGGTGCTCCGAATCCGGGGAAATATCGGTGCTTTGAGAGGGCTCTTCATTCGCGATGAGGCTTTCGACCAGCCTCTTTTGGGCTATAAGCTCATCATCGCAGAGCGGCCTGCCCGATATTATGCGCTCGTTTGCCATATCGTTAAGTTTTTCCGTCTCGCTTAAAAGCGCGGCGTTGTGATCGGATTTGTTCATCATATGTAAATCACCTCAATATAATTTTACTATCAAATGATGGTAAAATCAATACAATCAAACGATAGTACATATACTGACCGTGAGGTGAGTTTATGTACTTGAAGAGACTTAGAGATCTGCGCGAGGACGGAGACTATAGACAGAAGGAAATTGCGGCGCTTTTGGGCATCGACCAGCGCGTATACAGCAATTATGAGTTGGGCAAGCGGGACATCCCCGCAAGGTTTATTTGTATGCTCGCAGATCATTACGGCGTATCCACGGATTACATTTTCGGAAGGACGGATGAGCCGAAGCCGTACAAATAAATGACGAAAAATCAGGCATTTTAGACAATCTGACGTCTAATGAAATTGTTAAAAAACGTATTTCGGCAGTGGAAAAATAATATCATGCGTTCTCCTTTGAGCTTCATAAAACGGGCGGATAGGGCAATAATAATCCGCGAGAAGAAATAAAGGAGGACGCGCTTTGATATACACATTGACTTTAAACCCGGCGATAGACCATGTGGTTTTTTTAAGTGAGCTAAAGCAGGGTGGGCTTAATAGGGCAAACGCGCAGAGCATAGTTTTCGGAGGAAAGGGCATAAACGTGTCCGTCATGTTAAACGAGCTGGGCATAAGGACGTGCGCGCTGGGGTTTATCGCGGGGTTTACCGGAAGGGCGATAGAGGAGGGACTGGCGCAAGGCGGCATACCCACTGACTTTATATGCCTAAAAGACGGACTTACGCGCATAAACATAAAGCTGAAATGCGGCGATGAGACTGAGATTAATTCGGACGGGCCGGAGATTTCAAAGGGCGATATTGACGAGCTGTTTTCAAAGTTGAACGGGATTAAAAAGGGAGATCACCTCGTGCTTTCGGGGAGCGTGCCCAAAAGCGTCCCCGAGGACATATACGAGCGGATAATGACCGAGATTGACGGCAGGGGGATAAATTTCACCGTGGATACGGGAGGAAAACGCCTTAAAAGCGCGCTCAAATACCATCCGTTTCTAATAAAGCCCAACGCGGACGAGCTGGGCGAGATATTTGAAGACGCGCCCAAGAGCCGCGGCGAAGTCGAGCAGGCGGCGAGTGAGCTGCGGGAAATGGGCGCGAAAAACGTGCTCGTTTCCATGGGTCGGGACGGCTCGATACTCGCGGCGCAGGACGGAAAAGTCTATCACATGGGCGTGGCTCACGGCGAGCTTAAAAACTCCGTCGGCGCAGGAGATTCGATGGTCGCGGGGTTTTTGGCGGGATATATCCAGACGAGGGATGTCGCCTATGCACAGCTTTTAGGCACTGCCGCGGGCGGCGCGACCGCCTTTTGCGAGGGGATCGCGAGGAGGGCGGACGTCATGAGGATGGCAGAAGAGCTGAAAAATGGTGATTATACATAAGGCAAAGGAATACGCTGCGATTATAAAGCGAGCTTATCGACAAGGCGCGGCGCAGCTTTCAAGCGTGAAACGGCGGATGCCGTTTCACGCTTGAAAGTGGCCGCCCGCCGCCCCGCAAGGGGCGGGGGCGGGCTTAGTTTTTGCGG
>CAKROK010000047.1 GCA_934373295.1 uncultured Christensenellaceae bacterium | reverse complement strand
ATTATTACGGGGTTAGGCTCGGCCTTTACGGCGAAATATTCCCTAAAGCCCTTATTCCAGGAGAAGGCTTTTTTCAATCTGCGGGCGTTTTCACGCATTCCCGCTTCATCGTAAATGTGAAAGGGAGTGGGATATTGCTCCGCTATCTCACGAGCCTTTTCAAGAGTGACAAACGGTCTTTTCATGGTGGTCTCCTTGTATATAAAAATAAAAACTTCTGTTATCGATTATTTTAATTAGAAAACTTGCGATTGTCAAGCGGATAATAAGCCCAGACTGCCAAAAAGCCATGCCCTTCCGCCTTCGTCGCAGCAAGCGATATTGTCATGCACTCGCGTAAACGCGATTGCAACGACTAATAACGCTGCTGCTCCTCTATCCCAAAAAGGCACGCTAAAGCTACCACCTTTTTGGGAACTCAATTTTGACTCGCCTCAATCGACGTACTCAAAGTACGCCTCATTCGCCTCGCTTGAAAAATGACGAAAAATCAAATTTCTGTTGAGTGATATTTGCCTTGGATTCGCTAATACACAAGGACGGATTAGAGAACTTAGCCAAAGTCAAACAGGAAATAATTGACAGCCTGGTATTTTCATAATCAAGGCAATGACTTTGTCTATAAATTAAACGGACGCCCGTGTGGACGTCCGTAATGTGTTTTGGTAAATTTCGGTTAAGGTTATCAGTCCTTAATAGCGTTGAAGATGTCAGCGAGAGAAGTCTTAGCTTCTTCAACCGGAGGAATCGTGTAGTCGATCTTCTCCGCGTCTCTGTCTCTTCTTCTGTTGGGGCGCTCTCTTCTTTCCTCGCGAGCATCCTCTTCCTTCTCCTCAACAGCGGGCTTCTGATCTGCTAAAAGCGCGCGGATGGAGAGGGAGATTCTCTTCTTCTCAGCGTTGACTTCAAGAACCTTTGCGGTAACTTCCTGACCCTGAGCGAGTACATCCTCAACCTTCTCAACTCTTCTGTTGGAGACCTGAGAGATGTGAACGAGGCCGTCGATAGTGGGCTCAAGCTCGACAAACGCGCCGAAGGGAGCGATCCTTACGACCTTACCGGTAACGGTATCGCCGACGTGATACTTCTCGGGAGCGAGATCCCAGGGCTTGGGCTGGAGCTGCTTGTAGCCAAGGGAGACCTTCTTCTTCTCGGGATCGACGTTTAATATCTTGACCTCGATCTCCTGATTTTCAGAGAGGACATCCTTGGGAGTCTTTATTCTCGTCCAGCTGATGTCGGTTATGTGGAGCAGACCGTCGATGCCGCCGATATCTACGAATGCACCGAAGTCAGTTATTCTCTTAACAACGCCCTTAACAACAGCGCCCTTTTCGAGGGAATCAAACAGCTGCTTTTCAGCCGCTTCCTTCTGGAGCTGTAAAACGACCTTGTGAGAGAGGACAAAGCGCTTCTGACGCTTGTCGATGTCGATTATCTTAACCTCAAGATCCTGACCTGCGAATACGTCTAAGTTCTCAACATATCTTAAAGAGAGCTGAGAAGCGGGGATGAACGCATCATAGCCATCGAGCTTTGTGAGTACGCCGCCCTTGGTGATCTTGGTGACCTTAACGGTATAAATCTCGTCCGTGTCGATCTCTTCAACGAGAGCCTTCCACTTGAGCTGGCTTTCGATCTTCTTTCTGGAAAGGGAAACGTTGCCCTGGCCGTCGTTTAAGGTGATAACCTCAGCCTCGACCTCGTCGCCGATCTTGAAGAGCTCAGCGGGGGAGACGTTGCCGTCAGCCGTGCAGTCTTCCTTCTTGATGATGCCGTCAGACTTGTAGCCAATGTTCACACAGACTTCGTCATCGGAAACCTGTACCACAACGCCGGTAACAAACTGACCCCTTCTGATTTTTTTGAATGTTTTTTCCAATTCCTCAAGGAAAACGGAATTGTCATCTTTGGCAGTTTCTTTTACCTCTGCGCCTACGGTTTCTTCCTGTACAGGCTCTTCAGCTGCCGTGT
Source organism: uncultured Christensenellaceae bacterium (assembly GCA_934373295.1). GTDB lineage: Bacteria > Bacillota > Clostridia > Christensenellales > Christensenellaceae > HGM11616. Next base: position 15,096 of record CAKROK010000047.1, on the reverse strand, counting down.
TAGCAACTTCGGCTACCGGCTCCGTCTGTACCGGCTGCTCCTGTACTGCTTCTGTCTGCTCAACAACCTGAGCATTCTCGAGTTCAGTCATCTGTGTGTGTACCTCCATAATTATCCGATCCGGTGTAGATGCACCGGCAACAATACCAATTATATCACACCCTAAAAAATTTTCAAGAGAAAGTTCTGATTTTGTCTGGATATATTGCACATTTTTGCAATAAAGAGAGGCAATCTCCGCGAGCCTCGACGTATTGGAGGAGTTTTTGCCGCCCACGACTATCATCATATCCGCCTTTTTTGCTATCTCGGCCGTTTCCGCCTGACGCAGACCCGTGGTGCGGCATATGCTGTTGAATATCTGTAGCTCCTCGAAGTTGTCTTTCAATACTGCGCACACGTCGTCAAAAAGGCGCTGTGAAATGGTCGTCTGCGCGACGACGAGCGCACTTTTCCCGCAATATAACGCGGCGTCTTCGGCGCTTTTCACAACAACGGCGTTTTTTCCCGCCCAGCCTCTTATGCCTATGACCTCGGGGTGATCTGGTTTTCCTACTATTATAGTATATTCGTAATTGTGCCCCTGGTCGCGTACCCTGTCGTGTATGCGGGACACAAAGGGACACGTCAGGTCGTGATATTCTATATTTTTCGCCTTGAGTGAATCATAAACGTCGGGCGTCACGCCGTGGGAGCGGATGACCGCCACGCCGCCGTTCGGGATATCCTCCACGCCCTTTACGCTTATCACGCCCTGCTCATGCAGCCTTGCGACCTCATCGGGGTTGTGTATGAGCTCGCCTGTCGTATAGACTTTTCCGTGCTTTCGCGCAAGCTCGGCCGCCCCATCGACCGCGCGGCGCACGCCGAAGCAGAAGCCCGCGTTTTTCGCCAATATTATCTTAGGCATTCGCTTTCGAGCTGCTCCTTCAGCTTTATTATCTCATTTTTCGCAATCTCGGTCGCCGCGATTACTGTATCGGGCTGTGCGTCGGATACCTCCGCGAGCTTTTCCCTTATGTTATAGGGCTTGCCCACGACGAAATACGTGCGGCAAAACGGCTTCATCCTGCGCGAAATGTATATGGGGACCATGGGCGCGTTCGTGCGCACGGCTATCATCGCCGCGCCCGGCATAAACGGCCCCATCTTGCCGTCCGTGGTGCGCCGTCCCTCCGGGAATATGCCCAGTATGCCGCCGTCGGATAATACGCGAAACGCCGTCTTGACCGCCGCTAAATCGGTGTGATCCCTATCCACGGGGAACGCGCCTAATTTTGTTATTAGCCAGCGCTGAATGGGGTTTTTAAACGCCTCCTGCTTCGCCATGAAGCGGGGCATTCTGTCCAACATACAGTGGATGAAGATGGGGTCTATCGCGGCGACATGATTCGCGTAAACTATCGCTTTTCCGTCGATTTTAAGGTTTTCTTTGCCTATTATCTTAACGCGGAAGAGGCTGAAGAATATCGCGCGCACGACCACTTTAAGTGCCTTATAAAACATCTTTATAAATCTCCCTTACTCTCGAGAGTATCATGCCGTTAACGTCATCCTCGCTGAGGTTTGAGTTATCTATGAGCACGGCGTCCGCCGCCATCCTTAAAGGAGATATCTCCCGCTCGCTGTCGTTTTTATCGCGCGCGGCTATCTCGCTTTTGAGTGTCTCAAAGTCGCTGTCCACTCCCGCCGCTTTGAGCTGTGCCTGCCTGCGGCGGGCGCGCTCGTCTACGGACGCGGTCATGTAGAACTTTGCGGGGGAATCGGGCAGCACGACCGTGCCGATATCCCTACCGTCCATTACCATATCATATTGATTTGCGGTTTTTTGCTGGATAGCTACGAGATATTCACGCACATTGCCCGCCTTTGCCACGGCGGATGCACCCGCGGAGACCTCCGGCGTGCGCAGCTTGTCCGTGACGTCCCTGCCGTCTATCGAAATGTGCTGAGCGCCGTCCGAATAGCTCACAGTGAGGTCGATATCGCGTATTTCCGCGTTGATTTTGTCGATGTCCGTGAGGTCGACGCCCCTTTTCATCATCTCATATGCCACGGCGCGGTACATCGCCCCCGTGTCCATGTAGTTTATGTCCAAAAGCTGCGCGATCTTCTTCGCAGTGGTGCTCTTTCCCGAGCCTGCCGGCCCGTCAATGGCTATCTGTATCATGTCATTTTCTCCTGTTAAGCATCATGTCCGCAAATTCGCAAAGCTCGCCGGCCTTATCGCCGAATATGCCAAGAGCCTGCTTTGCGGCGGTGTTGTGGTCTTTCGCCAGCTCCATCGCCTTATCCACTCCATAGAGAGAGGCGTATGTCGTCTTGTGGTCGCGCGCGTCCTTTCCCAGGCTCTTGCCCAGGCTTTCATCCGCGGTCACGTCCAAAACGTCGTCCACTATCTGAAAGACCAGCCCGACCTCCTCGCCGTAGGTCTTGAGCGCACTAAGCTGCTCATCGGTGGGGGAGTGCAGCTGAATTCCGGATAACAGCGCGCCTATTATCATGTCCGCCGTCTTGTGACGATGGATGTATTGAAGCTGCTCTGTCGAAATGCTCTTTCCCTCGAGAGCCACGTCCACGACCTGCCCCGCGACCATGCCCGATGCGCCCGCGGCATGTGCGACATGAGATATCGCGAGCATGTGGTTCATGATATTTTCGGGATATCTTTTCGCGTTTTCCAGCATCACCTCAAACGCATAGGACAAAAGCCCGTCGCCCGCAAGTATCGCCTGAGCCTCGCCGAACACCTTGTGGTTGGTCGCGCGGCCGCGTCTTAGATCGTCGTTATCCAGCGCGGGGAGGTCGTCGTGGATGAGCGAATACGTGTGTATCATCTCTATCGCACATGCGATGTCTATGTTCTGTGAAACGTCCTCTGTCAAAAGGGACGCCGCCATTATGTTGAGCGCGGGGCGGACGCGCTTTCCGCCGGCATTTACGCTGTATGCCATGGAGTCCCATAAAAGCTCGGGTGTGCGCACGCTCAAAAGCTCGTTTAATCTGCTATCTATCACGCCGCATATCTCGGCGATCCTGTCCTTTATCATGTGTGTTTCCTCTCAAAAATAAGTTTTGTCTGGGATGCAAGCCCGCAGGCGTTGTCACTTGAATATTGCCTTTGCGCAAAGTATAGCGGAAGCGATAGACGCTCGCGCAGGCGGTCTTTTATTATGCCGTTGCACATGACCCCGCCGAACAGCAGCGCGCACTGTGCGTCCGTCTGCTTGAGCGCGTTTCTTATCAGCTTTTCAAGGGTGTTCGCGACGCAGCGCAGCACGCCCGCGGCAATGTCCTCTTTGTTTTGCCCATCGGCTATGGCGCGCTTTACCGCGGCCTCTGCGCCTGAAAAGCTCGCTCGACAGCCCAATATGCGCGACGGAAAGGACAATATCTCGCCGCTTTTGGCAAGCTCCTCTATCGCAGGCCCTGCGGGAAAGCCGCATCCCAGCGCGACGCCCGTTCTGTCAATGAGCATCCCCGCGGAGATGTCGCTCGTCTGTCCGAGCTGGTCGATTTTTGTGATAAGCCCGTCTAAAAGCTCGATGGCGAGTACGTCCGTCGTCCCGCCCGAGACGTGCAGCCCCAATATGCGCTTATTTCCCACGCATAATGCGTCATTTCCCAAAAGGGCGGCGCCGATATGCCCGTGCTGGTGCGTCAGCTCGATCTTTTCCACACCAAGCGCGCGCGATATTACCTGTGCATATGAATCCGCAGCGGCGAACACGGGCATGTATGAGCCTTCTACGGGGCGGGGGCGCGTGCTCACGCCGACCGCTTTAACGCCAAAAAAACCTGTCGGAAAAATTTCCTTCAGATTTTTTATATGCTCAAATATCATTTCCGATTGCCGTAAGCCGCATTTGCCCTGCGGGACATTGAGCAGACGGCGCTCGTCATATACAATTTTGCCGTTCTCATCAGCTATCGCGCAGGATGTCGTATAGCAGCTGAGATCCAAACCGAGGTACATTAAAGCTCCTTCACCGCCGAGGCGAGAATGCCGTTGATGTAGGAAGGCGACTTTTCGCCTGAGAACTTTTTAGCAAGCTCCACCGCCTCGTTTATCGCAACCTTGTAGGGGGTGTCGTCAAAATAGAATATCTCTATAAGCGCAAGGCGCAGTATGGAGAGGTCGACCTTGCTTATTCTGTCCATGCTCCAGCCCGGGCGGTTATACTTTGCTATCATGGCGTCCAGCTCGATGGACTTCTGCTCAAACAGCTCCAGCACCCTGTTTATATATGCGTTTTGTTCCTCGGAGAACTTGTCCGATTTTAAGACGTCCTTCATCTCGCAAAGCGTCTCAAGCTCGCCCGGTTCTCCTGTGATCTCTCTTTCAAAAAGCAGGCACATCGCCGCTTCTCTCGCAAGTCTTTTGCTCATTAATCCCTATGTCCCTTTATAAATTTCCTGAAAATTGCTATCGTCCACGCGCGGACGTTCTCCCTCGCCTTGGGCATGCCTATAAACACCGCGCCCAGCGTCGTGGTGATGGATAGCAGAAGTGTCGGCCAAAAGCCTATCACGAGCATGAGTATGCCCACCGTGAGGCCGGCCGACGCGCCTATAAATACAGTTAAATGTTCTTTAATATATTCCCAGATACCGCGCATTGCGTCCTCCTGCTCGTTGTTGGGCTATCTTGCCTGCGGCTGCCTGAACGGCTCTATCGTCATGGAGATATTTTCCGCGTTTATTCCCGAATACGTGTCGAGATAGTCCTTCAGGCCCGTCTTTATCTCACCCGCCGCATCGGGGATGGAGACCTCCGGCTTTGCGGACAGCTTGAGGGTTATCTTCGCGCAGTTTTGCGCCGTGGGCTTCACGACTATCCTCTGGATGACGATATCCGTCCTGCTCTCCAAATATCTGGTGATGAGCTCCTTGAAGGCGTCGATGGTTATCTCCACGCTGCCGTCATCGCCCAGGCTCATGACGATGGTGTCCGGCTTCTTTTTGCCTATGCCGAAAAAGAGAAGGCGGATGCATATTACGCCCAAAACGCCCGCAGCGATGGCCCAAATATATCCATATCCCGAGAAAAATCCCTCATACAGCATATCCACGTTTTCGCGTGAGAAAACGCCGAAAAACGTGAGTATCACCGCGGCACACATCGCGGCGACGATGAGCATCACCAGCGAAAAGATTATCCTCGTACCTGCTTTCATTTTCATGATTATACCTCCGTACAAATTCATTCTGCCTGAAAGTCCTGTAAATTCATGTAAAAAAGGAACAAAAACCAGGCCTTTCAGACATTATGCATCTCAAGGTAGTTTTTTAAAACTAAAAAACTCTCATAAGCCGTCTTATGCGGATCATTCCTCCGCGGGCTGCTCGGGCTCGGGAAATTTAAGCCCCTCGACGGACACGTTTACCGCGGTGACCTTGAGGCCGGTCATGTTTTCAAGCGCCTTGGAAACGCTCTCCTGAATACCTGCGCAGACCTCGGGCAGCTTTGCGCCGTAGTTTACGATGATCTCCACGTCGACGGACGCGGTGTCCTCCGGCACGGTTACCTTTACGCCCTTTGTGAGGTTCTTTTTGCCTAAAAGCTCGGCGATGCCGTCCTTAAAGCCGCCGCACATTCCCGCGACGCCCTCTATATCGCAAGCCGCGATACCCGCTATGGTAGCGAGAACCTCGTTTGCAAATGTTACTTTACCAAATTCCTGATTGGAAATATTAGTCTCTTCCATATTATTACCTCCGTCAGAGTTCAAATATCATTACATTATTTTACCACAGTGCACTTCAAAATACAAGCAACGCCCCACTAAATTGCGCCGCAATACTGACATCGGGTATATTATATTCGTTTTATACCACAAAATTACTTTAAATGAGATTTTTCGCCAAATATAAAAAACACGGACCGGAAAATATCCGATCCGCATGAAGAGAAAATAATGAAAAACAACTATTGTTTGATGCACTCGATTTTATAAGCTATTTTTTGCTATCTTCTTGTTATTTTATGTTATCTTCTTCCGAAAAAGCTGTTGCCGCCGTTTCCGTAGTAGTATTGGTAGTAGTCGTAGATGTCGCCGCTGCCGCCCGTCTGCGTGTCATTGTCAGATGTCGTCTGCGTCGTGACCTTGGATTCCACGAGCGTGACCTGCGTCTCACCGTATTTGTTGGTGTTCATGTTGTAATACTTCACGCTGACGGTGTCGCCATCCGTCTTTCCGGAAAGCGCGTTTGAGAGCGTCGCGTCGCTGTTTACCGCAGAGCCGTTGACCTCGGTTATGATGCAGCCCTTTGAAAGGTCGCCGCAGCCGCTGCCTACTGAGGTCAAGTAAAGTCCCTGAGGAACGCCGTAATACTGCGCTACAGAGCTGTCTATCGCCTGATACTCGATGTCGATCGTGCCCCTGCTCTTGACGTAGCCGTATTGAGCAAGCTCCTTGACTATGGGCATCGCCTCGTTTATGGTTATCGCAAAGCCCATGTTCTCATATCCCGTTGCGACGTATTTCGCGGAGCATATGCCCACCAGCTCGCCCTGCATGTTTACAAGTGCGCCGCCCGAGTTACCGGGGTTTATCGCCGCGTCCGTCTGGAGCATGTTTATGGTATATCCGCTCGATATGGTGACGGGTCTGTTGGTAGCGGAGATTATGCCCAAGGTGACTGTGCTTGAAAACTCCGTGCCGCCCGGGTTGCCTACCGCGAGGGCATAGCTCGCGACGTCCACCTTAGAGGAATCGCCGATGACGATGGGGGAGAAGGTCACGCTGTCGTCGTCAGGCTCGATCTTTATGAGCGCGAGGTCAGATACCGTGTCCTCGCCGATGAGCTTCGCGTCGTATATCTCGCCCGTGCTCATCATTACCTGAAGTGCGTCGCAGCCGTCCACGACGTGCTGATTTGTTATCGCATAGCCGTCTTTTGTTATTATAACGCCGCTGCCCTCGCCGTATAGCTGAGTGGAGGAGCCGCTGTTGTCGTTAAAATATCCCTGGAAGCCGCCGGATACATTCTGATAGTTCTGTATGCACACGACGCTCTTTATCGTGTTCTGTGCGATGTCCGTTAGGGAGACGTCGCTGCCCAAAAGCTCGGCCAACGCCGCGCTGTCCGTGTTGAGGTTTAGGTTGACGTTAGGCTCGCTTGAGTCGCTGCCGGACTGATCGCCGCTGCCGGAGGGCTGCTGTGCGGGATCCTCCTGTTTCGTCGTGGAGGAGTGGTCTATAATGTTATTGGAGATACCGATATATGCCATTATCGAGCCAAAGGATATCGCGACCGTGGTGACGATGCATATGAGCGCTATCCACAGGCCCTTCTTTGAGCGCTTGGGCTTTTTAGGGGGCTGGCTGCCGCCCGCAGGTCCGCCTGCATAGCCGTAATAGACCTTTCTTTCGCCTGTATACGGATCGTATTTGTACTGATAGCCCGTTGTGTTTGTCGTTTTTTCTTGCGAATCTGCGGAAAAGCCAGTGTTCGCTTCGCTGTTCTCAAATTTGTTTTCGTTGAAGCCGTTATCCATAGTATTTTCTTTCCCGTCCTTTCATTTTCTATACTCGAATTATAATGGCCTTATGTGAAAAAAATATGACCAAAAGGGTAAAATGAGGAAAAACTGTGTGAAATGTCGGTTAAACCGCAAGGTTGTAATATAAGATGAAAGAAGGTATAATACCCTTATAGAAAGGGCAAGGGGGTTTTAAAGAGATGAAAAAGGTCATGGCGCTGCTATTCGCCGTATTGCTGACGGCGTGCGCATGTACGGCGATAGAAAACGTCGATATTCCCGAGCCGACGAAATCGCAGGAGGCTGAGCCTACGCCGGAGCCCACCCCAACCGCGCCGCCCGCGCCGCCCGTCGATGTCCCCGAGACGATGGAGGAGCTTTCGCAGGTGACGGGGGTGAGGGTGTACTCGCCGCAGACGCTGCCCGAGGGATATTCGCTCTCACAGCTGGGCTATGATGGGGAAAAGACCGCCGCGGTCAAATACACTGCCGAGGAGGGGACTTTGCTCTATACCTTCACAAAGGGGACTCTTGACGCGCCGACAGACGCGGTGAGCGAGAAGATACACGGCTTTACTGCATATTATATTTCTAACGACAGGAGCAGCGAGCTGCAATGGGTGCGCGGGGGAGTCACTTATCAGATAATAAGCGAACCGGCAAAGGACCACGACGCGCTTTTGGAGCTCATGACGCAGATGCTCAAGGGGCCGGCGCTCTTAGACGACGAAAAGAGTGTGAAGTGCGATAATTTGGAGGAGGTCTCCAAGCTGACGGGCTTTGATGTCAAGGAGCCGTCCTATATTCCCGACGGGTTTAAGCTGTCGACTATATCCTGCTACAGGCTGTATTCCGCTTCGTTAAAGTACATTTCGGAGTCGGACACGCTGACGCTGCGCATATGCGAGGGGGATATCCCGCCCGCGTATAATAAGAAGAAATATAAAGACCCAAAGACGGAAAATATTGGCGATATGGACGTCGAATTATACTACGGCGACGGCGGGAGGATAGCCCTTGCGCAGTGGACGAGTGGGGGATATTCCCATCAGATATACTCCGAATCCGGCGCGTCGCTCAATTCGATAAAGCTGATGGTCGTGGGGTTTTCGAGGTGATGGACGCATAAAAATGGTTTTTGGACATTTATTGCTTTTTTAGTCTTTTTTTAGGGAGAAAAAGATGATATAATAAAAACCGTGCGGATAATTGCATAAAAGCGCAGTTTATTCGTGTATTTTGTAAATTTTTGGAGCAGCATTTGGATACTATAATTCTGATACCCGCATATAACCCCACGCCGGCGATGGCGGAGACGGTGAAGCAGCTTTTCGAGCGCGGCTTTTCCGTGCTTATCGTAAACGACGGCAGCTCGCCCGAATACGCCGATATCTTTTTGGAATCGGAAAAATATGCCGAAATAATCGGATATGAGAAGAACGGCGGCAAGGGTGCGGCGCTCAAATACGGCTTTAGACACATAATGACGCATATGCGCAGCCGGTTCAGCTACGTCATAACCTGCGATGCGGACGGTCAGCACGCAGTAGGCGATATTTTAAAGGTAAATGCGCTTTTGCATGTAAAGGGCAATATCGTGATAGGCTCGCGCGACTTTTCGGGAGACGTGCCTTTCCGATCGCGCCTCGGTAATACGCTATCGCGCTTTGCATATACTATTGAGACCAGCCGCTATATAAGGGATAATCAGTCCGGCTTGAGGGGCTTTGAGACGTCCTACTGCGAGTGGCTGCTGGGAATAAAGGGCGAAAAGTATGACTATGAGATAAACGTGCTCATGTATGCGGCGAAGCAGAATATCCCCGTCTATGAGACGACTATAGAGACGATCTATATAGAAAACAACCGCAGCTCTCACTTTGACCCGGTGAGGGACACATTGAGACTTCATGCGAAGATGCTCATGGCGTCCTTCCCGTCGATATGCGCGGTGGCAGTGTTTCTGTTCGTGTTCTTTATGCTCGTGACGTTAATCCCGCCTATTGTGGTTAGCGCGGCGGTCTCGTTAGCAGGCGGCGCTGGGATAGTCGCGAGCGTGGTGTTTAACGCGATACATTTTTACAGCTCAGGTACTATAAAATACAGCTTTCCGCTGAACGCCGTGATAGTTTCCATCGTGCGCACGGGCGGATATGCCCTGCTCATGACACTATTCGTATACATTTTGTGCATGAGCGACGGTTTTTCTCTGTTTTTGTCGATGATAATCGCACTGCCCATAGAATACTATCTGTTGAGGATGATAGGGAAACGGCGCATTTGCGACGATATTTCGATGTGGGACATGGCTTGAAAGGGTTTTTATGAGAAGTAAAAAAGGCGGATATTCGTTTTTAAAGAGAATTGCGGCGCTGCTACTTACGTTAGCGCTGCTTTTTATAGTCTTCATTTTTTCCGTGCGCACGGCCAATGTGTATAAGTTTGCGATAGATGGGGAAAACGCCGTGGATGAGGAACTTTACGCGGACATAAACGGCAGCCGCCAGTTTTTGAGGATGCGCGGGCAGGACGCCGATAACCCTGTCATGCTGTTTTTGCATGGAGGACCGGCAAATCCGCTGTCCTGCGTTTCATATCTCTTTTTAGATGAGCTATACGACGACTTTACCGTATGCGAATGGGATCAGCACGGCTGCGGGCGGACGTATTTTGAAAACGAGGGAGACGAGCCACCGGATGTGGATGAGATTTTGTCGGATATCGACGCGATAACGGATATGCTTTTAGAGAAATTCGATAAAGAGAAGATAATTCTGATGGGATATTCATGGGGCAGCGTCGTGGGCATAGAATACGCCGCGGCTCACCCTGAAAAGCTGTCGGGGTATATAGGCGTGGGACAGTGCGTGAGCCTGCCTATTGGAATAGAGCGCGATTATATAGCCTATGAAAAGAGCGGGGCGGATATGTCGGCGGTAAAGGAGGATTACGCCGCGCTTAAAGATGAAAATAATGCGGAGCAGAACGCCATGCATGCGCAAAGGCTGATATCCGTATTTCAAAACGAGCTGGGGGAGAGCGGACACGACGGGTTCTATTACTTTTTAGCCGCGGTCACGGGCGCTGATACATCCGTAGACGATTTGCGCTGGAAGATGACGGCGGCGACTCAGCCAAATGTCTATTTGAGGGAGATATCTCAGCTCGCGCAGTATATGTACTGTGAATTTGACGCATATTCCGCCGCGCCTGCGCTTGAAATGCCCGCGCTGTTCATATCGGGCGAGGGAGACGTGACTATGCCAGTATCGCTCATAAGGGAATATGCAAGTGAGCTGAAAAGCCCGTATAGCGCAGTAAAGACGATAAAGGGCGCGGGACATTCGGTGATGTTCGACGCGCCGGAGGAGTTTGGCGATGTCATATGCGATTTTGCGAGGACGCAAATTGAAATGAAATAAAATTAATAGTTGCCATAAAGGCCGTTTTGGGATATAATAATTAATGCCGTACTAAGCGGGGCGTTAGCGGCGCCTTGTAACCCGCAGCTATAGCGGGGCTGAATTCTCACAAGAGGGCGGATGCCGTAGGCTTTCGGGCTCGTTGGTGAAGTGTTGAAGTATGGGTCCCGTGCAACGCAATGCCGTGAATCATGTCAGGTCCTGACGGAAGCAGCATTAAGTGGATTTTTGCGTGTGCCCCGGGTCTGCCTGTTCTGAGCTGTCCGAAGCGAGATTCCTCCTATGGTCGTCTTGTTCGAATGTGAGTGTACGGTTTTTTTATTGCCTGTTTTCCAGTATTTTTTTATTGAATTCCTCTAAAAATTCCTTGGAGGTCGACCATTTTGCGCCGCTGTCTGGGTCTGTTTCAAATTCAAAGCCGGATAATTGCTCCAATGCCAACGCGCAGATATACTCATATCTTCCCTGATTATCGCTCATATATATGATGAGATACAGCGGCTTCATAGCCTTGTTCCCCATGGAGATGACCTCATTATATTGCTCGCTGTTTAAAATATCGGGCAGCCACTGCCCGCGCAGGACGTAATCCGCAGAGGCGTTCTCCTTTTGGGCTATTTGCGTATCGAGATCTTGCAGCAGGTTTGCGATTTTTTTAAGAGCATCCGTATCGATATTATCCAAAAGCGCCTGTTCATCCACGCCGTTTTGGGTTATTTCGTCCCATGTTACGGCGATATCCGCGCTTTGAGTGGGGATAGGATGTTTGCTGATTTCGGGGTATAAGTTCTCCTGCGGGATATCGGGCGCTTTAGTATCGAACGTTTTTACGGCGCAGCACCCCATTATGGTGAGCAGGATGCAGGCGCAAAAAACAGATAATATAAATTTTTTCAAAAAAGTTCTCATCTATTTTTTTGTTTCGCTATGCTATTTTAAAACCTTCTGATATGCCTCGCGCTTATGGCCGTCCTCCGCGCTGCCTATGAGCGTGATCCTGCCGCAGTGGGTATAGCCGCATTTTTCAAGCGTATGGCGCATGGGCGCGTTTTGCTCATGAGTATCCACCCTGACCGAGCCGAAGCCGCGCTCGGATGCTATCATCTCCGCCGCCGCGAAGAGCGCCGTGGCGACGCCGCGCTTTTCAAAGCCATCCGCGACGCACAGCCTGTGAACGGTACAGTAAAAGCCGTCGTCTATCCACTTTCCATCGATCTTCTCATAGCAGTCGAGGTCGGTGAAAGTGAGCGCCATCATGCCCGCCGGCTCGCCGTCAATCTCCGCGATATATGCGTTTTTATCGGCGATATCCTGTCTCAAGGTCTCCTCGTCGGGATAGCCGTGCTGCCACTGATCGAAGCCCATTTTCGCTATGCGCGCGGACGCCTGAGAGGTCATCTCCAGCATTTTGGGCAGATCGGATATTACCGCAGTTCTTATTTTCATAATTACACACCTCCATTTTAAGGTATATTTTACATCAAATATCGAAAAAAGCCAACAAAAAGGTGAGATAAATCGACGGGCTGTCCTTTTGCGCGATTTTTTGATATAATATAGTGGAAATTTTAAGCGGAGAGATAGATAATGCTGCCCGTAATAGAGCTTTTTAACATAAGAATATCGACATACGCCCTCGCCGCGCTCGCGGGATGTGCGCTCTGCCTTGCGGTGCTTTTGAAAAACGCGAAAAGATATGCGGGACTCGCAAAATCGGACGCAGTTTTACTGTTTTTAAGCGCAATATTGGGAGGGCTTATCGGCGCGAAGCTGTTATATATAGTAGTAGATTTAGACGCAATAATACAGCGCGGGACGCTTTTAAAAAGCCTGACCGGCGGGGGATTCGTGTTTTACGGCGGGCTATTCGGCGGGATGATAGCGGCGTATTTCTATTGCTGCATAAATAAGCTGGATTTTTTTGCGTTCGCTGACGTGTTCTGCGCGCCCGTGTGCTTTGGTCATGCCGTCGGGCGGATAGGCTGTTTTTTGGCGGGCTGCTGCTACGGCGCGCGCACGTCGAGCGGCTTGGGTGTAGTTTATCCCGAAGAGGGGATACCTCCGGCGGGGGTGAAGCTGCTGCCCGTTCAGCTTATGGAGGCGGCTTTTCTGCTCATACTCGCCATAGCGCTGTTGTTTATAATGAAAAGGAAGAAAAGGCTGCTGCCCTGCGCGGTATACCTCATAGCATACGGTGCATGGCGGTTTGTGATAGAATTCTTGAGGGACGACCCGCGCGGGAGCGTGGGCGTGCTTTCCGCGTCTCAATTCATAAGCATATTCGCCGTGATATTGGGGATAATTGCCGCGAGGATGTCTATAAAATACGCAAAAGAAGCTAAAGCAAACGCGGAGGTGAAATGATTGAAAAAATACGATATGTTGAGCGACAGCCCCGCTAAATCGCTCTTTTTCTTTGCTCTGCCCATGATCCTCGGAAATCTGTTCCAGCAGTTTTACAACCTCGCGGACAGCGTCATCGTGGGAAGATTTTTGGGAGAGGACGCCCTCGCCGCGGTGGGCGCGTCATATTCGCTCACAAATGTGTTCATAATGATCGCCATTGGCGGGGGCATAGGCGCGTCCGTCATAACGAGCCAGTATTTCGGCGCGAAGAACTACGCAAAAATGCGCACATCGGCGTATACGTCGCTAATAAGCTACCTCATATTGTCCGTGCTTTTGGCGGTATTCGGCTACGCCTTTCATCCCGGCATACTCACGCTGTTAAAGACGCCGCAAAACATCTATGCGGACGCATGTACATATTTAAAGATATACTTCACGGGACTGCCGTTTTTGTTCATGTATAACGTGCTTTCCGCGAAATTCAACGCACTCGGACGCTCGAAGATACCGCTGTTTCTGCTCATATTTTCGTCGCTTTTGAATGTCGGTCTGGATATTTTGGCGGTAAGCGCGCTTAATATGGGAATTGCGGGCGCCGCCGCGGCGACGGTCTTTTCACAGGGGATATCCGCGGTCATGTCGCTCATAATACTTATAAAACTGCTAAACGGATATAAAAATGACAATGATGAGAAAGAACAGCTTTACAGCTTCAAGCTGCTTTGGCGCATAACGCGCATATCCATCCCGTCGATAATTCAACAGTCGATAGTGTCCGTGGGCATTTTGCTCTGTCAATCCGCGGTGAACAGCTTTGGCTCGTCTGTGCTGGCGGGGTATACCGCTGCGTCACGCATAGAGTCCATTTGCATTGTGCCCATGATCGCCACGGGCAACGCCGTCTCCACATTTACCGCGCAGAACCTGGGCGCGAAGAATCCCGAGCGCGTGCAAAAGGGCTTTGCGGCGGGAGTTAAGATGGTCGGCTGCTTCGCCGTAATACTGCTCATTGCGGTAAAATTATTCGGAAACATGGCCGTGCGTGCGTTCTTGGATGAAAACAGCACGGCGGCGGCATATGAGACGGGCGCGGCATATGCCGGATTTTTGGCGTTTTTCTATGTTTTGATAGGTTTAAAGGCGACGAGCGACGGCGTACTGCGCGGGGCGGGGGACATGCCCGTGTACATGACCGCGAACCTCGTCAACCTCGCGTCGCGCGTGCTTATCGCCAACCTGCTGTCGCCCATATACGGCGTTCAGATGATATGGTATGCCATACCGATAGGGTGGTTTTTGAACTTTGTGATTTCGTTTGTTTGGTATAGGACGGAGCGGTGGAAGGAAAAGAAAATTATTTAAATAATAAGGTATCGCGACCGGCAAGCCTTTCGGTCGCGATGGATCATACGCAAGTCACTCGCCTTGTCTTTCGATTATAGAGCGAGCTTGCCGACGAGGCGCGGCGCAGGTTTTTGCGGCGTAGCCGCAAAAACTAAGCCCGCCCATAGCCCCGCCCCTGCGAAGCAGGGGCGGGGCTATGGGCGGGCACTTTCAAAAGCGAAAAGGCGGAAGCCTTTTCGCTTTTGAAAGCTGCGCCGCGCGCGAACGAGTGAGTTGAAGCTTTTTGGCTAAAGCGCACAAACACAACAGCTCAAAACCCAAACTATTCCCACGAACTAATGCATACGGTCTGTAAAACTGCCGCGAAGAGCAGTTTTAAGACCGTCACAAGCTGCACAAAAGAAAAGCAGATAACATCATAACGCAGTTATGCCAACTTATCTATAATTGAGCGGAAGCCACAAACAAAACTATTTACTCTAAGTAATGTATGCG
>CAKROK010000046.1 GCA_934373295.1 uncultured Christensenellaceae bacterium | reverse complement strand
ATCAAGCACAGCTACAGACTGCGGAGTAAAAAATAGTGGGCGTTTTTTTAATATGCTCCATTTTTCATAAAGAGGTGCTACAACCTTCGCTATCCATATTGGTAAATAAGAAACCAAACGTTTTAAATTGATTGCAGATTTTGCGGCATCAAGAAGGTTTTTGATCGAAGCATAATGTCCGGATAAAATATATCCGCGACCTGGTAATCCTTTTTCGCTGCATGAAATTATTCCATATGCAACGTCCCTGACGTCAACAAAATCGTATCCGCCTTTTACCGCTAACGGTAGTTTCCCTGAAATAAACGATAAAAGCATACTCGTTATGCTCCCTTTTCCGTTATCGCCCGGGCCTATAATGCCGCTCGGAAAAACCACGTTTACATCTAAGCCCCTTTTTGCAGCCTTCAACACGAGTGAAGTCGCTATTGATTTGCTTTTGGCATAATCCCCTTCTACCAAATCAGGCAAAAAACATGCATCCTCTGTAATTTCTATTCCCTTTGGTTTTTCAGGTATTGCATGAACTGAACTTACATATATTAGTTTCCCAACTTTGTTTTTCTCACAAAGCGAAATAATATTCTTAGTACCTCCGACATTAACATCGTAGATGCGCTGTTCGGGGTTTGATGCAACGGAAACAATACCAGCGCAATGAATCACGCATGTATTGCAATCTGAATTTTCAAAAAAATCCCGCATCGAATCAACATCGCATACATTGCCATAAATTATTTGGACTTCACTCGGAATCAACTCCTCCAAAGGATCGTCTCGCATAATTAAGGCTCTGATCTCTGCCTTTTTATCTAAAAGCCCTTTTATGACGTTTCTACCTAAAAAACCCGAAGCACCAGTAATCAAATATTTGTTATACATGATATCACCTCCGTTTATCAACACTTGTTGATTATCTTTCATCTTTATAGTATACTTTAATTGAGGAATTCTCAACCATCAATTTTTCTATAACAGAAAAATAACCGTCACTCCGTGACTTGATGTCGAGTCTAAATGTAAATATTTTGTTAGGAGATGAAAATGAAAAAGAATGATGCACGGGTACGTTATACCAAATTAGTGCTGAAAAATGCGCTGTTAAAACTAATGCAAACAAAACCGATAAATAAAATAACGGTTAAAGAGGTATGCGAGTTGGCAGGATTAAACAGAGCAACGTTTTATGCACATTACGGAAACTGTTTCGATTTATTAGAAAGCATTGAGCAGGAAATCTTAGATGCGTTTAATGAATCTTTAAAGTTGATAGATTCATTCGACGTTTCATCATTGATTGAAGCGATATATAAAATAATTGAGGAAAATGAAAATGCTTGCAGAATTCTTATATTTAACGCCGCAAGCTCGAGATTGATACATAGTATGATATCACTCGCTCACAAGGAAAGCATAGAGTATTGGAAATTGATCCTTAATAATGCTACAGACAACCAATTGGATATGCTGTATATTCATCTGTCAAACGGCCTTATGCATGTAGTTATCGAATGTTACGGCAAATACGGCAAGCACGATATAATAGAATTTGTCAATTCCATGGTCAAAACCAGCTTGTCCACATTTAAATAGAATTATATCAAAAATGCACCTTAGGGAAATCCTTTGGTGCATTTATTTACAGTAAGAATGAATTTATTCATTCGCCGCAGGCAGGAGTTTATCATCACTTGTTAAAAGCCTGGGCTTTTCCTTTTTTCTGATGCAGTTCTTTGTGATGATGCACTTCGCGATATCTCTTCTCGAGGGAATGTCATACATAATATCCATCATAACACCTTCAATGATACTACGCAGACCTCTCGCACCCGTGTTTCTCTCAAGCGCGAGCTTCGCTATCTCCTTAACGGCGTCGTCCTCAAACTCAAGGTCGACTCCGTCGATGCCCACGAGCTTTCTATACTGCTTTATGAGCGCATTCTTGGGCTTGGTGAGTATGTTCACAAGCGCCTTTTCATCAAGCTGCTCCAACGTGACGACCACAGGAACTCTGCCCACAAACTCGGGAATAAGGCCGAACTTTATAAGATCCTCCGGAAGAAGCTGCGAGAACATCTCGCCGAGGTCCTTTTGCTCCTTTGAGCGAACGTCTGCGCCAAAGCCCATGCTCTTTCTGCCTGTTCTGTTCTCAATGACTGTTTCAAGACCGCCGAACGCGCCGCCGCAGATGAACAGTATGTTCGTCGTGTCTATCTGGATGAACTCCTGATGTGGGTGCTTCCTTCCTCCCTGCGGAGGAACACTCGCAACGGTACCCTCGATTATCTTTAAGAGCGCCTGCTGAACGCCCTCGCCCGAAACGTCGCGCGTTATGGACGGATTGTCGCTCTTTCTCGCTATCTTATCGATCTCGTCGATGTAAATAATGCCCTTCTGAGCGCGCTCAACGTCATAATCTGCCGCCTGAATGAGTTTTAAAAGTATATTTTCGACGTCCTCTCCGACGTATCCCGCCTCTGTGAGGCTGGTCGCGTCCGCTATCGCAAAGGGGACGTTTAATATCCTTGCGAGTGTCTGCGCCAACAGCGTCTTGCCGCAGCCCGTCGGGCCGAGCATAAGAATGTTCGACTTCTGAAGCTCCGTCGGGTCGTCGCTCTCCTTATCCAATATGCGCTTATAATGGTTGTAAACCGCAACAGAAAGGTATTTTTTCGCCTCGGTCTGCCCGATAACGTACTGATCGAGTATGGCAGATATTTCCTTTGGCTTTAATACGTTTATCTCCGAATCAGGCGAAGAAACATCCGCAAAATCCTCGTCGATAATCTCCTTACAGAGATTGACGCATTCATCACAGATGTATACGCCCGGACCGGCGATAAGCCTTCTCACCTGTTCCTGATATTTACCACAAAAGGAGCACTTCACCGGTTTGTTTTCATCGATTTTATTGCTCATTTCTTACCTATACGGGCTGATGCCCGCCTTTCTTCATGCTCTGTTTTTCTTTATGACCTCATCGACAAGACCGTATTCAAACGCCTCTTCCGCAGTCATATAGAAATCTCTTTCTGTGTCTAAGCGTACCTGCTCGAGGGGTTTACCCGTATTCTCGCTCAGTATCTTAGCCATCTTATCCTTTATTTTGAGTATCTGCTTTGCCTGAATCTCGATATCCGTCGCCTGACCCTGCGCTCCGCCGAGGGGCTGATGTATCATTATCTCGGCATTAGGCAGCGCGCGTCTCTTGCCCTTTGCGCCGGATGCGAGTAAAAACGCACCCATGGATGCCGCTAAACCAATGCAGATCGTGGATACGTCGCATCTCACGTACTGCATAGTGTCGTATATAGCCATGCCCGCGGAAACTGAGCCGCCCGGGCTGTTGATGTACATGTAGATATCCTTGTCAGGATCCTCCGCCTCTAAAAACAGAAGCTGCGCGACGACAAGGTCCGCAACGGCGTCGTTGACCTCGCCCGTTAAAAATATGATCCTGTCCTTTAAAAGTCTGGAGTAGATGTCATAGGACCTTTCTCCCTTATTTGTCTGTTCGACAACTATAGGCACATAGCTCATTTAAATTTCTCCTGTCTAAAAAGCATTTTCGGCCGTCGGGCAAATTTTAATCATAAAACACGCCCGACAGACCGTTTAAAGTGGTTGTATTAAGGACCTTTTACCGTCGATCACTCTTCGGTCTTTTCGTCCTCGACCTTTCTCGTTACCTTTGCGTTAGAGGTGAGCAGCTCGATGACCTTATCAAAGCGCACTCTGTCTTTAATATATTCGAGCATATCGTCGCTCATGTCTGCCTTGACCTCTTCAAAGGTCTTTTTCTGCTGCTCGGCTCTCTCCTTTATCTCCTTATCGATGTCGGAGGCGTCCACGTCGATGCCCTCGGCATTGATGATAGCCTCTAAGGTGAGCTGGCTGCGCACGGTATCAAGCGCGGAGGGACGAAGCTCCTTTCTCATCTGCTCGATGTTCGTGCCGATATAATCAAGATACGTCTTCATATCAATTCCCTGATACATGAGAGAATATTCAGTCTCCTGGAGCTTATAGTCGATCTGCTGGTCGACCATGCACTCGGGAATGTCGATAGTCGCGTTGTCGGCAGCCGCCTTGATTACGGCGTTTTCGATGGCGCGCTTTTCGATATCAGCGTGTTCATCTATCATCTTCGCCTTAACGTCCGCTTTATATTCATCAAAAGTGTCAAATTCGGAAACATCTACCGCAAACTCGTCGTCCAGCTCGGGAAGCTGCTTTTCCTTGACCTCATGAACGGTCACGGTGAATACGGCGTCCTTGCCCGCGAGGTCTTCGGAGTGATATTTCTCGGGGAAGGTCACGTTTATATCCTTAGTCTCGTCCGCCTTCATGCCCACTACCTGCTCCTCAAAGCCGGGGATAAAGGTATTGCTGCCCAGCTCGAGCTGCTGCTCCTCAGCCGTGCCGCCATCGAACTTAACGCCGTCAACAGCGCCGGAATAGTCGATTATGACTATATCGCCGTTCTGCGCTTCTCTATCAACCGTCACGTAGGACGCATTCTTCTGCCTGATATCGTCGATAGCCTTGTCGACGTCCTCATCCTTGACCTCAAACGCGGGGATCTCGACCTCAAGGTTCTTGTATTCGCCCAGCTCGACCACGGGCTTCGTCCAAACCTCCGCCTTAACTACGAGCGGCTCAAACGTGACTATATCTACATTTTCCGGTCTGGATACAGCGGTGATCTCGTTTTCCGTTAAAGCTGCGGAATACGCATCCGGAAAAGCGATCTCAAACGCATCCTCAAAGAAAACGCCCTCGCCATAGTATTTTTCGATTATGCTCTTGGGCGCGTGACCCTTTCTAAATCCGGGAACAGCGAACTTTCCCTTATTCTTATTATATGCTTCAACCTTTGCCTTCGCGAGGGCATCCGCATTGATCTCGAATTCGACCTCAACCTTGTTCTTCTCCAAATCCTTAACCTTTGCCATATTATCCTCCGTTTATATAAATATAATAGATGCCTGTTTTACAGTCCTTTGGCAGACTACCGTTTATTATAGCATACGACTATCGCCTTTTCAAGCAAAACTATTGCTCATACGCCCTTTATTGCGCGTATTTTTGCATACAAGGCGGACGCCCTGTCAAATATCTTGGCACTGATCTTCTTTAATACGATGAACAAAGGTGTGCCATAAGCTATTCCGGCTAAAATGTACATCGCCATTGAAAGAGATATATTCGACATCATGAACACGGAATCGCCGAAGAATATGGTCGCAACCGCATAAAGCGCCGCCAAAAACACCACGAGCACCGCCCTCAGCTTATCAAACGGACGGCATGTGTCGATAAGCATTATAAATCCCGCCGAGGACGCCAAAAGCGTCGCTATCGTGGAAAGCTCCCTTGAGCTATACCCTAAAATCGACCCGAACGCCGAGGACAGCAGCACATGCAGCACTATCACCAGCGCCGCGGGCAGCGCAGTCGTTATGATATCCTTCATGAACCGTCCGGTGACCCTGCTCTTGTTCGGCTGCATAGCGAGCACGAACGAGGGTATGCCTATTAAAATCGTGCTTATCAGCGTGAGCTGAATGGGCTTGAATGGATATCCCAGCGGCAGCACCATGAACGCCACGGACAGTAAAAACGAATAAATCGTCTTTGTCAAAAACAGCGACGCAGAGCGCTTTATGTTGTTTATCGCGCGCCTGCCCTCCATGACTATCGTGTATAGCGACGAGAGCTTGCTGTCTAAGAGTATAAACTGCGAGACGCTGCCCGCCGCGGCCGAGCCGTTCGCCATCGCCGCCGAGCAATTCGCCTCCCTCAGCGCGAGGACGTCGTTCACACCGTCCCCCACCATCGCGGTCTTATGCCCCTTTTTATTGAGCGCCGCGATTATCAGCCTCTTTTGTTCAGGAAGAACTCTTCCGAAAATATCGAGCTTTTCTACCGATTCTTCAAGCTCTTCATCCGTCATTCTATTTACATCTGCAAAATTATCGCATCCGCTTATGCCCGCGCGCCGTGCCACGCCGCGTACCGTAGACGCGCTGTCGCCGGAAATTATCTTTATCGAAACGCCGTTTTCCTGGAAGAACCTAAAGACCTCCGCCGCGTCCGGCTTTATGACATCCGCGAGTATTATCACCGCGACCGGTTCAAGCTCGTCGGGGAGCGTCCTTTCCGCTATTTCAAACGGGCTGTACGCCAGCACGAGCACCCTCATGCCGTCGCGGGAATATCGCTCGATAAGCGTTTCCAGCTCAGGCGAAACTTCCTCTAACACGAACTGGGCCGCGCCCATGACTGTCGAGCCGTCCTCAAACGATGCGCCGCTCCACTTTCTCTCCGATGAAAACGGACATACCGCCTTTGGGCGTCTGCTCATATCGGGCGTGTATTTATCCAAAAGTGCGTTAAACGTCGGGTTATTGTCCGATAATGCGCCCAAAAGCGCCTCTAATTTGCGCTGTGCCTGCTCATGAGTGCATCCTATCGGAACGAGCTCCTCGACCTCCATCCTACCCTCGGTTATCGTCCCCGTCTTGTCTAAGCAGAGGACGTCCACCCGCGCGAGCTGTTCTATGCCGAACATCTCCTTAACGAGCGTGTTTTTCCCCGAAAATCTTATGACAGACGCTGCGAAAACCATGGATGTGAGCAGAATAAGTCCCTCGGGTATCATGCCTATCATCGCCGCGACGGCCGACGTGACCGCGCCGGAAATGGAGTCATGCAGCAGGAAAAACTGCTTTATGAACAGTATTATGCCTATTGGAAGTATGAACGCGCTGACCGTTTTTATCAGCCGATTTAACGAACGCATTATATCGGACGACGGCTTTTTATAGTTCTTCGCCTGCGCGGCTATCTTTTCGCAGTAGTTTTCATCCCCGACGTGTATCACGCGCGCCGAGCAATTTCCCGAGACGACCGCGCTCCCCGAAAGCGCAACATCCCCTCGCTTTTTTAATATGAGGTCGCTTTCTCCCGTAAGCAGCGCCTCATTCACCTCTATCTCGCCGTCTATTATCTCGCAGTCCGCCGCGATCTGGTCCCCTCCGCAAAGTATCAAAACATCGTCCTTGACTATCTCACGGATGCTTATCTTGAACTTTTTTCCCTCGCGCAGGGCGAGCGTGTGCGGGCAGTTTAGCAGCGTGAGCTTTTCCACCGCCTTTTTCGCGCGAATCTCCTGAACCGTGCCTATTATCGTATTTAACAGTATTATGAGTATAAATGTACAGTTTTTATACGCGCCGACCGCTATTATCGCCGCGGCAAGGCCGAGGTTCAGCAGATTGAAAAAAGTCAAAATGTTGTCCCTCAATATCGCGCCGTATGTCTTTGCGCCGCTCTTTGACGGTATGTTCACTTGTCCGGCGGCTTTTCGCTCCTCAACCTGCTTTAAGGTAAGCCCCACTGTTTTTAATTCGTCCATACATCTCCTTGGGTGTATTATTTCCAAATTTCCTCTTAAATTTTCTTTAATCAGTAAAACAGCGCCCTCGTTTGGGCGCCGTAATACGCATCATATGTTTAATAAAATTAGTCGTCGCCGTATTTCTTGGGCGAGTGTATCCTCCTCGGTTTTCTCTGCATGAAAATAGGCTCGGAGAATTCGCTGTCAAAATCGTCGTCATCGTCAAAGCCGTCGACGATGGGGCTGCGGAAGGTTGCCGCAGTGACGCTGTCCGCCGCGGTTCTATCTATCTTTTCCACAATAGTGCGCTTAGACCTGTCAATGGGTCCTATCGTCGGGCCGTTTTCAGCGGGAGCTGTTGGCTGCTTTTTGGGAGCCGCTGCGCCCTGATCCTCTCCGAATCCGGTCGCGATGATGGTCACCGAGCATTCGTCCTTTAGGTTGTTGTCGATAGCCGCGCCAAAGAATACGTCCGCCTCGGGGTCGAGCAGATTTCTTATCATAGCAAAGGAGTCGTTTATCTCCAGGATGCCCGTTGAGCCGTCCACCGTGACATTTACCACAGCGCCCTTTGCGCCGCGAATGTTCGTGTCGAGAAGCGGCGAGGATATCGCCTGCTTCACGGCGTCCTCAAGCTTGTTGTCGCCCGAGCCCTTGCCCATGCCCATGTGCGCAAGACCCTTTTTGAGAAGAACCGTGCGTACATCTGCAAAGTCGAGGTTTATGAGCGCGGGCTTCGCGATGATATCCGTTATGCCCTGTATGCCCTGTCTTAAAGCGTCGTCCGCGAGCATGAACGACTCCGAAAGAGGCGTGTTTTTGCCCGCAAGCTCAATGAGCTTGTCGTTATGGATTATGATGAGGCTGTCCACCTTGTCCTTAAGCTCTTCAAGACCTTCCTTCGCCTTTTTGTTTCTTCCCTCGAATGAGAAGGGAAGCGTCACCACCGCGACGGTGAGCTTGCCTAACTTTCTCGCTATTTCCGCGACTATGGGCGCAGCGCCCGTTCCCGTTCCGCCGCCGAGACCGGCCGCTATAAACACGAGCTCTGCGTCCGCAAGCAGCCTTTCGATGTCGTCATGCGATTCCTCCGCAGCGGCCTTACCCACCGTCGGGTCGCCGCCCGAGCCTAAGCCCTTCGTAAGCTTTTCGCCGATTTGCAGCTTCTGCGGCGCGTTTGACGTAAAAAGAGCCTGTTTATCGGTATTCACGACGATAAATTCGGCACCCTGTAAGCCGTATGTGAGCATCCTGTTGACGGCGTTGTTGCCGCCGCCGCCCACGCCTATAACCTTTATCTTTGTAAAATTACTGCTTTTTGTGTCGAATTCAATGTTTGGCATTTCTTTCCTCCGTTAAATCTATCTGAACAGTCCTTTAGATCTTCGTTTACCGTCTTTACTTTCTCTACCGCGTCTATCGGTCCTCCCGATTTTCACGCTCGGCTTTTCTTCATCTATAGATGAATCATAAACCCAATCTATGCGATTGTCAAGAAGCGACAACGCCGTATCGTATATGGGCGAAAGCCCCGCGCGCGAGCTTTGAGCCACGACGTTCACCCGCCTGCCCAGTCTCGTGCTCATGTAATTCTCCATTCCCCTTATCGCGAAACCGCCCCCGCATAAATACACAGGTGTGCTGCGCTCGCAAAATCGATTTGCGGTGTATTCCAAAATGATCTTTCCCACCGCGTCTATTATTCTGTCAGCCTGCATGAGCATCACGCTGTCCACCTTGTGCTGATTTAATCCGCACATCTTCCCGCGTTCGTCCTTTGCGAAGAGCTTTCCTCCGTCGATGGGACGTATGCCCAAAATGTAGTTTCTTTTTATGTTTTCCGCCAGCATGGGCGAAATATCCAGCTTTCTTTCAAGCGCATCTGTGATATAAGCTCCTCCCGCGAAAAAACACTTCTCCGCGGCTATCGCAGAGCCTATAACGCAGCTCACGCTCGTGAGCTTATACCCCACGTCCACTAACAGCGCCGTATCGTCCCTCACCCTGTCGGGTATGCAATGCAGCGCCGCCGCATATTGGTCCATCACTATCCGTTCAAGAGAAATGTTCAGTTTTTCGAGCATTTCTTCTATAAACGACAGGTGGCTGTTGCGGATAAACGTATATGACGAGAACATGTAAAGCCGCCTGACCCTATGCCCGATGGGCGCGTCAAGCGTCTCCGTCCCCGCGCAGTCGTCAAAATATATCGGCCGCTCGTCAATGAGCGTATAGCCCTCGGAATCCTTTGGCCGACCGTCCTCGAGCATTAGCGCGACGTCCTCTCGGCGCAGACGCTCATTCGAAAAGCTCCTGTATGAACGCCCCATCACCTGATAGCAAAAACAGGCGGGAACGCCCACTATGGCCTTGCTCATCTGCTGCCCTGCGTTCAGCTCGCAGTCCTCCACCGCCTTTTCAAGCGCAGTCAGCACGCCCCGCTTATTGACCCATTTTCCGTCAATTATGCCCTCGTATCTGACGCAGGACTTTCCCGAAAAGGTGTCCGCCGCCGCGCCGGAATATTGCATGAGGCATAGTATTTTAGATGTACCGAATTCAATGATCGACCTGCAGCGCGCCATGACCTGCTCCAAAATAGTATTACTATTATAATAACACAATATATTGTATAAGTAAATCTAATAATAGTATATTTTGTAAAAATCAACGGCTGCTTCAGTCGATATCCCGTCTCCTCAAAATATCCCCCACGCCCAGCTCAAGCGGACAGCTTATTTTGAGCTGCTGCTGCGGATGGGGAGCGCAGTCCTGAAGATTGCCTTCTTCATTTAAAATTATATCGACTTTAAAGCTCTCGTCGCCCATGTTCGGAGAAAGAACGTGCAGCTCGTCCCCGCTGAAAAAGCGATTTCTCTGCTCTATGGGATAAAGCCCCTGCTCGTCCCTCGGGCCCTTTACTATCGCGCAGAACGTATACCCGCGCGTGGGCATGTCCCGCGAGACGTCTTGCCCGTCCTCCTTCGGGTTTCCGAAATAAAACCCCGTCGTGAAGCGGCGCGTCGCGGAAAGCTCAAGCTCCTTCACCCACTCGGGATCGACCGAATAGTCCTCTCCCTGCTCGTAATATGCGTCTATCGCCTTGCGATATGTGCTTATGACGCTCGCAACGTAATAGGCGGATTTCATCCTGCCCTCTATTTTAAAGGAATCTATCCCCGCCTCGATAAGCTCGGGGATGTGCTCTATCATCATGAGGTCGCGCGAGTTTAAAATGTATGTGCCCTTTTCATCCTGTTCTATGGGGAAATAGTCGTCGGGATATCCCGCCTCGTGTATGGTATACCTCCAGCGGCAGGGCTGTGCGCAGGCGCCCTTGTTTCCGCTCCTGCCCGTTAGGACAGAGCTCATGAGGCACCTCCCAGAAAAGGCTATGCACATCGCGCCGTGTACAAACGCCTCGATCTCCATATCCTCGGGGCAGTTCTTCCTTATCGCCTTGATGTCCTCCAGCGTCGCCTCCCTCGCCATTACGATGCGCTTATAGCCCATCTCGTGCCAAAAGCGCGCGGAATATGAGTTTAACGTGCTCGCCTGAGTGCTCAAATGCACCTCGATGATATCCCTCGCTATTACAAACACGCCCGGATCAGAGACGATTATAGCGTCCACGCCTATATCCCTAAGCGTCTTGCAATAATCGCGCATGCCTATAAGCTCATTATCCCGCATGAGCGCGTTCACCGTGACGTATATCTTTTTTCCCATGCCGTGCGCCATATCGCACGCCGTCTTGATCTCATCCTCGTCAAAATTCGCGGCAAAAGCGCGCAGACCGAACCTCTTTCCCGAGATATAGACCGTGTCCGCGCCGAAATGGAGCGCTGTTTTAAGGCACTCCATATTGCCCGCAGGCGCGAGCAGCTCAACCCTTTTCATAGACCTCACTGCTCCTTTTGCTGATTCTTCTTATCGAGCTCAGCCCACTTATCCTTGTATTTCGCCTGAATGGCCGCGTGCTCCTCAAGCGTCTTTGAATAGAACACCTCGCCCGTCTCCGGGTCGCCTAGGCAGAAGTACAGATATCCGCCGTTTAGTATTTCCTGATCGGGATAGAGCGCCGCCTCTATCGCCGCCGCGGACGGGTTACATATAGGCCCTATAGGCAGACCGAGGTTTTTATAGGTGTTGTACGGGCTGTCAATCTGCGTGTCCTTCGTCGTGACGACGAGTCTGTTTTCCTTTAAAACGTACATCAGCGTCGCGTCGGACTGCAAGGGCATGTTCTTTTTGAGTCTCGAATGGAATACCGCCGATATCTTGGGCATGTCCTCGCCCGTGCCCTCTTTTTCGATTATGGATGCGAGCGTCACCACCTGGTCTACGGTAAGCCCCAGCTCCTCTGCACGCGCCTTATAGTCGTCCGTGAATATCTGCGAAAAGCGCGTGAGCTGCTTGTTTATGACCGTCGCTACATCCGTCTCCGTATAGACCTCATAGGTATCGGGGAAAAGATATCCCTCAAGGACATATTCCCTACTCGAATTGCTCTTTCCGTTCGCGACTATCACGTCCTTTATGAAGTCGTAATCCAAAAATTCCTCGCCCGTCTTAGCCGCCTTGAGGTAGTCGTTCTTGTTATCAAACAGGCCGACCTCCGCCGTGCGCTCCGCCATGTCCTCCGCCGTCGAGCCTTCGACAAACGTTATCTTCATGGTTTCGTTTATTGACGTCGGGCGCTTTAACACCTTCACGATATCGTCAAAATCCATGGACGGGGAAAGCTCAAACGTGCCCGCGAGCAGCTTTGAGCTCATGTCCGAAAAGTCGACATACAGCTTAAAGACCGTGCTGCTGCGGATAATGCCGTTTTCCTCCAGCGTCTTTGATATCTGCGAAAGGCTCGAGCCCTTTTCTATCACGACCTCTTTTACCGTCGTGTCGTTCTTATCGACGGGCGCAAAGTAGTGACCATATGCGTAGTCAAAGGCGATTTTGAGCCCCACTCCCACTATCGCGAGCGCTATCAACACTCCCAAAACGGGCTTTAAAACGCGCCAAGCGACCGCGCCCGCCGGCGTCTTTTCCGTCTTGCGCGCATTCCTGCTCGGGCTCTTTTTCTTTTCCGTATATTTCACCGCTTTGATCTTTTCCCTATCTGATGACATATCTCTTTCTCCCGTTAAAATATATCGAGGTCTATCTCACAGGCATCGCCTATTATCTTATAGACGTCGTTCACCATCGTCTGAAGGCGATACTCCGCCGATAAAAACTGCGCCGCCCTTTCGTTAAAGCCGAGCAGCTCGCCGTATTTTTTAAGCTGCGACGTGAGCGCATCGTCCGGCGTCATGCCGCTCATCTGCTGCGTCTGATATTGAAATTGCAGCTTTTTATACTGCTTTATGAGCGTCCTTGTGGTTTCGTCCTTATAGACCTCGTCTTTAAGCGCCTTATACGCTAAAAACTCATCGCTTCGTTTAAGCTCCTGCGCCAAAAGCCGCGCCGCGTCATAGACATACATCTCTTCAGACCTCCATGACTATAGGGATTATCATCGGGCGGCGCTGAGTCTTGTTATAGAGATAATTCGAAAGCACCTTCTTGACCTTGCCCTTTATAGCGAGCCTGTCTATATGCCCGCCCGTCTCCGTCTTTATGGTGTCCGTTATGAGCTTTTTCGCGCCCTCTATCAGCTCCTCCGATTCCTTTACGTATATAAAGCCCCTCGATATGAGCTCAACATCGCCTATGAGCTTGCCTGTGGACTTGCTCATATTCACTATTATCATAACCATGCCGTCGTTTGAAAGCTGTTTTCTGTCCCTCAAAACGACGTTGCCCACATCACCTATGCCCAAGCCGTCGATTATGACCGCGCCCGCCTGCACAGGCTCGCCGAATTCCGCCTTTTTGCCCTTAAAGACTATCGGACGCCCCAGCTCGGGTATGAAGATGTTTTTGTCCTTATAGCCCATGGACTTCGCAACCTCCGCATGTGAGTAGAGGTGGCGGTATTCACCGTGAACGGGGATGAAGTATTTTGGCTTTGTGAGCGCTATCATGAGCTTTAGCTCCTCCCTGCACGCATGTCCCGATACGTGTACGGAGGCGGATTTGCCGTAAATGATATTCGCTCCGCGGCGATACAGCATGTTTATTACGCTGGAAACGTATTTTTCATTTCCCGGGATGGGTGAAGATGATATTATCACCGTGTCGCCCGGCTTAATGGTTATCTGCGAGTGATCGCCCGACGCCATCCTCACCAGACCGCTCATGGGCTCGCCCTGTGAACCCGTCGTCAATATGCACAGCTTATCGTCCTTGACCTTTTTAGCCTCCTCTAACTCGACGAGCATCTTATCCGGCATTTTTAAATATCCCAGCTCAGTCGCGACGTTCGCAAAGCGCACCATGCTCCTCCCCGCGAAGGCGATCTTCCTGCCGCACGCGCGCGCGCAATCCACGACCTGCTGGAGTCTGTGGATGTTTGAGGAAAACGTCGCTATTATTATCCTGCTCTTTGCGTCCGGAAAATACTGTTCGAATGAGTTGCCCACCATTTTTTCGGATACGGTATAGCCCTCGTTTTCCGCATTGGTCGAGTCGCTCATCAGCGCGAGCACTCCCCGCCTGCCCAAGTCCGCAAACTTGTTTAAGTCGATTATCTTTCCGTCAACAGGCGTATAATCGACCTTGAAATCGCCCGTATGCACTATCACGCCCTCCGGCGTGTGTATGGCGAAGCCCATCGCGTCGTCTATGCTGTGGCAGACCTTTATGAATTCGACCTTAAAAGGCCCCATGTTGATAGTACCGCCCGCCTTTACCGTGCAGAGGTTCACGCCCTCGACGCCCGCCTCCTCCAGCTTTTCCGTTATAAGCGCGACGGTCAGCCGCGATGCGAACACGGGTACGTTTGAAAACTGTTTAAACACATAGGGCGTTGCGCCGATATGGTCCTCATGACCATGAGTAATAAAAAATGCCTTGAGCTTCTTCCTGTTCTGTTCGAGATACGTCGTGTCCGGGATGACATAGTCAACTCCGGGAAGCTCCTCTCCGGGGAAGCACAAACCGCAGTCTATCACTATCATGCTCTCGCCCCACTCGATAGCCGTCATATTCTTGCCTATCTCACCAATTCCTCCGAGCGGGATTATGCGAAGAGATTCCTGTGCCTCCGTCTTTTTAGATTCTTGCTTAGTTTTCTTCAAAACTAACATAGTCCTCCAATTCTAAATTCATACTGATTTATTTTACCATAAAAAGCGACGCTTGATAAGGGCTTTAACCTCTTTTTTACAAATTATGGGGCTTTTTGGCTTAACACTTCCCATTCCGCGCTCATAATATGCGAGTAAAGGAGGTGCGCCATGAACAAGATCGTCGAAGTTAAGCATCTTTATATAAATTATCAAACGCCCGCCGATGAGATAGCCGCCGTGGCTGACATCAGCTTTGACATATACGAAAACGAATTTGTGAGCATAGTCGGCCCGTCAGGCTGCGGAAAAAGCACGCTTTTATCCTGCATCGCGGGGCTTATAGCTCCCTCCTCGGGCAGCGTCACTGTCTACGGCAGGCCGCCCGCGACTGACGGCTCCGTCGGATACATGCTCCAGCGCGACACGCTGTTTGAATGGAGAAACGCGATAAAGAACATGCGTTTGGGCCCTGAGATAACGGGCGCGGGCATGACGGACGATGAAATTGACGGGCTTATAAAAAAATACAATTTGACGGGATTTAAAAACAAGTATCCGAGCGAAATATCCGGCGGAATGCGTCAGCGAGTCGCGCTCATACGCACGCTCGCGCTTTCCCCCAAGCTGCTGCTTTTGGATGAGGCGTTTTCCGGACTGGACGCACAAACCCGCGCTGAGGTGAGCGACGATATTTTGAAGATAATAAAGTGTGAGAAAAAGACGGCGCTCATGGTCACCCACGACATTTCCGAAAGCATTCTCATGAGCGACAGAGTGATAGTGCTAACGGATCGCCCATCTTCCGTAAGGGATATTATAGAAATAAAGTTAGATGGCGATAATGCGACGCAAAAGCGCCTTTCGCCCGATTTTAACCGCTATTTTGAAATTATAGGAGAGGAGCTGAAAAGAAATGAGCGAACCGTCTAAGGAGAGGATCACCTATCTTCACGGGCTAAAGCGGCGAAAGCGGCTCGTTCTTTTTTTAAGGATAGCTCTGCTCGTGTTTTTCATAGGAATATGGGAGCTTTTCGCGGATACGGGCATCATCGACCCGTTCATAATGAGCAGCCCCTCGCGCATAATCGCATGTATAGGCAGACTCGCCAAGGATGGCAGTCTTTTAAGACACCTCGGCACATCCTGCCTTGAGACGGTCGCGGGGTTCGTCTTAGGGACGATAATAGGCGCGTGTATCGCAATTGCGCTGTGGTGGTCAAAGCTGCTCTGCGATATTTTGGAGCCGTATCTCGTCGTGCTGAACGCACTGCCCAAGGTCGCGCTCGGCCCCGTCATAATAGTTTGGGCGGGCGCGGGAACGGGCTCGATAATAATAATGACGCTCGCGATATCGTTGATCGTGACCGTGCTCGAGGTGTTGAACGCCTTTTTATCCACGGACAGGGAAAAACAGCTCCTGCTGCGCACAATGGGCGCGAAAAAGCGTCAGCTATTCACGAAAGTGGTATTACCCGCGAACCTTAAAAGCATAGTCAGCTCGTTAAAGGTAAACGTCGGGCTGTCTTGGGTAGGCGTCATAATGGGCGAATTTCTCGTCTCACAGGCGGGTTTGGGCTATCTCATAACATACGGCTCACAGGTGTTTCAGATGGATCTCGTGATGACGAGCGTCGTGCTTTTGGCAGTCGCCGCGACGGTCATGTATGAGCTGATAACGCTGCTCGAGCGGTTCATCTTAAAAAAGGCAAAGCTGCAATGATCGATGAATATCGATATGAAAGGAGTATATATGAAATTAAGAAAAATTATCTGTATCTTGTTGTCGCTGTTTATGCTCACAGCGCTGTTGGCGTGTGAGGGCGATTCGGGCGAAACGCGAAAGCTCACGGTCAGCGAGGTGACGCACTCGGTGTTCTATGCGCCGCAGTACGCCGCGATAGCGCTCGGCTTTTTCGAGGATGAGGGGCTGGATATCGAGCTGGTGAACGGCGGCGGCGCGGATAACGTCATGACGGCGGTGCTGTCCGGTCAGGTGGATATCGGCTTCGCGGGGCCGGAGGCGTGCATATACGTCGTGAACGAGGGAAAGGCGGAGCATCCGCGCGTATTCGCCCAGCTCACAAAGCGCGACGGCTCATTCATAATATCGCGCGAAAAATCGGAGAATTTCGACTATAGCGAGATGAAGGGCGCGCGTCTCATCGGCGGAAGAGCGGGCGGCGTACCCTATATGACGCTAAAATACGTCTTAAACGAATACGGCCTTACGGAAAACGACTTAAACATCGACACGTCTATCGAATTTAACAACATGGTCGCCGCGTTTACGGGCGGAATAGGCGACTACGTCACGGCGTTTGAGCCGACGGCGTCACTGCTCGAGGCTCAGGGCGCGGGGTATGTCGTGGCCTCTGTGGGCGCGGACAGCGGAGAAATACCGTACACGGCATATTTCGCGGGAAGTGAGCTTATTAAAAAAGAGCCGCAGACTATTGCCGCATTCACCCGCGCGATATACCGCGCACAGCAGTGGATAGCCGAAGCGGACAGCGCCGAGATCGCGCGCACTATCGCCCCCTTCTTTGACGATACGGACGAGGATCTGCTCATAAGCGCGATAGACAGATACAGGCAGATAGACGCTTGGAGCGCCGACCCTCTGCTCACAGAGGATTCTCTAAACAACCTCATGAACGTCATGGAGTTTTCCGGCGAGCTTTCCGAGCGCCCGGCATATGAAAACGTCGTGTATACCGATGCGGCGAGAGAAGTTATGAAGTAAATCAAAGATAAAAAGAGCAAGGGCTTTTACCCTTGCTC
>CAKROK010000045.1 GCA_934373295.1 uncultured Christensenellaceae bacterium | reverse complement strand
TTCCTCTCGCTCTTAAACTCCCAAAGTTCGTGGCGGTAGACGCCCGGGAGGATAGGTAGCTGCCGGATTCAATTTTTAAGACTCATCTTAATGGTGGGTCTTTTTTTACACATATTTTTTACAGTGTTTCGCATAATAAAGCTGAAATCAACTATAAAAGGAGAAAGTTAGTATGGATTTTAAAAACAGCGAGACTTACAACAATCTTTGTGCAGCGTGGGCGGCGGAAACGCAAGCCAAGGCGAAGTACGACTATTTTGCAAAAAAGGCTGATAAGGACGGCTTAAAGCCCATTGCTGAGCTATTTCAAAAGACAGCCGTAAATGAGCACGCACACGGTAAAATCTGGTTTGAATACATCATGGACGGTATTTCGGATACTAATATCAATCTGCAAAATGCAATCGATGGCGAACACTATGAATGGACGGACATGTACACCGGATTTGCCGTAAAGGCGAGAGAAGAGGGATTTTATGAGATCGCTGCAAAGTTTGATGCAGTGGCGAAAATCGAAAAATCTCATGAAGAAAATTATCGTACAACGCTGAATAAGCTGAATAACAATGAGATATATAAAGCTCCTGAAAAGACTGTTTGGATATGCTCAAACTGCGGGTATGTTCATGAGGCGGACTCTGCACCCGATGTCTGCCCAGTCTGTTCGCATCCTATCTCCTTCTTTAAGGAAAAATGCTAAAATATTCCTTTATATAAAGGATTTATATTGACGAGATAATTTGAATAAGTTATAATCAACATAAGGGAAGAAAATGAGGGAGTATTTTATGAAAAACGTTAGTCGACGCATTATTTCCGGAATTATTCTATTGGTTCTTATGATATGCTTTGCATGTCCCGTTATGGCGGGGACCGGTTCTTTTGATTATAGTTCTACAAAGGCCGTTGAATACGCCGATGCGCATTGGAATGACGGAGTAGGTTTATGTGCAGCATTTGTTGCGAGGTGCCTTAAAGCGGGCGGGATTGACCTGATGCAAAAAGGCTTTGGCTATGTTGATACTCTAACCTCCCGTCTAAAGAGCAAGGATTGCGTCACTGTCAATACGCTTACCTACAATAAGGCGTATAAGGATGATTCTGTAATTGCCGTGGGCGACCCGATCGCATACTATTGCACGACCTGCAAAAAGGGTCTGCATATTGTTATCTGCACAAAAAAGACCTCTGCAGGGAAGATTCAATTCAGCGCACACAACGCCGCGCGCCACAACAAGGCTTTGTATGCACCGACTGCGAGCAACTGCGGTCATACATCTGGCCATAAAATAGTCATATACGGCTACCATATAAACAAGGCTGTTAAAACGACAAACATAACTCTGTCTCAAACAACTGCCGATGCAAAATATTTGTCTAACGAAAAATTACAATTGACGGCGACGGTCTCACCCGCAAATGCGACCAACAAGAACATAATCTGGTCAAGCTCTGACAAGAATGTAATTGTAGACCAAAACGGCTGCGTATCATTCTCCAAGGTGGCTAACCCTGATCTTACTGAAGTCAAAATCACTGCGACGCCCGCGGATGGGGGAGCTGCGTCTGCGGTATGTACGGTAAAGCTGCATAAGGTTCCGCTGTCTGATTTGGACATTTATCTGGAAAAGACTTTGGCGACATATACCGGCAAGGAGTTTAAACCTACATTGGTTATAGAGAAGGATGGCTCCGTTGGCTGGAAAATTGATATATTCTTTGACGTAAAATACGACAAGGGCAGGATCAACCCAGGCGCGTATGCTGTCAGAGTAAAGGGCAAGAACGCATTTGAAGGCGAAAAGACGCTTGTCTACAGAATTCGCGGCAGTAAAATGGCGATAAGCTCGCTCACGCCCCTTTCAAAGGGATTTAAGGCGAAGTGGTCAGCGAAGACCAAAAACACCGGATATCAGCTTCAATACTCGACCTCTTCGGCGTTTGCCGCGAGCAAAACAAAGCTCGTTTGGATTAAGAACTCAAAGACGTCGTCAAAGACAGTGACAAAGCTCAAGGCAAAGCAGAAATACTACGCGCGCATAAGGAGCTACAAGGTGACGTATATCGACGGAAAGAGATACAGCGTTTATTCGGTTTGGTCAAATAAAAAGAGCGTTAAGACGAAGTGATTTTCATGAGGCGGGTGATTATTTTGCCCCGCCTCTTTTATATTTTGAAAACAGATTTACGCCTATAACGCCGGATATGATGAGTATGGAGCAGATGATCTGATAGACCGCCAAAGGCTCGCCCAGGATGACAACGCCGGCGATGAGCGATATTGCGGAGGAGAGGTTGCTCCAAATAGTCACTCGCACTGTGCTTAAATGCTTTAATGCATAGCCCTGTAATGCGCTTGTGAGGAACGTACAGCCAACGCCGAGGTACAACATGAAGAATATGAAGTCAAGCTTTGTGAGCGGGGAAAAGAATTCGCCCCAGGCATTGGGCGAAAACCCGTTTGATATGAGCGCGGCGGCGCTGAAAAGCAATACGCCCATGAGCGAGTTGCAAAAGCCGATCTCATACGGCGAATAGACGGACTTCACCTTGCGCATAAAAACTGACGTAAGCGCCGAACAGACCGCGCTTGCGAGCAATATCAAGGCGCCTGTTATGCTGAAATTCTGTGAGAGGGAATTTCCAAGCAAGGTCACGCCAATCACGCCTGCGACGCTTATGAGCATAAACACGTTTTGAACCCCGTTTGTGCGCTCCCTTAAAATGACTGCTGATAAAATCGCTGAGATAATAGGCACACATGCGAACAGAATTCCACTTATAACGGAGGTTGTTAACGTAAGACCAAGCGATTGCAGCCCTAAAAATGCGCAATAGAAGAATGCTGCCGCGGCGAGCTCTGCCCTATGCTTTTTGCCCTTGAAGTTGAGATGAGTAATTTTGAAAGCAGTTAAAATCAAGACGAAAATCAGCGCGAACCAAAACCGAAAGAAGAGTGTCCCGACGGGCGTCGTGACGGAAACGCACTGCTTGACGACGAGAAACGTAAAGCCGATGAGCACAGATTGCGTAAGCAGGCTTAAATATGCGACGAAATTATTTGAAACCTTTTTCATAATGCACCTCTTTAAAATGATTATAGCATATCTGTGGGAAAATCAATATCAAAAAAAGAAAAATTGAAAAGCATTGCGTTTAGACAAATCGTTCGGCGTGTATAAATTATACAAACAGAGAGGAGAGTAAGCATGACGGAAAAACTTCCGCCTGTATCGGATATACCTACAGGGAAATACAGACATTATAAGGGAAACCTCTATGAGGTGATAGGCGTGGCACGGCATTCGGAGACGCTTGAGGACATGGTGGTCTATAGGGCGCTTTACGGCGAACATGAGCTATGGACGCGGCCGGCGGCGATGTGGAACGAAGAGGTCATGACGCCAAATGGGCCGGTGAGGCGATTTACGTTGGTAGAGTAATTTGACAAAAGGGGGAGGAGATACACATGATTTTAGGAATGAGCGCGTGGGTATTCTGGCTGCTGCTGGCGGCGGTACTCATAGTAATAGAGGCGCTGACGGTAAACCTCGTTTCAATATGGTTCGCGCTAGGCGCACTTTCGGGGATGATAGCCGCGCTGTTGGGCGCAAACGTGCTGACGCAGGTCATAATAGCGGTGGTCGTGAGCGTGATCGCGCTTGCGGTGATACTCATATTTAAGCCGTTTGACAACTTTAAGCACAAGCGCGTGCAGGCGACGAACTCGGATAGGGTGATAGGCCAGCAGGCGGTCGTCGTCGGGCGCATTGACCCGCTCGAAGGCGGCGGGCTCGTGAGAGTCATGGGCCAGATGTGGTCGGCGGTATCCGCGGACGACGGTGCGATAGAGACGGGCGAGCATGTCATCGTAAAGGGAATTTCGGGAGTGAAGCTGATAGTCGAAAGACAGGACTCTTGAGCAACCTGTCGAAAAAGCTCACCCTTCCGCCCTTTTTCATCGACTCAGCTTGTGCGACGTACTCAAGTACGCCTCCGCGCTTCGCTCGAAAAATGACGAAAAATCGAGCCTTTTCGGCAGTTTGCTTTTCAAAGTAGTTTTTTAAAAACAGGTTCTTAAAAGTATTTCAAAAGCTGAAAATGGATTTGATCGACAACCTGTTGAATAAATATAAAATAGGAAATATACAAGGAGAGTAAAACATGGATGCAATTATAACAGCGGCTTTAGTTGTGGCGGCGATTGTGGTGGTGTTGATACTGCTGCTCACGAACATAAGGGTCGTGCCGCAGTCAAAGGCATATGTAATCGAAAGACTGGGCGCATACGACAAGACGTGGCCCGTCGGGCTGCACGTAAAGCTGCCCATCGTGGACAGAGTCGCGGCGATAGTCTCGCTCAAGGAGGACTTTTTGGACTTCCCGCCCCAGCCCGTTATCACAAAGGATAACGTAACAATAATGATAGACACGGTGGTGTTCTATCAGATAACGGACCCGAAGCTGTATACCTACGGCATATCCGACCCTAAGCTCGCTATAGCCAACCTGAGCACGACCACGCTTAGAAACATCATCGGCGACCTCGAGCTCGACCAGACGCTCACCAGCCGCGATATCATAAACGGCAAGATGAGGTTGATATTAGACGAGGCGACAGACGCATGGGGTATAAAGGTAAACAGAGTTGAGCTCAAAAACATCAAGCCGCCCGTTGAAATTCAAAACGCGATGGAGCGTCAGATGAAGGCGGAGCGTGAGAGAAGAGAGGCCATCCTGCGCGCAGAGGGCGAAAAGAAGTCCGCAGTGCTCGTGGCGGAGGGCGAAAAGGAGTCCGCAATACTGAGGGCAGAGGCTGCGAAGCAGACTATGATAAAGGAAGCGGAAGGTCAGGCCGAGGCGATATTAAAGGTCAACGAGGCGCGCGCAAACGGCATGAAGATGATAAAGGACGTCGCGGGCGAAAAGGGACTTATCGCGATAAAGAGCCTGGATGCAATGGAGAAGGTCGCGGACGGAAAGGCGACGAAGATAATCATCCCGAGCGAGATACAGAGCATGGCGGGCTTGACCGCGACGCTTAAAGAGATAGCGGCGGATGAGCAAAAGAAGTAAAATTGACAAGAAAACAGGTAATAAAAGAGCCGTCCCGATGGGCGGCTTTTGTGTTTGTAAAAAATCAGATGACATCGCCCTCATTTTCGTCGCCGAGGTATTTTTCCAGGCAGACGAGGGAGACGCCGGGGATGCCGTTAAACTCACAGGGGACGATATCCGCCTCGATATAGCCGAGGTGGTCATAGAGCCTGCGCGCGGCGGCGTTTTTTGCGTTGGTGTCCATGCGCAGATATTTGCATCCGTGCAGCAGGGCGTAGCGCTCATAAAAGCTCACGAACTCGCTGCCGTAGCCGCGCCCCTTTATGGCGGGGTCGACCGTGAGCGTATGCAGCACCATAACCTCGTCGTCCGGCGCATCCGGCCTGCGCCATTTAGCGTCGTAATATTCGGGAACCTGCGTCTGGTTGATTATCGCGGAGGCGATTATTTTATCGGACTTTTCCATAACGAACATATCGCCGCGCTCGATAGCGGCGGCCGCCGTGGTCTTAGTGGGATAAACGCCTCTTATCCAGCCGATAGTCGCCTTGCCCTGCTCCTCTAAATCGTGCAGAGCGTCATAGATCGCCGTGATGGCGGGAATATCGTCCTTTTTAGCTAACCTAATCATGAAAAATTTCCTTATAATTATATGGAATTAAGCATTAAGCCGAAGCAGTGAAAAATCATTGCCTCGGCTTTAAAATTATAGATGTTGAGTGAGGTTATTTGCTCATCGCGCGAACAGCTTCGAAATCGTCCACGACCTCCTTGGAGGGAGCGGGAGTGAGAAGGGATACGACTACGATGAATATGCAGGCGACGATGAACGCGGGCATGAGCTCGTATATACCGAAGATGCCGCCCATGGGGGTGAGGATGTATTCCCAGATGAATACCATCGCGCCGCCGCTTATCATTCCGGCGAGTGCGCCCCACTTGTTGAAGCGTTTCCAGAACAGCGCGAACAGAACTACGGGCGCGAACGCAGCGCCGAAGCCCGCCCATGCGAAGCTGACAATCTTGAATACGGAGCTGTTCGGGTCAGTTGCGAGGAACGCCGCGATTATCGCGACGACAACGACGGTCGCCCTTGCGATTATCATTGTCGCCTTCTGGGATATCTTGAGCTTTAATACGTCCTTAAAGATGTTCTCAGAAACAGATGAGGACGCTGCCAAGAGCTGAGAATCCGCAGTGGACATGGTCGCGGCTAAAATGCCTGCGAGTATAATACCCGCGGTTATCGCGAGAAGTACGCCATTTTCGCTCATGAGGCCGGCGATTTTCACGATAGCAGTCTCGGCAGAGCCGGAATCGGTGAAGGTATCGAGAACACCGTTCATAGAGAGAGCCTTTGCGGCTATGCCGATGAGAACAGCGACTCCCATGGATATGACTACCCAAACGGTTGCGATGCGTCTGGAAAGCTTTAGCTTGTTATCGTCCTTAATCGCCATGAAGCGCAGAAGGATATGAGGCATACCGAAGTAGCCGAGACCCCAAGACAGTGTGGAAAGTATCGTTAAGAAGTTATAGTCGCCCGCGGAGTTCGTGGCCACGTCATAGACGTGGTCAAAGCTCAAATAGCCGGAGAGGGACTGCACATTATTAACGACGTTTGAAACACCGCCCGCAGTCACAACGCCGAATATGAGAACCGCCGCGAGAGCTGCTGTCATTATGATGGACTGTATGAAGTCCGTCGTGCTCGCTGCTAAGAAGCCGCCCAGCGCGGTGTAGATGACTATTACCGCCGCGGAGATTATCATAGCGGTGACGTAATCCACGTCGAACAGGCTGGAGAACAGCTTTCCGCACGCCGCGAAGCCGCTCGCGGTATAGGGAATGAAGAATATGATTATGACGAGGGCGGAAATGAGCACGAGCGCGTTGCCCTTGTCGTGGAACCTGTTCTTGAAGAATTCAGGCAGAGTGATGGAGTCGTTCGCGACGACGGTATAGCGTCTTAAACGCTTTGCGACGATGAGCCAGTTTAAGTATGTTCCTATTGCGAGGCCGATCGCCGTCCACGTTGCGTCCGCAATGCCGGAGAGATACGCTAAGCCGGGAATGCCCATGAGCAGATAGCTCGACATGTCGGATGCCTCTGCGCTCATAGCGGTGACGAACGGACCGAGCTGTCTTCCGCCGAGGTAGAAATCGCCCGCGTCGTTGTTTTTCTTTGTGAAGTAGAAGCCTATTGCCACCATGAAAATCAGGTATACTGCGATAGTAACCATGATCCAAATGCTACCGGATGTCATAATATGTACCACCTATTATAATGTAATTTTTTCAATGCGCCTATTATATCACAATAAAAACAAGAACGAAATACAGAATCAAGTACGGACAATGACTGAACGAATTAAATAAAGATAGGTGGAATATACGATTAAATAAGCAAAAAACAAATAGAATAAAAATAGACCAAAAAATATACGATTTATCGGTCACGAAAAAAATTCTTGTTTTTTCTACATTTTTAGACTTGATAGGAACATGTGGAGCGTCTCAGTTGAGTATTTTGAAAGAGAATACTCGCCCGAGCATATGCACCAGTCGTATATGAGCGCGCGCTCGCACATCGCATACAGCTTGACTATCTCGCTCGCGGTCTTTTCGTTTGTCAGCTCGCCCTTGCGCTGACCGTCCGCGACTATCTGCCTGAGCAGCTTGTAGTATACGCGGTTGTGGTCCAAAAGATGGACGTCGCCCTTTGTGACGAGCTGGGTCGAATACATGCGGGCGATAAGCTCGACGGAGATGCTGTTTTCGATCATGCGAAACAGCTCGCGGTTTAAGAAGATGAGCTTTTCAAAAGCGTCCATATCGTCCGTCAGCTGGGGGATGAGGTCGATATATTTGTCGTCAAACAGGTTGGAAAGCGTGGACAAAAGGGCGTCCTTGCCCTCAAAGTAGTGATAAAAGCTGCCCTTGGATGTGCCGGATTCCTCGATTATTTCTTCAACGGTGGTGTGCTCATAGCCCTGCTCATAGAACAGCCGCCATGCCGCCGATACTATCTTTCCGCGCGTATTTTTGTTGGATTTTTTTATCATATGCGTCTCCGGAAAATAAACTTATAATTTATCCTATCATAATTTTGGAGGAGCGGTCAAGCGTCAATAAGCAAATTGTGGGGTTATATCGCGAATATGGTATTTTTTTAAAAACATATTGACAGGGGCAGTGTGGTGTATTATTATACTAATATATTTATACGGTCATATGACGCTCGCAGGAGAAGGGTTTAGCCCGACCGAAGGAGTAGCACTACCAGGTAAAAGGGCTGTGAGCTGATGACACTCCGGAGAAGTCTGCTTAAAAGCGCAGGGGCCGAAGGTGCAAGCATGTAAACATGTCAGGTTGTTGATAAAGTCTATTTTCAACCTGTAAACCGCTTTTCAAAACTTGTTTTTGAAAAGCAGACTGCCGAAAAGACTTGATTTTTCGTCATTTTTCGAGCGAGGCGACTGAGGCGTACTTGAGTACGTCGATTGAGCCGAGTCGATGAAAAAGGGCGGAAGGGCGAGGCTTTTCGACAGGCTGGCATGTAAATCTCTCAGGCAAAAGGACGGAATAAACGCACATATATGTGCATTATTTGACTTTGACGGAAGTATTATATTTTGAAATGCTTCCGTTTTTATTTTTATAGAAAGGTTATAAGGTTTATGGAGAATTTTGTAAATGCGATCACGCAGGCCAACTCGTGGCTGAACGGGGTCGTTTGGGGAATACCGATGCTCGTGCTCATAGTGGGCGCGGGGTTGTTCTTGTCGATACGTCTGGGCTTTGTTCAGTTCAGAAAGTTCGGCTTTGCGATGAAAAACACTATCGGCGCGGCATTCAAAAAGAGGGACAAGAAGGATAAGAAGGCGAAGGAAGGCTCGCTCACGCCCATTCAGGCGCTCACCACCGCACTTGCGGCGACGGTCGGCACGGGAAATATAGCGGGCGTCGCGGGAGCTATCTCATTAGGCGGTCCGGGCGCAGTATTTTGGATGTGGATATCCGCATTGCTGGGCATGGCTACAAAGTATTCCGAAATAGTCCTGTCCGTTAAGTTTAGAGAAAAGGACAAGAAGGGCGAGTGGGTCGGCGGCCCGATGTACTACATCAAAAACGGTCTCGGAAAGAAGTGGAACTGGCTTGCGATACTGTTCTGTGCGTTTGGCGCGCTGGCGTCCACGGGCATAGGCAACATGACCCAGATAAACACCATAGCGACCTCCGTCGTTACGACGGTCGGCTCGCTTAACGGCCAGGTCGACGATGGAACGGCTACCATGATAAAGATAATCGTGGGCGTGGTATGTACTATAATAATCAGCCTTGTCATTTTAGGCGGATTAAAGAGAATAGGCGCGGTCACGGAAAAGCTCGTCCCCATAATGAGCGTCATATACATAATCGCGGCTTTGATAGTCGTATTTGCAAATGCGAAGAACATCGGACCGGTGTTCTCGAGCATTTTTGAAGGCGCATTCAACCCGAACGCGGTCGTGGGCGGCGTCGTAGGCATAACTATAAAGGAAGCTATGAAGAACGGCGTAGGCAGAGGCGTGTTCTCCAACGAGGCCGGCCTCGGCTCATCTCCCATAGCGCACGCGACGGCGGACACGGATCATCCCGTAAAGCAGGGCATATACGGCATATTTGAGGTGTTTGCGGATACCATCGTGATATGCACGCTCACCGCGTTAGCTATACTCTGCTCGGGCACGGCGATAGAATACGGCACGAAGATGGGCGCGGATCTCTCCATAAGCGCGTTTACCGGAGTTTTCGGAGACAGCGCGGCGAGCATCATAATAACGATAGGCATAACGCTGTTCGCGATATCGACGGTATTGAGCTGGTCGCTCTATTCGAGCAGATGCGTGCATTATCTGTTTGGGGACAAGGGTGCGTTTATATATAAGATAATATACTGCCTGCTGCCCATAGTGGGCGCGACGATGTCCTTGGGGCTCGCGTGGGATATCGCGGATACGCTCAACGGACTCATGGCGATACCCAACCTCATAGCGCTGTTCGCGCTGTCCGGCACGGTAGTCTCCCTTACGCGCGATTTCTTCAAAAAGAGAAAAATGCCGCCTGTGGTAGAGTAAAATAAAAAATTCACAAAGTAGAATGCTGAATTCAATATATCGGCATTCTACTTTTTATATATGGCAGTGGTGGGTTAATACAACACATTAACCGTAAAACTGTCTTTTTGCACATGGGAAATGGTTTAATAATTAAGCATATGGGGCTAATGATATGCATTGATGTATGTTTTTTAATGGTTTGTAAAATATAGCTATGCGTTTATGAGAATAAAAGGAAACCATTTTCGAGATTGCGAATTATTTCACAGTTTGCTATTATATAGCTGTGAAAAAAATAACACACCAAAACGGTGTGGTAAAAATGAACCAAGATCAATCTTAGGAGGAAAAGCAAATGGCAAGATTTACATTACCTAGGGACTTATATCATGGCAAGGGTTCGTTAGAGGCTTTAAAGAGCTTCAAGGGAAAGAAGGCTATGATCTGTGTAGGCGGCGGCTCCATGAAGCGTTTCGGCTTCCTCGATAAGGCGGTTGAGTACCTCAAAGAGGCAGGCATGGAGGTTGAGCTCTTTGAAGGCATCGAGCCCGATCCGTCCGTAGAAACTGTCATGAAGGGCGCTGAGGCAATGCTCAAGTTCCAGCCTGACTGGATCATCGCAATGGGCGGCGGTTCGCCTATCGATGCGGCTAAGGCAATGTGGATCAAGTATGAGTATCCGGACATCACCTTTGAAGAGATGTGCAAGGTATTCGGCATCCCCGCACTTCGCAACAAGGCTAAGTTCTGCGCAATTTCCTCTACCTCCGGTACGGCTACCGAGGTTACCGCATTCTCCATCATCACCGATTACCACAAGGGCATCAAGTACCCCATCGCTGACTTTGAGATTACTCCCGATGTTGCTATCGTCGACCCCGACCTCGCAGAGACCATGCCCAAGAAGCTCGTTGCTCACACCGGTATGGACGCTATGACGCACGCTATCGAGGCGTATGTCTCCACGGCTAACTGCGATTACACCGATCCGCTCGCTATCTTCGCTATCAAGATGATCCAGAGCGACCTCGTTGATTCCTACAACGGCGACATGGCTAAGAGAGACACCATGCACAATGCGCAGTGTCTTGCGGGTATGGCATTCTCCAACGCACTTTTAGGCATCGTTCACTCCATGGCTCATAAGACGGGCGCTGCTTTCGCTGATTACGGCGCGCACATCATCCACGGCGCTGCAAACGCAATGTACCTGCCCAAGGTAATCGCCTTTAACGCAAAGGACGAGACCGCAAAGAAGAGATACGGCGTGATTGCTGACTACATGGGTCTGGGCGGCGCGAATGACGACGAGAAGGTCGCAAACCTCATCGCTTATTTAAGAAAGATGAACGACGACCTCAACATTCCTCACTGCATCAAGAACTACGGCGCGGACAGCTATCCGACCGAGCAGGGCTTCGTTCCCGAGGAAGTATTCCTTGAGAGATTGCCTGAGATCGCAAAGAACGCTATCGGCGACGCTTGCACAGGCTCCAACCCGAGACAGCCCAGCCAGGAAGAGATGGAAAAGCTCTTAAAGTGCTGCTACTATGACACTGAAGTAGACTTCTAATAAGTTTCTTTATTAACAACAGATAAAAAAAGCATACTAAGAGGGGTAGTCAAAAAGACGACCCCTCATGCTGTATATACCGAGCAGGTCTCAGCCAGCCGAAAACACCCGCCCTTCCGCCCTTTTTCATCGACTCAGCTTGTGCGACGTACTCTAAGTACGCCTCCGCGCTTCGCTCGAAA
Organism: uncultured Christensenellaceae bacterium; assembly: GCA_934373295.1. GTDB lineage: Bacteria > Bacillota > Clostridia > Christensenellales > Christensenellaceae > HGM11616. The sequence goes on along the minus strand of CAKROK010000045.1, from coordinate 5,448 downwards.
AATGACGAAAAATCGGGCCTTTTCGGCAGTCTGAGTTTCAAAAAAGTTTTGAAGAACGGTTCTCGGGGTAAAATAGACTTTATCAACAACATGGGGTCTATACAAAAATAATAAAGGAATAGGAGCTAAAAGGCATGTATGAGATACTGAAGAAGGAACAGCTTAATCCGGTCGTGATGCTTATGGAGATTTCCGCGCCCTTTGTCGCGAGGAAGGCAGAGCCCGGACAGTTTATAATACTGCGCACGCATGACGACGCGGAGAGGATTCCCCTTACAGTGGCGGATTACGACAGGCAAAAGGGGACTATAACCATCATTTTCCAGCTCATAGGCGCATCCACCATGAGACTGGGGAGCATGAAGGTGGGCGAGAGTCTGCATGACTTTGTCGGCCCGTTAGGCAGACCCACCAAAATAGACGGACTTAAAAAGGTCGCGGTCGTGGGCGGCGGCGTGGGCTGCGCGATAGCCTATCCCGTGGCGAAGGAGCTGCATGAAAACGGATGCGAGGTTCATTCCGTAGTCGGCTTCAGGACGAAGGATCTACTCATACTTGAAGATGAGTTCAAGGCGGTTAGCGACAAGCTCGTTATAATGTCCGACGACGGTAGCTTAGGCAAAAAGGGATTGGTCACGGACGCTCTAAAGGAGCTGGTAGAGAGCGGTGAGAAGTATGACGAGGTCATAACGATAGGCCCGCTCATCATGATGAAGTTCGTATGTAAGCTGACAAAGCAGTACGGCATAAAGACGATAGCATCCATGAACCCGATAATGGTGGACGGCACGGGAATGTGCGGCGGATGCAGATTGACCGTGGGCGGCGAGACTAAGTTCGCGTGCGTGGACGGCCCTGAGTTTGACGGACATCTCATCGACTTTGACGAGGCGCTTTCAAGAGGCGCGGCATACCGCGATTTCGAGGCGAGAAAGAGAGACGAGGAGTGCAACCTGCTTAAACAGGAGGTAAAAGAGTGATGAACAAATCTCTTGTGAAAAATGAAATGCCCGCACAGCCGGCGGATGTTAGGAATAAGAACTTTAACGAGGTCGCGCTCGGATATACCGCTGAGCAGGCGATTGACGAGGCGCAAAGGTGCCTTAAATGTAAGAACAAGCCCTGCGTGGGCGGCTGCCCCGTCAAAATTTACATCCCCGAGTTTATCGAAAAGGTAGCTGAGGGTGAATTTGAGCAGGCTTATCAGATAATCGCGAAATCCAGCTCACTCCCCGCAGTGTGCGGAAGAGTCTGCCCGCAGGAAAACCAGTGCGAGAAATACTGCGTGCGTGGCAAGAAGGGCGAGCCCGTGGCGATAGGCCGTCTGGAGAGGTTCGTCGCGGATTATCACAACGAAAACGTAAAGGAAAAGGCACAAAAGCCGCAGAGCAACGGACATAAGGTGGCTATAATAGGCTCCGGCCCGTCCGGACTGACCTGTGCGGGCGACCTCGCCAAGATGGGCTTTGAGGTGACCGTGTTTGAGGCGCTGCACGAGGCGGGCGGCGTTTTGGTATACGGCATCCCCGAGTTCAGACTGCCCAAGAGCATAGTCAAAAAGGAGATCGAGGGCTTAAAGGAGTTGGGCGTAAAGGTCGAGACGAACATGGTCATCGGCAAGACGCTCTCCATAGACGAGCTGATGGGTGAATTCGGCTTTGAGGCGGTGTTTATCGGCTCGGGCGCAGGCTTGCCCAAGTTCATGAGGATACCCGGCGAGAACAACAAGGGCGTATATTCCGCAAACGAGTTCCTGACGAGAGTTAATCTCATGAAGGCGTATAAGCCGGACGCGAACACCCCCATTCAGCACGGCAAGCATGTCGCGGTCGTGGGCGGTGGAAACGTCGCGATGGACGCGGCGCGCTGCGCAAAGAGATTGGGCGCGGACGTCACCGTGGTATACCGCAGGACGAAGAACGAGCTTCCCGCAAGGCATGAAGAGGTCGAGCATGCCATGGAGGAGGGCATCGAGTTCAAGTTCCTGACGAACCCCGTGAGGATATTGGCGGATGAGAACGGCTGGACGAGCAAGATAGTCTGTGAACAGATGAAGCTGGGCGAGCCGGACGACAAGGGCAGAGCGCGCCCGATAAGGATAGAGGACAGCGAGTTTGAGATGGACGCGGACTGCGTCATAATGGCATTAGGCACCAGCCCCAATCCGCTCATAAAATCCACCACGGAGGGACTCGACACCCAGACCTGGGGCGGAATAGTCGCGGATGAGCACACGGGCGCAACCTCTAAAAAGGGCGTGTACGCGGGCGGCGACGCCGTCACGGGCGCGGCCACGGTCATATTGGCTATGGGCGCGGGAAAAAATGCTGCGGCGGCGATAGCAGAAGAGCTTTTGGGTAAATAACATTAAATATAAAGGAGCAGATGAAGCTGCTCCTTTTTTTAGTGCAAAAAATCTAATTGTTTGGCGCAATATCGTCTATTATAATTGCTTTTTTTGCAATAATATAGTATATTTAAAGGTAGACAAAAACTCTTATGAGGAGATATAGAAATTGAATTTACCAGAGATTGAAAAGAAGTGGCAAAAGAGATGGGAAGAGACAGGGCTTTATAAGTTCGATAAAAATTCCGACAAGCCCAAGGAATACGTTCTCGAGATGTTCTCCTATCCCTCCGGAGCCAAGCTGCACGCAGGGCATTGGTATAACTACAGCCTTTCGGACACGTATGCCCGTTTCAAGAGGATGCAGGGCTATAACGTATTCCACCCGATGGGCTTTGACAGCTTCGGACTGCCTGCGGAGAACTACGCGATAAAGACGGGCATTCATCCCAAGGATTCCACGCTCAAGAACATAGAGACGATGGAGCGTCAGCTTAAGGAGATGGGCGCGTCCTTTGACTGGGATTATGAGGTCAAGACGTGCATGCCCGATTATTATAAGTGGACGCAGTGGTGCTTCTTACAATTATATAAAAAGGGCCTCGCATACAGAAAGGCCGCGCCCGTAAATTGGTGTCCCAAGTGCAACACCGTTCTGGCGAATGAGCAGGTGCAGGAGGGCGTTTGCGAGCGCTGCGGCACGACCGTGACGAGAAAGCACTTAACGCAGTGGTTCTTTAAGATAACGGATTATGCCGAGCGTCTTTTGGACGGCCTCGATAAGATAGACTGGCCGGAAAAGACCAAGCTCATGCAGAAGAACTGGATAGGAAAATCCCAAGGCGGAAACGTCGTGTTTAAGCTGGAGGACGGCAGAGAATTCTCCGTATTCACCACGAGGGCGGACACGCTTTATGGCGTGACGTATGTCGTATTCTCGCCCGAGCATGAGATGGTGGATTCCATAACCACGCCCGAGCAGGCGCAGGCCGTCAAGGAGTATAAGGAATATGCCGCGAAGGCGACGGAGATAGACAGACTCTCCACCACGCGCGAAAAGACGGGCGTATTCACCGGCTCATACGCGATAAACCCCGTAAACGGAAAAAAGGTTCCGATATGGCTTTCCGATTACGTCCTCGCGAGCTACGGCACGGGCATAGTGATGGCCGTTCCTGCGCACGACGAGAGAGACTTTGAATTTGCGACAAAATATGATCTGCCTATAGAAAGAGTCGTCAAGGCGGCGAAGGAGGGCGAGGACGACGCGCTTCCCTTCACGAGCTATGACGGCGTGGCGGTGAACAGCCCAGGCTTAGATGGCTTAAAGGTGCCGGAGGGCAAAAAGGCGATGTATAAGAAGTTAGAGGAGATGGGCTGCGGCGGCGCAACCACGACTTACCGACTGCGCGATTGGCTCATATCCCGTCAGAGATACTGGGGCGCGCCCATACCCATCGTGTATTGTGAAAAGTGCGGCGCAGTGCCCGTGCCGGAGGAGCAGCTCCCCGTTACGCTGCCCTATGACGTCGATTTCACGCCGGACGGAACATCCCCGCTCGCGAAGCACGAGGGCTTTGTGAACACGACCTGCCCGTGCTGCGGCGCTCCCGCTAAGAGAGACGTCGATACGATGGACACGTTCGTCTGCTCGAGCTGGTACTTCCTGCGCTATCCCGATAACAAGAACGACGAGATGGCATGGGATCCTGAAAAGATCAACAAGCTGCTGCCCGTGGATATATATGTAGGCGGCGCGGAGCACGCGTGTATGCATCTGCTCTATGCGCGCTTCTTCACCATGGCGTTCCATGATATGGGCCTTGTTGACTTCGATGAGCCCTTCAAGAGATTGGTGCATCAGGGTACGATTTTAGGTCCGGACGGGGAAAAGATGAGCAAGTCGCGCGGAAACGTGATTTCGCCTGACGACTTTGTGAAAAAGTTCGGTTCGGACGTATTCAGGATGTACCTCGGCTTTGGCTTTGACTACGTGAGCGGCGGCCCGTGGAGCGACGATGGAATTAAGAGCATAGCGAAGTATCTGGATAGAGTGGAGAGGCTGTTTGATAGGATAGCCGCCTTTAAGGATACGGGTGACACCATGGGAGAAACCGAAAAGAAGCTAAACTACGTGCTTCATAATACCATAAAGTCCGTATCGGCGGATATCGAGGGATTCTCGTTCAACACCGCCATAGCAAGGCTCATGGAGCTAACCAACGCGATGTATAAGTACACCGACGCCGGTCAGGGCAACAAGGCGTTCGTAGAGGACGCGGCAAAGACCATGTTAAAGCTCATGGCGCCCTTTGCGCCGCACTTTGCGGAGGAATTCTGGGAGAGAATGGGCGGAGGTTACTCAATATTCAACCAGTCCTTCCCCGTATGCGACGACAGCGCGCTCGTCAAGGATGAGATCGAGTACCCGCTTCAGGTCAACGGAAAGCTCAAACTCAAGTTCACCGTTCCCGCGGACACCTCCAAGGAGGACATTGGAAAGCTCGTCAAGGAGCAGTACGCCTCCGCATTCGAGGGTAAACAGCTCGTCAAGCTCATCGTCGTTCCGGGTAGGATCGTAAATGCAGTTGTAAAATAAAAGATAGGGAAATTAGGAAAAACCCGCGGGAGCGGGTTTTTTTGTGGAAAGAAGTAAAAATTACATATAAAAGGTATAAATAAATTAAAGAATTCTCGAAAGGTGCTATATTCCAAAAATCGTTTTATTATGGAAGCGCTATAAGTTACAGAAAAAATGATTGCGATTGAATCAGTGAATAGTACAAAGAGGGGAGCAAAAGAAATACAAATTGAATTGTTTGGTGTGCAGAATTGTAGGCGGTATAGTAACAAACAAAATTAGCTAGTAAGAAAGGCAAATTAAGGAAAATGCATAAAGAAAGATTAGGTTAAAAAATAAGTAAAATATCCGCAAAAAAAAAAGGATATTTGATAAAAAATATTATTGACATTGAAAAATATAAGTAGTATACTAAACAAAAGGAAGAAAGGGGTACAAAAGTAATAAAACAATTTAATTCAGGCAAACGGCCTGAAAAACAAAGGCAGGACTAATGACGGATAAGGCGAAAAAGGGAAGG
>CAKROK010000044.1 GCA_934373295.1 uncultured Christensenellaceae bacterium | reverse complement strand
ATAATGGTGATTCCGACGCGACCGACACCCCCACCACGGTAGCACCCGGTGAAGTGGATTACGCAAACTTAAAGGTATTCGTAGCTCTCGGATGGATGGAGAACGAGTCCGGCTGGAGAACAAAGGACGGCTATCAGGACACACTGTTAAAGTACGGCGTTAAGGAAGAGAACATCACCTTCACGGACGCTAACTACGACGTAGCAGTTCAGGTTGACCAGCTCCACGCGGCTATCCAGACTAAGCCCGACGTAATCTTCTGCATGCCCGCATCTGCTGAGGGTCTTGCTGAGGCTATCCAGGACGTTAAGGCTGCCGGAATACCGATCTTCTTAAACGACGGTCCTGCTGTCGGCGCGGAAGACGCTGTCACCGGCTGGTGCATAGGCAACGACTACTCCAAGGGCTATACCACTATGACTTATCTCTGTGAAAAGCTTGGCGGCAAGGGAAACGTTGCTCTCATAAAGCTCGATCCCAACAAGAACTGGAAGCTGCGCTCCGACGCTGCAAAGGACGTCGCTGCAAAGTACCCTGACATCAACATTGTAGCTGAGTGGTCATGGGATTCCACTGGCGTAAACACTCCCCGAATGGCTATGGATGGTTTCCTCTCCCAGTTCCCCAACAAGGGCGACCTCGACGCAGTATGGTGCGCATGGGATACCGCAGTTATGGAATGTCTTGAGGCTTGCGACGCTGCCGGCCGTAACGAGATACTGTTCGTCGGCGATAACGTAGGCGTTCAGGAAGTAGTTGACACCATAAGGGACAACCCGCAGTTCATCGGCTCCGTAGGCTCCGGCTTCTATTATCAGGCTATGACCAACGTAGATAACGCTATGGGTTATCTCGCCGGTAAGGACATGGGCAACATGAAGGTCTACACGAACGACATCTTCTTTGACGCGGATATCATCAAGGCGGCTGAGTCTAAGCTCGGCGAAGGCGAATCCCTGCTCGATTACGACCTGCCCGGAAACATGGACAAGTGGGGCTTAAAGCCCATCGAAGAGTTCACTCCTCCGGAAGGAAGTGAAGCATTAGAGCATCCCATTTACGCGAAGTAAAAAATAATTATTCTATCAAGGCTCACGGCGGAGAATATATAAAATCTCCGCTTGTGAGCTTTAAAGGGCAATCAAACTTTCAAAACGCGGCAATGACGAAAAATCAGGTGTTTTTGACAGTCTGAAAGTTTATGACCTCTCAATGTAAAGCTGAATGAGGGGCGAAATGCCAAAATAAATAAAAAGAAAGAGACTGAAAAAATGAGTGAATATCGGCTGAGAATGGAAAATATCAATAAGAGCTTTGTGGGAATGAAGGCTCTTAGCGACGCGCAGCTTTTGATAAAGCCGGGAGAGGTTCATGCTCTGCTCGGAATAAACGGCGCGGGTAAATCCACATTGATAAAAATTCTTTCGGGCATGTATACAAAGGATTCGGGGCAGATATATGTGGACGACGAGCTGGTCAGCATAGAATGCACGGACGACGCGATTGAAAACGGCATCGCGACGGTCTATCAGCATCCTGCGCTCATCGGCACGTTCACGGGATATGAAAACATCTATCTCGGGCATGAATCCGAAAAGAGTACCATAAACAGAAACACATTAAAGAAGCAGGCGATTGAGCTTGCGGAAAGCTATAAGATACCGGTGGACGTGACCAAGCTGGTGAGCGATATGCGCCCCGTTGAGCAGGAGCTAATATGCATACTCGCCGCGCTTTCCAAAAAGTCACACATACTTATATTGGATGAACCTACATCTATATTGACGGAAAAAGAGACGAAGATAATATTCGACGTCGTAAGACAGCTAAAGAAAAAGGGCGTCTCAATAATCTTCGTTACACATAGACTCGCAGAGGTAAACGAGATCTGCGACGCGATAACCGTGTTCAGGAACGGCCAAAACGTAATGTCCATGAGCGTGGACGACGGCGTGGACGCTTCCTATATCGCGGAGGTAATGTTAGGCAAAAAATTAGAAAAGCTCTATCCGGACAAGAACCCCGACGCAGCGGGCGAGGAGGTCTTGAGAGTGGAGAATATCTCGCTCACAAAGAGACTGGATAACGTGAGCCTTAAAGCAAACAAAAATGAGATACTGGGCATATTCGGCCTGGTAGGCTCGGGCATAGACGAGCTTTCAAAGGTCATATTCGGCGCGATAAAGCCCACGAGCGGAAAGATATATTTAAACGGAAAAGAAGTCAAGTTTAATTCCCCCAAGCAGGCCATCAAAAACGGCGTGTTCCTAATACCGGGCGACAGGCAGAAGGAGGGGTATGTCGGCGATCAGAGCGTCGCTTCAAACCTGACCATGGCCAAGATAAACAAGGTCACGGGCTTCGCGGGTCTCATAAAGACGGGTAAGCAGAGGGAAATAAGCAAGCAGATGATAAAGGACCTCATAATCGCAACGCCCACGGAGAAAAAGCACGTCTCCCAGCTCTCCGGCGGAAACCAGCAGAAGGTCGTCGTAGGCAAGGGCCTGTTTACGGACGCAGAGGTTTACATATTCACCGAGCCGACCATCGGCGTGGACGTCGGAGCGAAGTTCAGCATCTATGAGATAATGAGAAAGCTCTCCAAGGACGCGGTAGTGATACTCATTTCCTCGGATATAGAGGAGGTCTACGGCATGGCGGACAGAATCATGATCTTAAACAAGGGCGAGATCAAGGCGGAAGGCACGGCAGACGAGTTCAACCTCAACTACATGCTCGTAAACGCTGTATAAGGATGGTGAGTGGATCATGAAAAAAAGAGATATATTGATAAAAGTACTGTTTGCGGCGATGTTCGTCGTTGTAATAGCCGTTTTCGGCATATTGAACAAGAACTACATCAGCGCGAACAACCTGATAACCATTTTACGTAACGTATCTGTCACGGCGATAGCCGCGCTGGGCGTGACGTATGTAACGACGGTCGGTCACTCCGACATGTCATTCTACCTCGTGGCGTGCTTCTCACCCATGATAATGGCGTGGCTCGCGTCCATGGGCGTAAACCCCGCGGTGAGCGTGCTCGCGGGCATACTGGGCGCGCTGGTGTTCGGCGTAATAGTAGGTATAGCGGTCGGAGTTTTCAAGCTGCCCGACATTATAATCACCATAGCGATAGGTACTATAGCGTTTGGCTGCGGATATCTTTTCAGCGACGGTCAGAAGATATACGGAATAGACTCCATCGGCTTTTTGAACGACGGAACTATACTGGGCCTGCCCACTCCTGTGTTCATAATGCTGATACTGTACATCCTTTCGTACATCATACTTGAAAAGACAAAGTTCGGCACATATCTGCACTCGACCGGCTCAAACCACGTCGCGGCGAGATATTCGGGAATAAACGTGACGGCGGTCGTGATAGTCGCTTATATAATATGTATAGTATTTGCGTCCTTTGGCGGAATGATAAACACCGCCGCAAAGGGCATGGGCGACGTAAAGCAGTCGCTGACGACGCTCACACCCTGCTTTACCGCAGTATTTATCGGCAAAGCGATATTTAAACGCACGAATGTCATAGGAACGTTCTTAGGAGCACTGCTCATACAGCTTATGTCCAACGGCTTCATTCTCATAGGAAAGCCCTATTACATTGGCGATCTTATAACGAGCGTTCTGCTAATAGTGGCACTGCTCATATCCACCTTAAATAACAAGGAGACGGTGGCAAAGCCCACAAAGGATGTTAAAAAAGTAGAAAAGACGGCAAAGGAGGTTGAAGCATAAGATGGAAAAGAAAAAGATCAATGTCGGCAACCTTATAACAAATTATCTTTTAGTATTGATCGTAATAGTCATCTTCGCAGTGCTTGCATTCCTGCTGCCGGAGAGCTTCCCGACATACAGCAACATAATGCAGTTCTTAAAGGAAAGCTGCATATACTGCATAATCATACTCGGTGTGACGTGGGTATTCTCATTAGGTGAGATGGACATATCCTTCGGCGACATCGCGGCGTTCTCCTGCACATGCTGTGCGGCGCTCATGGTAGCGGGCGTCCCCGCAGATTTGGCAGCGCTCATCACGATAGTCATTTCCGCGGTATACGGACTCATAAGCGGCGGACTCGTCACGGGCTTTAAGCTAAATTCGCTCATAGTCACGATAGCGGTATCCGGCATCGCAAAGGCAATCGGCCTGATAATAGGCAAGGGCACGAATATCTCAATACCCAAGGACGAGGGCGCGCTGTTATATCAGCTCACCCAGGCGGACATCGGCGGAATACCCGTGCTGCTCATCGTCACGGTCGTTATAATCGCCGTGCTGGTGGTGATACAGGAAAAGACCAAGTTCGGTCAGTACATCTACGCGATAGGCGACAACAAGGTCGCGGCTGAGCAGGCGGGCATAGCGACAAAGAAGATAACGATGGTCGTGTTCCTGTTAGCGGCGGTGTTCGCGTCGTTTGGCGGCGTACTCATGATGTTCAAGATGAGCTCCGGTCAGCCGCAGCTCGGCTCGTCGCTGTTCTTAAACTCGTACACCAAGATATTCCTGGGCGCATTGCTCGCGAAGCTGGGAAAGACGAACATGGTGGGAACATTTGTGGGCGCTGTGCTCATGTCCATGCTTTCAAACGGACTTACGCAGCTCGGAACGCCCTCCTACGTATCGCAGATCATCACGGGCGTGCTGCTCGTAGTGGGCGTAGCCATAACGAGCATCGTTCAAAAGAAGCGCGAGAATCTCCTCAAATTAGGGGATTGATGGATATATTGTTCCTAATAGAATATTGTATTTCAAGAGGGGAGGGGTGTCAGAAAAGACACCACTCCTTTTCGGCGTTCAAAATGAATTGTCCTTCCGTTCTTTAAAAATAACCGCTAGGTTGCAATTTGGGCGGTTATTTTTCGTTGCTGTTTTTTGTGTACAAAATTATAAGTGCAGCAAAGGCAGCAGGAATCTAAAACTTAAATTAATAATAAGGTATCTCTTTTGGCACGGCAAACCGCCAAAAGAGATGATTTATACGCAAATCATTCCTCTTGCCCTCCGAAGAAAAAGCGAGCTTGCCGACGACGTGCGGCGCAGGTTTTTGTGCGCCATCCTGCGGATGGCGCACAAAAACTAAGCCCGCCCGCCGGAGGCGGGCGGGCCCTTTCAGCCGCCGGAGGCGGCTGAAAGCTGCGCCGCGCGCGAACGTGTGATTTAAATCTTTTTGGCTAAAGCGCACAAACACAACAGCTCAAAACCCAAACTATTCCCGCAAACTAAAGTATACGGTCTGTAAAATTATCGCGCAGCATAATTTTGAGACCGTCTCGTCGCAGCAAGCGCTATAGTCATGCAGCCGTGTAAACACGACTGCAACGACAAATAACGCTGCTGCTCCTCTATCCCAAAAAGGCACGCTCGGTTCGCCTGCTCGGTTGTAAACGCCCTCGCGACGGCTCACTGTCGCTACCACCTTTTCGGGAGCCCTAATAACACATTAACGAAGTTATGTCAACATTTCTATAATCGAACGGGAATCACAAACAAGACTATTTACTCTAAGTAATGTATGCGGTCTGTAAAATCGCTTGCGATTTTAAGACCGTCGCTGTCGAGAAACAAAGAATAGTTGAAAACTAAGTTATGCATCTATGCTGGCATTTCAACCTAAACGAATTAGCGGAGAAGGATGAGGAGGTCGCAGACCTCCTTATGGGAAAGTCTGAAAACCACGGTTTTCAGTGAAAAAACGCAGAGGGAAGTTTTCAATCTGAATAAAGTCATATGTAACTACTATTGATTTGCACATTTTTTGGAGCTTTGCGAAGCAAAGCAACCTAATTAAATGAAGTATCGATCTTCGCCGGAGTATGATTTTTCCGGAATCAATTCACTTTGAAAATGTCTCTTCTCAAAAATCGCGGCGGCTATGCACCAAATAATTATAGAGGTATTAGTGCTGCTTTGGCTCATAACGGACATCCATGTGGCGGCAGGTATCTGCATGGCCTGAGCAATGTCCGGGATTACAACGAGCAGAATGTTCCAAACGACCGGATGAAAGACGAGCATCCATCTGGGATAATGGGTTTTGCCGGTAAGCAGCATCACGAAATGGATCCCGAAAAGCAATATCATCGGAATGTACATGGGGAGAATTGCTATGAGCATATCATCTCGATAGGAGCAAACTGCTGCGAGCGCGGCCTTAAAACCGATACGCGGACCCAGATATGCGGTAAACCATGCCAATGTAGCTGACCAGGTATGTATCGCCAGAGCTACCGCAATGGTGAATATTCCGCATAGGAAATGGACGAGCTTTGTTTTTCTGTATTTTGAGTTGATGCCGTTATTCAGCGCCTTTACCATAAAGTAATATAGAAAGCCCCCGATCGCGCCCATACCGACGATGAGTACGGGCCTCCATAAGCCATAGGCGCCGGACAAGTAATAGGCCCTGTCGAACATTCCCGTGTCTGTCGGCGAAATGGGAATGCACCCAAGCAGCCAATCGCCCGCGGCCATGAGCATACCTCCGATAGCGCCGAGAATGCACCATCGGATAAATTTTTTATTTTCTTCTTTATTCACTTTTGCCTCTGATTATCTGCAAAAATGCCCCCTTGTCATAAAGGGAGCATTCATGCAGAATATTCTTATTTAAGAGAGAGTGCGCGCATGGCGTTCAGTATCGCGATGACCGCGACGCCGACATCCGCAAACACGCCCCACCACATGTCCGCGAGACCGAGCGCGCCCAAAACGAGGATGATGAGCTTTACGCCGAGCGCGAACCAGATGTTTTCATAGACTATCGCGAGCGTCTTTTTGGCTATGCGGAACGCTATGGAAAGGCGAGAAGGCTTGTCGTCCATTATGACGATGTCCGCGGCCTCGATGGCGGCGTCGCTGCCCATGCTGCCCATTGCTATGCCCACGTCAGCGCGTGCGAGAACGGGCGCGTCGTTGATGCCGTCGCCTACATAGCACACGCTGCCCTTTTCGTTTATTAGCTCCTCAAGGCGGGAGACCTTATCCTCCGGCATGAGCTCGGAAAGCACCGTGTCAATGCCCAGGCTGTCCGCGATGGACTGCGCTATGGGCGCTCTGTCGCCAGTGAGCATCACTGTATGCAGACCCTGCTTTTTAAGCGACTCTATAGCCTGCTTGGAGTCCTCCTTGACCATGTCGGCTATGACTATCCTACCGAGGTATTTGCTGTTTTTCGCGACGTATACTATCGTGCCCGCTTCCTGACCCTCTTCAAAATCAATGCCGAATTTGTTCATAAGGCGGATGTTGCCCGCAAGGATGTCGTTTTCGCCGGAAAGGTGGATACCGCAGCCTCTTATCTCCTCGACAGTATCGCCGGAGGTCGAGGGGAGATTGCCCACGGCATCGAGAATGGATTTCGCGATGGGGTGAGTGGAGAAGCTCTCCGCGCGCGCGGCGGCGGTCAGAAGCTCGTCTTTATCACAGCCCTGCGCGGGAATGATGTCAGTCACCTTGAAAACGCCCTGCGTGAGTGTGCCCGTCTTGTCAAACGCGACTGCCTTTACGGACGCGAGTACCTCTAAGTAGTTGCTGCCCTTAACGAGTATGCCGTTTTTAGACGCCGCGCCGATGCCCGAGAAGAAGGACAGCGGGACGGATATGACGAGCGCACACGGGCAGGAGATTACGAGGAAGGTGCATGCACGCAGCGGCCAAACGGACCATTGACCGTCAAAGATCGGGGGGATGAGCGCGAGAAAGACCGCAGCGATTACCACGATGGGGGTGTAGTACTTCGCAAAGCGCGTTATGAAGTTCTCCGTCTTGGTCTTTTTATCCGTGGCGTTCTCGACCAGCTCGAGTATGCGCGATACGGTGCTGTCGCAATACTGCTTGGTAACGCGCACGCGTATCATCTTATCGCCGTTGATACAGCCGCTTATTATGCTGTCTCCCTCGCGTGCGGAGCGAGGCACGCTTTCGCCGGTGAGGGCGGATGTATCCAGCATCGTCTCGCCGGATATGATGACGCCGTCCAGCGGGACGCGCTCACCGGGGAGAATGACTATCTCATCGCCGATGTTCACGTCGTCCGGGTCGACCTGCTTATAGCTGTCGCCCTCCGCCAGGTTGGCGTATTCGGGGCAGATGTCCATGAGCTCGGAAATAGATGCGCGGCTCTTTCCCACGGCGTAGCTCTGGAAGAGCTCGCCCACCTGATAGAACAGCATGACCGCGACCGCCTCGGGAAATTCGCCTGTTACAAATGCGCCGAACGTCGCGACGGTCATCAGGAAAGCCTCGTCAAAAACTCGGCCTCTTATAATGTTGCGTCCCGCGCCCGCGAGCACGTCATAGCCCACGCATAAATACGCGGGGAGGTACAGCAGCACGGAGAATACCCCCAGCGGCTGCAAAATGCCCAGCTTATCGAGAATAAACAGCGGTATGAAAATAGCCAGTGATATCAGGATGCGGATAAGCATCTTTTTTTGTTTCTTGTTCATGGTCGCCTCTCGCTAAATTTGCAGTGTTATTTTATCTTACGATGATGCAGTCCGGCTCGACGGAATTCATGGCCTTTTGAGCATCCTCGACCGCCTTATCGAAAACGGCGTCGTCTGCCTCAAGCGTGAGCTTTTGCGCCATGAAGCTGATGGACGCGGTCACGCCGTCTAACTTGTTGATCTCCTCTTCCATCTTAGCCGCGCAGTGCGCACAATCGAGATTTTCCAGCTTGAACTTCTTTTTCATGATTTCATTCCTCCACATGTTCCAGTCCCTGGTTCATTATTAGACGAACGTGGTCGTCCGCCAGGGAGTAAAATACAGTTTTTCCCTCTCGTCTGTTCTTGACGAGCTTAGATTGTTTTAATATGCGCAACTGGTGAGAGATCGCCGACTGCGTCATGTTTAAAAGGCGGGCGATATCGCACACACACATCTCTGATACGCTCAGCGCGTAGAGTATTCGGATGCGGGTAGAATCGCCGAATACCTTAAAAAGCTCGGATAGATCCGCGAGAATATCCTCGTCCGGCATGTCGCTAACGAGCCTGTCTATAAGCTCCTGATGGACGTGCATATAATCGCAGCATTCAACGTCACCCTTCATGTTATCTCCTTTCAACATATGTACATCTGTTCATGTGTTTATAATATACCCGCTTTTGTCCAATGTCAACCCCCAATATTCATTTTTTTTAAAAGTATATTAGAAAATCACAATGGAAAACCTAAATATCGAAGAAGATGTTGAGGATAAGGCATGTTGATTTGAGGACATGTTTTAAAACTTGTTCTTGAAAGAATTTTTTAGAACCGGCCAATCAAAAAGGCTTGATTTTTCGTCATTTTTCGAGTGAGGCGAATGAGGCGTACTTGAGTACGTCGATTGAGGCGAGTCGAAAGAGGGTTTTCCAAAAAAGTGGTAGCGTAAGCGAGCTTTTTTGGGATAGAGGAGCAGCAGCGTTATTAGTCTTTGCAGTCGTGCTCGCACGGCTGCATGACAATCACGCTTGCTGCGACGAAGGCGAAAAGGCATGGCTTTTTGGTAGGCCGGATGATGTTGGAGGTCGGGACGTATGATAAATAAGGTCGAGATATGCGGGGTGGACACGTCGACGCTGCCGCTCATACCGGAAAAGCAGCTGAAGGGATACTTTGAAAGGATATATGCGGGGGATAAAAGGGCGCGGGAGGAGTTCGTCCGCGGGAATCTGCGCCTGGTTTTGAGCGTATGTCAGCGCTTCGCCATGAGGGGCGAGAACATGGATGATTTATTCCAGGTCGGCTGCGTCGGTCTGTTAAAGGCGGTGGATAACTTCGACGTATCTCAAAACGTCCGTTTTTCGACATACGCCGTCCCCATGATAATAGGCGAAATACGCAGATATCTGCGGGATAATAACGCGATAAGGGTGTCGCGCTCGCTTAGAGATACGGCGAATCACGCCTTTCAGGTGAGAAATGCGTTCATGCACGAAAAGGGATGTGAGCCGACTATCGAGCAGATCGCGCAGGAGCTGGGCGTCCCGCCCGAGGAGGTCGTCTTTGCAATGGACGCCGTGCAGGACCCAGTCAGCCTGTCCCAGCCCGTGTATCAGGACGGCGGGGATGCGCTGTATATAGAGGACTCAATCGCTGACGAGAAGAATTCGGACGAAAGGTGGCTTACGTCCATAACGCTGCGCGACGCGGTAGAGCGCCTGACCGAGCGGGAGAAGAACATCATCAGATTGAGGTATTTTGAGGGCAAGACGCAGATGGAGGTCGCGGACGAGGTGCATATATCGCAGGCGCAGGTCTCCCGGCTGGAAAAATCGGCGATAAAGAACATAAGAAAGAGCTATACTTGAAAAGGTAAAAACGAAATTGACGAGCTGTGCGCTCGTCTTTTTTATTGAACAAAAAAGCGTAATACAGTATAATCATTATAGAAATTATAAGATGAAAGACGGAAAAATGTTATGAGGATGAGAAGAAAGCCCTATGCGCGGCCGGAGCTTGCGGCATGTCCCTTTAATGTGGATGAACCCGCGCAGTTTAAAGGGATATGGAAGCAGCAGTTTAAAAACCCCGATAATCCGCTGCAAATGGAGCTGGGGATAGGCAAGGGCGGGTTTTTATCCCAGCTTGCGCATGAGCATAAGGACGTAAATTATATAGGAATAGACATAAAGAGCGAGATGCTGGTCGTCGCCAAGAGAAAGATAGAGGCGATATATGTTGATGAGCCGATAGACAACGTAAAGATAATAAGCCTGGATATCGAGCGGCTTTTTACCGCGTTTTCCCCCGAGGACAGAATTTCGCGCATATACATAAACTTCTGCAATCCGTGGTATAAGACGGGGGATAAAAAGCACCGGCTGACATATCCGCGCCAATTGAAGATGTACGCGCAGCTCATGACCGCGGACGCACAGCTTCGGTTTAAGACGGATGACGACGGGCTGTATGTCGATTCGCTCAGGTATTTTAAGGACGAGGGCTGGCGCATAATCTTTGAATCGGACGATTTTGCCAAAAAGCCCATGCCGGACAACATCCCGACGGAGCACGAATTGATGTTCATGAAAGAGGGAAAGAAGATAAAGGGGCTTATCGCACTGCCGCCGGAGAGCGGTGTTTCATGTGAAACAATCGAGGACGCACCCTCTGAAAAATGACGAAAAACCGCAAACGCAACCGGTAGTTGCGGAAATGAAAACCCGAATGTATAGAACAATTTTCGCCGCAACCGTATAATTAGGGCCATGACAAACAGCAAGGAGCACATAAAAAATGAACGTTGAAACAGCTAACAGATTAGTACAGTTGAGAAAGACAAGGGGCTTTTCACAGGAGGAGCTGGCGGAGAAGCTGGGGCTTTCAAGGCAGGCCATTTCAAAATGGGAGCGCGCGGAGGCGTCGCCCGATACGGATAACTTGATAGCCCTTGCGGAGCTTTACGGAATGTCTTTAGACGAGCTTTTGGGGCATGAAAAGACGCAGAAAACGGAGCAGAGCACCCAAGCGGAGGAGCAGGACGAAAACGCCGAGCAGGAGGATGAGAATAAGAAGAACTATGCGCACGTCAGCCTAAAGGGCATACACGTCGAGGACGGCAAGGACAGCGTACACATAAGCTGGAAGGACGGCGTACACGTGGAGAGCAAGGACGGCGACAGCGTACACGTCAATAAGGGCGACAAAAAGGTGATAATAAACGGCGAGGAGCACGAGATAGGCGAATTTGCGGAAAAGCACTCCAAGAGGGCGATATTCTCGGGTACGCTCGCGACGTGCGTGACGATCGCCTTCATATTATTGGGCGTATTTTTAAACGCATGGCATCCCGCATGGATGCTCTTCCTGATAATCCCGCTCGGAGAGTCGATTTACAGCGCAATACAGACGAAAAATGCGCACGCGTTCGCGTATCCCGTGCTCGCGACGGCGGTTTTCCTGATACTGGGCTTTTACGCAAACCTATGGCACCCCGCATGGGTCGTGTTTTTGAGCGTGCCCCTCTACTATATGATCGTCCCCGGTAAAAAGAAAAAGGGGGAGCAGGAGAAGGATAAAAAGGAAGACTGATTACGGATGAAAATTATGCGGCTGTCGAGTAAATCGGCAGCTGTTTTATTTATCCGGAATATACTCCATGATATCTGCCACAGAGCAATCTAATATCTTACAGAATATCTCGATGGTGTGCGTGCTTACGTATTCATTGCGCTTCAGACGGGTGATTTGAGCGGGGCTGATGTTATGCTGCTTTATCAGCGCATATTGTGATATGCCCTTTTTCTTCATAACAGTCCATAAGTTATCATATGAAATCATTAAAAAACCTCACTTTCTACTTGCATATTAACCGCAGACGGTATATAAGCTATTAATCGATATCGGTTAATATTTACAGAAAGAGAGATTTTATAATGAAAAAGTTAGCAGCGATCCTTGCCGCGTTTGTAATCGTTCTTACAGCGGCGTCCTGCGGCGTCAAGGCGCCGGAAAAGTCGGAGGAACCGGAGCCGACGGCGGTGGTTGAAAGCACGCCGGAGCCGGAAATATCCGAGGAGGCGGAGCCCGAGCCGACGGAGGAACCCGAGCCTACGACCGAGGCGCAGGTTGATACGCCGCAGGAATCGGAAGATGAGGGAGAAAAAAGCGGAATACGCGACGACTTTAAAGAGGCGATGGATTCTTACGAGGAATTTATGGACGAATATGTGGATTTCATGAATAAGTACTCGAAGAACCCGAGCGACCTTACCTTACTTGGACAATATGCGGATTACATGACGAAGTATACGAAGATGGTCGAGAAGTTCGATAAGTGGGAAAACGAGGACATGACGACACAGGAGGCAGCGTATTATCTCGAGGTTCAGACGAGGGTGAGCAAAAAGCTGCTCGAGGTCGCGAAATAAGAGGGAAAATATGAGAAGCAAGACTTTACTGGTTTCGAATGTCTTAGCCACGCTCTATTGTATTTACCTACTGTGGTCGCTCATAGGGTCGATAGCTCAGGCGGGCGGTGCGGATTTTCTCCGCGCAATGGGAGCGTACTTCAGCTTTTTGTTCGCTATTGTGGGGATCTCGAATGAGATGGCGGTGGTGTTATATCTGCTGGTGATACTCCTATGCGTACATATATTCGTATTCGTGTTCGGATGTCTTTTAGGATGGATAGGATATTTCTCAAAGAGCGGTGGAGCGGCGAAGTTTTCAGCGGTGCTGTATCTCATCGGGACGATATGCTTCCCCATCTATGTCGTATTCGGTCTGCCCATAACGATAGTCGCATTTAACGGCGCGAAGAATCAAAAGAGGATAAAAGCGGCAAACGCTTAAACGCATAAGAAGATAAAGAACGGATGAGCTAAGACGGCCCATCCGTTTTTGCATATGCAAAATTAGTTTCTGCATATATTTTGGGAAGAATATATGCAGAAAAGGGCAATAAAAAATTAACGGACGACCACCGCAGGTCATCCGTTAATTTTTTATGATTATTTCTGGCAGAGCTTTACGAGATCGCCTATGCACTTTATGTCGTTATTGCCGTCGATGACCACGTCGAACTTGTCCTCGATAGCCATGACGATCTCGACCATGTCAAGGGAGTCGATCTGAAGATCCTCAAAGGTGGTGTCCTCGGTGATGCCGGAGACGTCTATGTCGATCTGCTCCTTGATGATGTCCTTAATAGCCTGTAATTCCATAAAAATGACCTCCTGATAATGAAGAATAATTCCGCAATTTTTTGCTTTACATTATCATAATGCTATTTTAATCATAAGTCAAGCGATAACAGCCGATTAAGCTATCTTCTTGCGATGAGAAAGAGCATTCGTGCAAGGCGGATAATGCGGCGTATGCGGAAGATAAACCTCATTGTTCGGGAAAGAGGTTTTTGATGGTCGAGCCGCCGGCGAAGCGCGCATAGCTGCCCAGCTCGTGCTCTATCATGAGCAGGCGGTTATATTTACTCGTGCGCTCGGCGCGGGCGGGTGCGCCCGTTTTAATCTGTCCGCAGCAGGTCGCCGCGGCGAGGTCGGCTATAAACGTGTCCTCCGTGTCCCCGGAACGATGGGAGACGATGCAGGAAAGCCCCATATCCCGCGCGGTTTTCATTGCGTTTAGCGTCTCGCTGACGGTGCCTATCTGATTGGGCTTTATGAGCACGGCGTTCGCGGCATGATGCAGCACGCCCAGACGGATGCGCTCGGGATTGGTCACAAACAGGTCGTCGCCCACGGTTTGTACAACGAGGGATTTTGTGAGCAGCGCATGGCTCTGGAAATCGTCCTCGCCCATGCCGTCCTCGATGGAAATAATGGGGTAATTCGCGACGAGCTGCTGATAATGGCGCAATAGGTCGCCCGCGTTGAGTATCATGCCCGATTTCGGCTGCTTATAGTAGCCGTCGCTTTGGACCCACTCCGTTGCAGCGCAATCCAGCGCGATGCCGTAATCCTTTCCCGATTTAAGCCCCGCGTGGCGCGCCGCCGTGACGATAAGCTCAATGGCCTCGTCGTCGCTCTTGAGGTCGGGCGCAAAGCCGCCCTCATCACCAACGAGGGTGGATAATCCCTTGCTCTTTAACAGTGATTTAAGCGCGATATACGTCTCCATGCCCATGTCCATGGCCTGCCTAAAGCTATCCGCGCCAAAGGGCATGAACATGAATTCCTGAATGTCGAGGTTATTAGAGGCGTGCGCACCGCCGTTTAAAATATTCATCATGGGGCAGGGGAGAAGCGGCTCAGGCTCGTCCGTCAGTGTGCGGTAAAGGGGCAGATGCTTAAAAGCCGCGCTCGCCCGCGCATAGGCGATAGAGACGGCGAGGATGGCGTTTGCGCCCAAACGGGACTTATCCTTTGAACCGTCCAGCTCCAAAAGTGCGCTGTCAAACTCCGCCTGATCGGCAAAGCCCTTGCCGGAAAGCGTGTCTGAGATCTCCTCGTTTATGTTTTTTACCGCGCGGCTCACGCCTTTGCCGGAAAAGCGAGCGTCGTTATCGCGCAGCTCGTGCGCCTCATGACTGCCCACTGACGCGCCCGAGGGCACGACGGCGTGCGCTCTTACTCCATTTTCAAAGCATACCTCGGCGCAGACGGCGGGTATACCGCGCGAGTCGATGAGTTCCAAACCGGTTATTTTAGTTATCATAGCAACCTCCGTTATATTTAAAGATATCTTTTGAAAGTATTCCCGATTTGAGCATAAAAAAACGAGGTTTGATAAAAACCGGAATTTAAAAAAAGTGGGGGAGATAAACTTTAAAAGAGCGAATATACACGTAAATTGAAGTCAAAGGTTGCTTTGCTAACGCAAAGCTCCGTCAAAGAGAATGGTTCAAGTCAGCAGTAAGTATTTAAAGACATTAGTTTGATTTAGGATTAAACTTTATTTTAACTGAAAACCGTGGTTTTCTTAACTTTCCCATAAGGAGGTCTGCGACCTCCTCATCCTTCTCCGCTAATCTGTTCAAGTTGATATGTCGGCATAAATGCTTAACTTAGTTTTCGACTATACATTGTTTCTCGACGGTGACGGTCTTAAAATCGCAAGCGATTTTACAGACCGCATACATTACTTAGTGTAAATAGTTTGGTTTGTGACTCCCGCTCGATTGTAGAAGTGTTGGCATAACTGCGTTAATGTGTTATTAGGGCTCCCGAAAAGGTGGTAGCGACAGTGAGCCGTCGCGAGGGCGTTTACAACCGAGCAGGCGAACCGAGCGTGCCTTTTTGGGATAGAGGAGCAGCAGCGTTATTTGTCGTTGCAGTCGTGTTTACACGGCTGCATGACTATAGCGCTTGCTGCGACGAGACGGTCTCAAAATTATGCTTCGCGATAATTTTACAGACCGTATGCTTTAGTTTGCGGGAATTGTTTGGGTGTGTGGGGAGAAACGTTTGTGCGCTTGATTTAATGGGGTGAATTATCAAATGAATAATTAGGTTGCTTTGCTAACGCAAAGCTCCATTATATTTTTGCGCCGTTAAGTTTATACGCTAAAGTAAAAAAGTCTCATCTCACACGTACGCGCGCGGCGCAGCTTTCAAGCATGAAACGGCTCCCGCCGTTTCAAGCTTGAAAGTCGCCCGTCCGCCGGCCCCGCGGGGCCGGCGGACGGGCTTAGTTTTTGCGGCAAAGCCGCAAAAACCTGCGCCGCGCCTCATCGGCAAGCTCGCTTTAAATTCGCAGGGCAAAGCATCTTATAAAAACAAAAAAAGGACCCGCCGGAAAAATCCCAGCGGGCTTGAGAGAGTTTTATAACGCCTGATTAACAGGACATTAGCTTGGTTATGCGCGCGCCGGCCGCTTGTTCAGCTTTTCGGCGATGGACTGGTCGCGCAGGGAGTTGATGGTCTTTGAGACCGCGGGGATGACCGCGATGACGATGCAGATCACCAGCTCGGGGATGATGTAGGTTATCTGATAAACCAGCGAGTACACGACGGGAGACTGTCCCTCGGGAGCGTACTCCGCGAAGAATATGAAGCCGGATAAGAACGCGAAGAAGAATCTGCCGATACCGCCCGCGATTATGCCGGGGATGATGCTCTTTTTAAACAGACCCGCGAGGGACAGCGCGCCGAACGCGAGGACGTAATCCAAAATCGCCTGCGCCCAGTGTACGATGTACGCATCCTGGATCATCTGTAATAAACCGTATGCTATAGCGACGATTAAACCGTGCGGCGTGCCGTAGATGTATGCGAAAAGGAATATGGGAAGCATACTCGCCGGCGTGATGGAACCGCCCTGGGGCATGTGGAATATCTTTATATATGAAAGAACGAAGGACAACGCGACGCATAACGCGCCAAATATCAGCTCTTTCGTAGTCCATTTCGATGTGACGGACTGCTCGCCTTTGTTGAGAAAATAGAGCGCGACTGCGCCGCCTATTATGAGCAGCACGGATACGACGATCGACACGACGAAAATGGTGTTGTTCGCGGGATTTTCGGGATCGGATGCGCCGAAATCGAATATTCCCGATATGTCGGCGCCGGTGATCGCAGCTATGAGCACGCCTAGGCCGATGAGTATCAACATTGCGCAGACTATTATCAACGCAGTTCTAGTGACATTTTTCTTTGACATGGTTAAATCTCCTTAAATATATCATGCTGTGGAGAAATGTACAATGCCGAAAATAAAAAACCCCAAATTACTGGGGGATGAGCTTAAATGCATAGCACCGCAATCCCTCCGCAGGTATTAACCTGATCAGGTACTAAGGGTGCATCTCAGCCGAAACGGGCGCCCCTCAGCGGACAACTTCATTATAATACGTTTTGCAGAATTGTCAATAGATTTATTCATTCGGGATAAAATTTTTTTTGGGATTATTTGTGCATGACGTGTTGAAGCAGTAAAAAAGTTTTATAATATAATGTAGAGAACATCAAAAATGCGCCGATTTGAAGAAATTTGAAAAAAATTTCAAAAAAAGTGAAAAAAGTAGTTGACAGGGAGGGGGGTAAGGTGATATATTAAATAGGCGCTCGCGAGAGTGCG